>NZ_RAWA01000227.1 GCF_003611675.1 Corallococcus sp. CA053C
GTCCGTGGCCCCGGCCGCTCCCGCCGTGTCCGCCGCCCCCGTGGCTCCGGTCTCCCCGGCGCGTGCCGCCGAGCCCGTCGCTGTCGCGGCGCCTCCGCCCGTGAAGGAGGAGGAGGCCCCGAACGTCGCGAAGGGCAACTCCATCGCGGATCGCAGCATCCGCGTGAACGTGGAGGTGCTGGACTCGCTGGGACTGCTCGCCGGCGACCTGCTGGTGGAGAGCGCCCGCGGCCGGCTTCGCAGCACGGAGACGGCGGCCCTCTTCGAGCGCTTCAGCCGCCTGGGCGACCGCTTCCTGCGGATGTCCGAACAGGTGGACGTGCCGGACGCGGTGCGCTCGGAGCTGGAGCGCGCGGAAGCCGACCTGCACATGCTGCGCGACGACGCGTTCCGCTTCGTGCGCCGCAACGGCGACGGCATCAACACGCTGCACGGCAACCTGGCCCAGCTGGCGGACCACGTGGCCGAGGCGCGGCTCGTGCCGCTCGCCACCGTGTTCGACGCGTTCCCGCGCGCGGTGCGCGACATCGCGAAGACGCAGGAGAAGGAAGTGGACCTGGTCATCGAGAACGCCGACATCGGCGTGGACCGGTCCATGCTGGCCGACGTGCGCGACGCGCTGGTGCACCTGCTGCGCAACGCGGTGGATCACGGCCTGGAGTCCCCGGACCTGCGCCAGCAGATGGGCAAGCCCGCCACGGGCCGCATCCGCATCCGGGTGCGCGTGGACGGCGACATGCTCCACATCGAGGTGGAGGACGACGGCCGGGGCATGGACACGGACCGGCTCAAGCAGGTGGCCGTCAACAAGCGCCTGCTGTCGCCGGTGCAGGCCGCGGCGCTGTCGGAGCGCGAGGCCATCGAGCTCATCTTCCGTCCCGGCTTCTCCACCCGCGAACAGGTCAGCGAGCTGTCCGGCCGCGGCGTGGGCATGGACGTGGTGAAGCGCAAGGTGGAGACGCTGGGCGGTTCGGTGGGCGTCGCGAGCCGTCAGGGCCGTGGCACCACCATCACGCTGCGCCTGCCGCAGTCGCTGGCCCTGATGAAGGTCCTGCTGGTGCGCCTGGGCGACGACGTCTACGGCATGCCCGCCGCGGACGTGGTGGCCGTCATGCGCATCAAGCCCGATGACCGCATGGAGGTGTTCGGCACGCTGGCGGTGCGGCACCGGGGCAAGCCCACGGCGCTCGTGGCGCTGGGGCCGCTCTTGGGCCTCAACGGCGGCAACCGCTTCGACAAGCCTCCCGCGGTGGTGGTGCGCCACGGCGACGACTACGCCGCGCTGGTGGTGGACGGCTTCGTGGACGAGCGCGAGGTCGCGGTGAAGCCCTGCGGCGGCGAGTTCCTCAAGGGCGCGCCCTTCATCGCGGGCACGGCGGCGCTGGAGGACGGGCGCATCGCGGTGCTGCTGCACGTGCCGGACATCATGACCGAGGTGCGCCGCATGGCCCGCCCCGTCACCCAGGCCCCCGCCAGCCGACGGCTGCGGGTGCTGCTGGTGGACGACTCGCCCATCGCCCGGGCGACCGAGGGCGCGCTCGTCAAGGCGCTGGGCCACATCGTGGAGGAGGCGCAGGACGGCGAGGAGGCCTACGCGAAGGTGCAGACGAACACGTACGACCTCATCCTCACCGACGTGCAGATGCCCAAGCTGGACGGCTTCTCGCTCACGCGACGGCTGAAGGCGACGCCCTCCGTGGCGCGCATCCCGGTCATCATCCTGTCGTCGCTCGCGTCGCCGGAGGACAAGCGGCGCGGCCTGGATGCGGGCGCGGACGCGTACCTCGTCAAGGGCGAGCTGGGTGTGGAGAGTCTGGCGCAGTCCATCGATCGGCTGACCTGAGGAGCCACGGGTGGGTGGGGGCACGGCGGTGACGGGACTCGCGTTCCGGGTACTCCTGGTCGGGCGGGGTCTGCGCGGGCTGGCGCACAGGCTCTTCGACGGGGAGTCGCTCGTGGCCGTGGGTCCGCCCGAAGCGGACTTCGTGGGCGTGGAGGACGTCGTCCGGCGCCACTTCCCGGACGTGCTCCTGGTGGACCTGCTCCACGCGGAGGCGCTGGGCGCCATCGAGCGCATCATGGCGGCCCGGCCGGTGCCCATCCTCGCGCTGCACCCGGGGGTGCTCACCGGCCAGCAGGCGTTCCAGGCCCTGGCCCTGGGGGCGCTGGACGTGATGGACCGGCCCATCCACCCGGGGCCGGAGTTCTGGCACTCGGTGGGCCGCAAGCTGGTGATGCTGGCGCAGGTGAAGGGCGTGCGCCCGTCACCCTCCGTCAGCAGGCAGGCGCCGGAGGGACCCGCCGCACCGTTCCCCCTGGTGGCGCTGGCTGCGTCGCTGGGCGGCCCGAAGGCCGTCGCCCAGGTGCTGCGCATGATTCCGCGCGGTTTCCCGGCGCCCATCGCCTACTGTCAGCACATCAGTGAGGGCTTCACGGAGGGGCTGGCGCACTGGCTCTCCTCGGAGACCGCGTTGCGCGTCGTCGAAGCGACGCATGACGCCTGGATGGAGCCGGGGACGGTGTACATCGCCCCTTCAGGAGGACATCTGCTGGTGAAGCCGGAGGGCCGTCTGGAATTGGACTCGGGACCTGCCCTGCGGGGCTTCCGCCCCTCGTGTGACATGCTGCTCACTTCGGCGGGGGAGGCCTTCGGACGCCGCTGCATCGGCGTCATCCTGACGGGCATGGGCCGCGACGGGGCCAGGGGTCTGAAGGAGATTCGCGAGCGGGGCGGACGCACCATCGCGCAGGACGAGGCTTCGTGCGTCGTCTACGGCATGCCGCGCGAGGCGGTGCTGCTGGGCGCGGCGCAAGAGGTGCTGCCGCTCGAGCGCATCGGTCCGACGCTCGTGCAGTGGGTGGACGCGTGCTGACCGTCGGCAACAAGGTCCTCCAGCAGCTGGCCGCGCTCCTCTTGGAGCGCGCGGGGCTGAAGATCACCCTGGACGGCTACCACAGCCTGAGGCTCGCGCTGTCCACGCGCATGCCCGTGCTGGGCCTGAGCGATCCGGACAAGTACATGCAGCGGCTGCTGGGCACCCACGGCGAGGAGGAGCTGCGCGCGCTCCTGCCGCTGGTGACGGTGGGGCACACGGAGTTCTTCCGCGACGCCAAGCAGTTCCGCGCGCTGGAGCAGAGCGTGCTGCCGGAGCTGCTCGCGCGGGCGCGGCGCGAGATGCGCAAGGTGTCCATCTGGTCCGCGGGCTGCGCCACCGGCGAGGAGCCCTACAGCCTGGCGCTCGTGATGGCGGAGTTGGGCGCGCTCGCGGTGGAGGTGGACCTGTGGGCCACCGACCTGAACCTGGCCGCGGTGGAGGCCGCGCGGCAGGGGCGCTTCACCAGCCGGCGGGCGATGGCCATTGGCGCGGAGCGGCTGAAGCGCTTCTTCAAGCCGGTGGACGAGGGCTACGAGGCGTCGCCCATCCTTCGCGAGTACATCCGCTTCGACGGGCAGAACCTGGCCGCGCCGGTGTTCGACAAGGTGGCGCCCGCGTCGTTGGACCTCATCCTCTGCCGCAACGTCATCATCTACTTCGACCTGCCCACCATCCGCGGGTTGATGGACCGGTTCCTCGCCGCGCTGCGCCCGGGCGGGCTCTTGTTCCTGGGGTACTCGGAGAGCCTGTTCAAGGTCTATGACCGCTTCGAGATGATCGAAGTGGACGGCGCGTTCGTGTACCGGCGACCGCTGGGCGAGCGCCCCCTGACTCCGCCGCCTCGCGTGTCCGGCCCGTCGGATGCGCCCCTGCGCCCCGGCACCCCGGAGTCCTTCGCGGTGGAGGTCCGCCAGCGCATGCAGGCCAACGCCGCGGCCGCCGCGAAGCTGCGGGTGACGGGCAGCGCGGGCGCCTCCGGCTCACGGCTGGGGGACGTCGCGCGCCGGCCCACCACCGAAATGCCCTCCGTGGCCCACAACCCACCCGGACGGCGCACCGGTGAGTTCCCGGCCGCCCGGGTGGAGCCCTCGCGTCCGGCGGAGCCGCCGGGCCGCGGGGTGACGGAGCGGTCCACGGGCACCTTCCCGGTGGTGCGGATGAACGCCTCCACGCCTCGCCCGGCGGCGGACGGCACACCTCCGCGCCCCGGAAACACGGCCGGCGCCGGAGGTGCGTGGCCGCTGCTCCTGCCGCCCGCGGAGCGCCTCAACCTGGCGGTGCGCAAGATGACGCAGGGGGATTTCCCCGGCGCCATCGACGGCGTGGAGAAGCTGCTGGTGGACGAGCCGAGCGACCTGGACGCGCTCCTGACGCTGGGCAACCTGTACTCGCTCACCGGCCGCATCAACAACGCGCGCGACACCTTCGCGCAGGCGCTCCAGCGCGAGCCGCTGTGCGTGGAGGCGCGCATCTTCGGCGGCGTGGCGGCGATGCAGGCGGGGAACCTGGCCGAGGCGCGCTCCGAATTGGCGAAGGCGCTCTTCCTGGAGCCCACGCTGGCCATCGGCCACTACCTGCTGGCCCAGGTGCAGGAGCGCACCCAGGACTTCGAGGCGGCCCGGCGCAGCTACCGCAACGCCGTCGCGCAGCTCAAGTATCCGCAGCGCCCGCTGGCGGGGCACTACCCGGAGATGCTGGATTCGGCGGAGTCCATCTCCCGCGCGGCCCGCTATGCGCTGGCCGCGCTGGAGGAACAGCCGGGCTGACGTTGTTGCCCGGCCGTGGCGGCGGTCAGTCCAGGTTGCCCTTGACCTGATCCAGGCTCTTGGACGGATCCAACACGGCGCCGAACTTCTTCTGCAGGTACGACTTGGCCTGGCCACGCAGGAGCATGCCGGGGTCGGTGCCTTCGCCCGTCACGGTCTTGTCGGTGATGACGAAGCTGGCGTCCAGGTTGATGCCCATCACCTTGCCGGCGAGCTTCGCGCCCTCCTCACCCGTCCAGTCGGACTTCACGCCGTACTTCGTGCCCCAGTAGTTGAGGAGCTGCTCGACGCGCTTCTTGACCTCGTCCTTGGGAAGGTTGTGGGGGACCTCGAATTTCAACATGCCCATGGCGGTGACTCCTGTCCGGAAAGGTGGCTGGTCCAAGCGGTTTAGTGAGCCCCGGCCCGAAAGGGAACCGCCGTGTTGTGTGGAATGCTGGGGATGTCCACCGGCGGCCTGGCGGGCGGCCTTGTTCAGGTCCCCCAGCGCTCCAGGTACGGGGCGAGGTCGAACTTCTGGGCCGTGCGCAGCGAGCTCATGGGCCGCACCTTCCCCAGCACCGCGCGCTCCTGGAAGGGCCGGTCATGCAGCCCCAGGACCCACATGAAGTTGGAGACGCTCGCCGGGTCGCGCCCGTCCACCGCGTAGGTGTCGTTGAGCTTCGCGATGCGCTCCAGCGCCTCCTGCGGCGTGGCGCTCCACTCGAGGATCTTCTTCCCCCAGAGCATGCGCAGGTAGTTGTGGATCCGCCCGCGCTCCCGCAGCTCGCGCTGGGACGCGTTCCAGAGCGGATCCTGCGTGCGGCCGTGCTCCAGGTCCTCGTAGGAGTACAGGTGCGGACGCGGATCCGCCTGGTGGCGGGAGAGCGTCTCGCGAGCCCAGGGGGGCAGGGACGCCACGGTGAGCTGCTTCGGGCCGG
This sequence comes from Corallococcus sp. CA053C, assembly GCF_003611675.1. Lineage (GTDB taxonomy): Bacteria > Myxococcota > Myxococcia > Myxococcales > Myxococcaceae > Corallococcus. The sequence goes on from NZ_RAWA01000227.1 coordinate 5,563, forward strand.
GCGTGTGGAAGCAGTAGTTGAAGCCCAGCTCGCGGCGCACGAGCAGCTCCTCCAGGAAGGACTGCACGGCGGGATGTTCCCGGCCCTTCGCCGCGATGGCCGCGCGGGCCGCCTCGCCCGGGAAGAGGTTGCCCCAGTGGAAGTAGGGCGACAGGTTGGAGTGCTGGCCCAGGCCCGGATCATTCCGTCCCGTCTCGTAGCCCTCCAGCCGCGCCTCGAGGAACGTGCGCAGGGCCTTGAGGCCCGCCTTGCGACCGCCGCGCTCGTCCAGCGGCTTCACGGAGTGATCCACCGCGAACGTGGTCAGCGCGGCGCGCGCCTTCGCCGCGTCGGCCACGGTGAAGTCCGGTTGCAGCGATGCGGCCGGGGCCTTCAGCTTGCGCTTGGGCAGGGTGCGCTCCAGGTACTCCGGCCACAGCTTGCGCAGCTTGGGGCGCAGCGCGTACGCGCCCACCTGGGCCGCGGGGATGCGCTGCATGGGCACGACACATGAGGCGTCCACGGCGATGAGCGGCACGCCCAGCGTCTTCGCGGCGCCGCGCAGGTGGCCCGGGATGATGTACGTGGGGAACAAGTCAGACACGACGGCCGCGGCGCGCCGGCCCAGCTTCGCGATCCGGGGCACGTGTTCCTTCTTCGTGCGCGGCAGCTCCAGCCAGTACGGCAGGCCGCGCGCGGCGCAGCCTTTGGCCATGTCCTCCATGCCCTCCAGCGCCCACGCGTGGAGCCGCTCCGACGCGTAGGGATGGTCCGGACGGAGGGCCTGGTAGACGACGACGGGCAGGCCCAGGTGGTTGCCCAGCGCGATGGCGGCGTCCAGCGCGTGGTTCTCCTCCGCGCGGTGGTTCACCATGCACCAGTAGAGGACGAAGTCCCGCTGGCCGGAGGGGAAGGGGGCCGCGTTCACCACCTGGATGCGGGCGGCGTCGACGTCGAGTTCGGACCACGAGATGCCTTCGGGCATGGTGCCGCGAAGATGCCGCATTCGCGCGCGTGTCGCGGTGGAACTTTCCGCGCGTCGTGCGGTGGACCCCGTGCGTGCGCGACTGTCGACTCCGGAGCGGAAATCCGGCATGTGCGCACGGGTTGTGGTTTTCTGCCGCACGGTCGGACCCAAGGAGCCCCCTACGTGTCACCTCATCGAAGCTGGAACCTCCCTGTCACCGTCCTCGCTGTCGCGCTGATGTTGTCGGGCCTTGCCCACGCGCAGGCGGGTGGCACGTCCGTGTACCCGGCGCCCCAGCCTCCGCCTCCGCCCGCGTCGCCCATGTACGCGGCGCCGCCGTCCCAGGCCGAAGCACCTCCGCCTTCGCAGTCCGCGCCTCCGTCCAACGGAGCCTATGGCCAGCCGCAGGCCACGCCTCCGTCCAACGACGCGTATCCGCCCTCGCAGCAGGCCGCGCCTCCGTCCAACGACGCGTATCCGCCTTCGCAGCAGGCCGCGCCTCCGTCGAACGACGGCTACGCGCAGCCGCCGCCTTCGAGCTACCCGCCGGCGAACCCGAACGACACGTATCCGCCCGCGAGTGACGCGCCCCGCGCGCCTCCGGATCCGGACCGCCTGCGCACCGAACCGCAGGCCCCGCTGACGGAGGGCCCGTCCGGCGTGCGCCAGGAGTCGAACCCGGACAGCGCGACCGCGTCCACGGTGCGCCCGCCCCCCGCGGACAATGGCGTGTTCCTGGATGGCCAGCGCCGCCGCGGGCCGTTCCTCTCCGGTCCCGGCAGCATGACGTTCGTGATGCACCACACGGCGATGGGCGCGCTGGGCGGCTTCTTCACCCAGGCGTTCTCGCAGGACTTCAGCTTCGACCGCAGCTCGCGCGAGGCGATGCTCGCGGGCACGCTCATCGGCGCGGGCCTGGGCTTCGGCGCCTCCGCGTGGTGGCAGTTCAACAACTGGGTGGATCAGCCCATGGCCAACTTCAGCGTCGGCAACTCGCTGGTGGGCTCCATGTTCTTCGCGGGCTTCATGGACCTGCTCACGCAGGATCCGGGCGTGCTCACCTGGTCCGCGTTCCTGGGCGCGGAGCTGGGCGCGTGGCTGACGGCGGGCATCGGCGGCGGACAGCTCCCGCTCAACGACGGCCTGCTGGTGGCCTCCGGCGCGGGCTGGGCGGCGGCGTACAGCGCGCTCTTGCTCGCCATCGTCCACTTCTCCGGCACGTCCATCTCCGGCAAGACGTGGAAGGACATGCTGCTCATCGCCCCGGGCGTGGGCGCGGGCGCGCTGGCGCTGGCGACCATGCGCTACAACCCGACGCCGTCCCAGATCTTGCGCGCGGACTTCTTCGGCGCCGGCGTGGGCGCGGCGGTGCTGCTCATCTCCGGGATCGTGCTGGGCGGCTTCAACCAGTCCACGCCCTACGTGCTGTCGTTCCTGGGCTCCGCGGGCGCCATCACCACGGTGAGCCTGCTGTGGGAGGAGAGCGTGGACCGCTCCGCGACGACGGTGCGAAGCGGGCACGCCTCCAAGGACCGGCCCTACAAGAACGTCTGGTGGTAGGCGGGCAGGAGGGCGAGCGGGCGGGCGTGCTGTCGCCGCGTGCCATGCGCATGCGACATGCCCACGTTCTCTGCACCAACGCTTCACACAACGACGTCAGGAGGACGCCATGGGTGAGTGGACTGACAAGGCCAAGGGCAAGGTGAAGGAGACCGTGGGCGTGGCGACCGGCGATCGCTCGCTGGAGGCCGAGGGCAAGGCCGACACGCTCAAGGGCAACATCAAGGGCAAGGTCGAGGACGCCAAGCGCGTCATCAAGGACGCGGTGGACGGCGACAAGGAGCCGCGCCGCGACGCCGACCCGCATCAGCGCTAGGCGATACCCTTCAAAACATTCGGGCCGCGGAAGCGAGTGCTTCCCGCGGCCCGAGCTGTTTCTTCGAGGGATGTCGCTGCGTCAGTTCCGCATCTTGTCGCAGGGACACGCCACTTCGAGGAAGGTGGTGGATTTGCCGCTCACCATCACCCAGAGACAGCGCAGCACACAGGCTGTTCCGAACTCCCGGTAGATGAGTCCCAGATTGGCAACCACCTCACGTCCGGTGATGACCCCGCGCATGACCCGCTCCCTTGCTTCCTGCCGTCCGACCCGCCGCCCATGGCAAGGCGTCTTGCCGGTCGAAGGTCATTGCAAAGGGCTGGCCGTTCCCCGCGACCTGCCGTCCTGGCCCAACGTCCACCGCTGGACGTCCCAACCCCTTGAATCGCCGACCTCGGCCGCACGCCTGCCCGCGTCACGGTGCACGACCCGGAGTCGCGCCCTGAAAACGTTACAGAGGGCTTCGTCTCACGCGTAACGGAGGACCGGTCCAAGCGCCTGGGACGGGCGGGCAGTGGGGGCCCCGTCGCCCGGTCGAAGGAGCAGCGTCCCTGCGAGGCGCGTGGCACATCCACCGTCAGGCCTGAATGTATGTGCATGGGAGCTTCGCGCGACGCGGAGCCCATGACGCCGTGCAGTGGCCGTCCCGCCCGTGCGTGAGGTGAGTTCCCGCCAGGCCCTGGATGTCCGCGCCGTGAGGTCGAGGAAGGAGGGAGTCGAGATGAGACCGAGCGTGTCTTCCCGGAGCGGTCCGCCCTTGTTGCCCGAAGGCCTGCTCCGCGCCCAACGCGGGCTGAAGCGGGTGGTGGTGGGGCTGAACTTCTCCCTGCAATCCGAGTTCGCGCTGGCCCGGGCGCTGCGGCTTCCCCTGGCGCACGGGGCGGCCTTGAGCGTGCTGCACGTGAGCCCGCCGCTGGATGGCCACAGGGGGCCCGACGGCACGGTGGTCGGGGCGCGCTGCCTGCGCCGCGCGGTGACGTCGACCTGTCGGCGGTTGCGCCAGCGGCCGGACGTGGACGTGCGCGAGGAGCTGCGCGCCGGGGACGCGCCGCGCGTGGCATCGGAGCTGGTGAAGGAGCAGGGCGCGGAGGTGCTGGTGGTGGGCCGTCCCTCGCTGATGAAGTACCCGGTGGCGCCGCTGCCCGACACCTGCATGCTGATGCGGCTGGTGCGCGAGGTGGACACGTCCGTGCTGGTGGTGGTGCCGCACCCGGGCCGCGTGTACCACCGGCCCCTCGTCGCGGTGAACTTCTCGCGCGAGTCGCGCCGGGCACTGGAGCTCACCCTGCGCCTGTGCCCGCCCTCGACGCCCGTGGAGGTGTTGCACGTCGTGGACACGCGCGAGGAGGAGGCGGCCCTCCAGCGCGAGGACGCGCCGCTGGACCGGTGGTTCCGGCTGCGGCAGGAGCGCGAGGACGCGGCGAGGGTGGCGCTCGGGCGCTTCCTGGCGCCCTACCGGGAGACGGGCCGCGAGCTGGGCATCCGCGTGCGCACCGGCAACCCCGAGGAGGGCATCCTGGCGGAGTCGCTCGAGCGTGACTCGGACCTGCTGGCCCTGGGCATGTCGTCGGTCTCGCCGCGCCCCACGCTCATCCAGGGGGTGTTGGGGCACTCGCGCTGCGACGTGCTCATCTCCCGCCACGTCGCCCCGTCCGCCGTCCTGCCAGACGGTGGCCCCCCGTCCCGCTCCGTGCCCCACGACTGAGGAGCCGGAGTCCCCGGTCCGCGACGGGAAGCCAGCGCGGCGGCCGGCAGCGCGTTATGAGGGGCGGCACTTTGTCACCCCCCGTCACGCCGCCGCCGCCGTCGCTCCGCTCCCGCCTGAAGAACGCGGGCGTCCTCTTCAAGCAGCTCCCCGGCACCTTCCGCCTCTTCTGGCAGGCGAGCCCCCGGGGCGCGGTGGTGCTGGGCCTGCTGACGCTGGTGGCCGCCGTGCTGCCCGCGGGCATCGCGTGGGTGGGCAAGCTCATCGTGGACACGGTGGTGGCGGCGGCGCAGGGCGACGCCACGGCGCACACGCGGGTGCTGGGGCTGGTGGCCACGGAGTTCGCGCTGATGGTGGGCTCCGCGGTGGTGGACCGGGGGCTGACGCTCACGAGGGATTTGCTGCGCGCGCACCTGGGCAACCTGCTCAACGAGCGCATCCTCCAGAAGGCGCTGGAGCTGGAGCTCAAGCACTTCGAGGACTCGGACACCTACGACAAGATGCAGAACGCGCGGCGCGAGGCGAACGCGCGGCCCCTGTCGCTGGTGATGCAGGCGTTCAGCATCGTGCGCAACGTCATCACCCTGTCCACCTACGCGGTGCTGCTGGTGTCGCTGTCGCCGTGGAGCGTGGGCGTGCTGCTGCTCGCGTCCATCCCCGCGTTCATCGCGGAGGCGCGGCTGGCGGCGGAGGGCTTCCGGCTCTATTCGTGGCGGGCACCCGAAGGCCGCAAGCTCAACTACCTGGAGTGGATCCTCACGCGCGACAGCACCGTGAAGGAGGTGAAGCTCTTCGGGTTGGGGCCGCTGGTGCTGGGGCGCTACCGCACGCTGTTCCAGAAGTTCTTCGCGGAGGACCGGGCGCTCGCGCGCAAGCGCATGGCGTGGGGGCTGGGGCTGGGCCTGCTGTCGCTGGCGGCCTTCTACGGCTGCTACCTCTTCGTCGCGAGCCGCGCGGCGGCGGGCGGCATCTCCGTGGGCGACATGGTGCTGTACCTGTCCGTGTTCCGGCAGGGGCAGGCCGCGTTCCAGGGCATCCTCACCAGCGTGGGCTCCATGTACGAGGACGCGCTCTTCATGAGCAACCTCTTCGCGTACCTGGACATCCCCACGACGGGGGAGACGGCGCTCGTGCTGCCCGCGCTCAGCCCGCCGCGGGGGCCGGGCAACGCCATCGAGCTGCGCGACGTGTCCTTCCGCTACGCGGGCAAGGACGCGTGGGCGCTGCGCAACGTGTCGCTGACGCTCAAGCCCGGCCAGAAGCTGGCGCTGGTGGGGGAGAACGGCGCGGGGAAGAGCACGCTCGTGAAGCTGCTCTTGCGCATGTACGAGCCGACGGAGGGGAAGGTCCTCTATGGCGGCGTGGACACGGTGGCCATGGACGTGGGCGACCTGCGCAGCCGCTTCGGGGCGGTGTTCCAGGACTTCGTGCGCTACCAGTTCAACGTGGCGGAGAACATCGGGTTGGGGCACGTGGCCGCGCTGGAGGACCGGCCGCGCATCGAGCGCGCGGCGGAGCAGGGCGGGGCGAACACCGTCATCGCGACGCTGCCCGGCCAGTACGACACGATGCTCGGCGGCTGGTTCGAGAAGGGCCAGGAGCTGTCCAGCGGCCAGTGGCAGAAGCTGGCGGTGTCCCGGGCCTTCATGCGCGACGACGCGGAGGTGCTCATCCTGGATGAGCCCACCGCGAGCATCGACGCGGAGGCCGAGCACGCCCTCTTCGAGCGCTTCCAGGCGCTGGCCGCGGACCGCATCGCCATCGTCATCTCCCACCGCTTCTCCACGGTGCGCATGGCGGATCAGATCGCCGTGCTGCACAACGGCACCGTGCAGGAGCTGGGCAGCCACGACGAGCTGATGGCGCTCGATGGGCGATACGCGCACCTGTTCCGGCTGCAGGCGCGCGGCTACCAGTGAGGCGGGGCGCGGCTCAGGACGCGGAGGCCACGGCCGGGGCCTGCTTGGGCAGGTGGTCGCGGATGACGCCCAGCCAGTACGGCTTGCCGTAGTACTGGCTCATCTTCCCCAGCCGCTCCCCGTTGAGGAACAGCAGGAACGTGGGGATGCCGTGCAGGCCGAAGCGGGTGGCCAGGGACTCGTGCTCGTAGGCGTTGACCTTGACGACGCGCATGGGCGCGCCCTCCAGCTCCGCGAGGAGGTCGGGTTCGGCCGCCGCGTAGATGTCGCAGTTGGGGCAGCCGGGGCCCCAGAAGTCCACCACCACCAGCTCGTCGCGGGGTTCCAGGACGAGCGCGTCGAAGGTCTCGGCCGTTGCCTCGTAGCTCACGGGATGCGCCATGGCGTCCTTCCTAACCGGGGGCCCCCCGGGCTTCCACCCTGGCTGGCAGGCCCCGGAGCAGGCGGGCGCGGGGATGGAGGGGCCCGCGGTGTCAGGTTCTCCAGATATGTCTCCAGGGGGGCTTTCCGGCGTCGCCGGGGGGCCTGGAGGTGTCGGGTGGACGAAACCCGACATGCACACTGCGCACGGGGGCCCAGGCACCGTAAGGTGCGAGCCCCGGTGGCTGTCGAAGTCGTGGAGGGGTCATGCACGAGTGGTTGGAGGCACTGCGCAAGTCGGCGAAGGCGGCCTCGGAGGGTGTGCGAGCGGAAGAGGTCCGCCGCGCCGAAACGGAGTGTGGCGTCCCGTTTCCGCCGGATCTCGCGAACCTGTACCAGACGCTCAACGGCGGTGAGTTCCAGGGCGAGGTGCGCCTGTACCCGCTGCGGGGTGACGAGGGTGCGCCCAGCGTCCTGGAGAAGAGCCGGCTGAGCCTGGTGGGGCTGCCCGCCGCGGGCGTATGGCGCTTCGGGTTGAAGGGGCCGCACCGTCACCTGTTCGTCGCGCGCAAGTCCGCGATGGAGGAGCAGGGGGACGGCGGAGGGCCGCTGCCCGGCTGGGTGGAGGCGCTGGACTCGGACGACTGGGTCTTTGGCACCTGGGAGAACGAGAAGAAGGAGATGCGGCTGTACCGCACCCTCAAGGACATGATCGAGGTGCTGGTCCCGCCCGTCGAGGTGGAGAGCTTCGGGGAGCGGACCTTCGCGCGGGCCATGAACGCCGTGTTGCAGGGCGCGCTGTCCGGCGCCGAGGCCGACACGGGCGAGGAGGACGAGGACAGCCGCCGCACGGCCTTCGAGGGTGAAGGGGAAGCGCCGCCCACGGACGCGAGGGACCGCGACTACTCGCGCGACCTGGCCGCGCTGGCGCAGGACGCCGACGAGGACTCGGAGCGCGAGGAAGACGAAGAAGCGGAGTCGGACGAGGGCGCCCAGGAGGAGCTGTTCGAGGAGCCCGAGACGAAGAAGGTGCGAGCCCCCGCGGAGAAGAAGGGTCGTGCGGCGCTGGCCGTCGTGCCGCCGTCCGATGAGGCCCCGTCCGCGCCGGTCCGGGGAAGCGCGCGCAAGTCCGCGGCCGCGCCGGAGTCCGAGCCTAAGCCGGAGCCCGTCCGCAAGACCGCGACGAAGTCCGCGCCCGAGCCCGTCCGCAGGGCCGCGACGAAGCCCGAGCCCGCGCCGGAACCCGCCCGCAAGGCCGCTGGAAAGAAGACGTCCGCAGCGGCCGCACCGACGCGCGGTGGAGCACGCAAGGCCGCCGCGAAGAAGGCCGCCCCCATGCGGGGCGCTGCGAAGAAGGCCGCCGCGAAGAAGGCGGCCGCTCCCTCGCGAGGCACCGCCAAGAAGGCCGCCGCGAAGGGCGCAGCTGCCAAGAAGGGTGCGGTCGCGAAGAAGGGCGCCGCCTCCAAGCGCGGCGCCGCGAAGAAGGCCGCGGCTCCGAAGCGGGGCGCGAGCGCCGCGAAGAAGGGCGCCGCGAAGAAGGCTGCGGCTCCGAAGCGGGGCGCGAGCGCCGCGAACAAGAGGGCCGCCGCGAAGAAGGGCGCCGCGAGGACGGCCTCCCGCAAGCCCGCGGCGAAGAAGTCCGCGCGTCGGTCCTGACTCGGCCACACCCCTGAAACCAGGGGCGCGTCCAACTCGCGCGGCGTCGGTCCTGACGCCGTGGCCCTGAAACAAGGGCGCGTCCCCCACCCGGGGACGCGCCCTGTTGAACCCGCCCCGTGCTGCCCGGGCGGACCCGGCTACCCTTCGGGGAGCAGGTCGGACGGATGCGAGCGGGGACGCGGGTCGTCAGGCTGCGCGGTCAGCTCGCGCTCCTCTTCTTCCTCCTCGTCGCCCCGGCGGAACTCCTGGATCTGATCCGGCAGGATGTCCCGGGCCTCCGCCTCCTCTTCCATCGGGGGCGACAGGGCCAGGTCCTGATCCGTGATGTTGATCTCGTCCTCTCCGGTGTCCGGGTTCCGGTGGCGCAGCGAGGTGGACTCGCCCACATCCTCGTCTCCGAGCTTGTTGAATCGCATGGGGTCTCCCCGACAGGGACGGTTGAGAAAGCTTCCGTGTCCCAACGAAAATGAGACCCCCGGACGGGGCTGGCAATCCCAGCCGCACGCCTGCCTGCCGGGCCCGGCCCGCGTCAGCGAGGGGCTGTCGGTGGCCGGCTGTTGAGGCTGCCGGGCTCCACCTTCAGCAGCACCATGCCCAGCGCGAGCACCCGGGAGAGCGTCTCGCGCACCGTGTAGCGCCAGGGGGTCGCGCGGCCCTCGTCCGCCGCCACGCCCCACGCGTCGATGCCCACCGAGTTGGCGATGAACAGCGCCCGCGACAGGTGGAAGCGCTGGGTCACCAGCACCGCCCGGTCCGCGCCGAACACCGTGTGCGCCCTGAGGCAGCTGTCATAGGTGGACAGCCCCGCCTCGTCGCCCAGCACCACCGCCTCCGGCACCCCGCGCTCCACCAGGTAGCGCCGCATGGCCCGCGTCTCGTCGTGGAAGGGCGCGGAGTTGTCCCCGCTCACCAGCAGCGCCTGCACCTTGCCCTGCCGCCAGAGCGCGATCGCCGCGTCCAGCCGCTGCGCCAGCACCGGCGACGGCACCGCCCCCGGCGCGAGCCCCGCCCCGAACACCAGCGCCAGCGGCGCCGCCGGCGCCTCCGCCAGCGGCACGATGCGGCCCTGGTAGCGCAGGCGCACGAAGTGGGACAGGGCGAGCACCGTGAGCACGGCCAGCCCGAGCAGGCCCAGGCTCCTGCGCACCCACACCCTGCTCGTGCCGCCAGCCTTCATGGACCCCGCAGAACGGTCGGAAGGGTCCATTCTCTTCCGGCCCGCCGCTCCCGGAAAGCGAACCTTGCGGGCCGCACACCGGAAGTGTCATGCCCGCCCGACCCCTGGACGACCGCTTCCCTGTCCATGCAAGCGGGGAGCCCCGGGCCCCTCCCGGACCACCCCGCCG
>NZ_RAWA01000228.1 GCF_003611675.1 Corallococcus sp. CA053C
GAGTTCGTCGGCGCGTCAGACGTGTATAAGAGACAGTTCCACGTGTCCACGGAGAGCAGCGGCCCGCGCTTCCACCGCTCCGCCACCACCCACAGCAGCGAGAACAGCGCGATGTAGACGAGGTAGTAGTAGTCACACAGCAACACGTACAACGCGGACACCGCCAGCCCCACCAGCCACTTGCGCTTGCCCTCGTCCAGCCACCGGAAGAAGCAGTAGAGGTAGAGGGGCATCCCCTCCAGCGCGGTGAGGTTCAGGTGCGCCGTCGCGTGGTTGAGGTGGTAGCGCGAGAAGTTGAACACGCACGCGCCCGCCAGCGCCGCCGCGGCGGCGATCCACGGCCCGTGTCCCGCGCGCTCCAGCAGGTAGCGCAAGAGCAGCCACGACGTGTAGCCCGTCAGCACGAACGAGCCGAACAGCACCGCGTTGTACGCCGTCTCCACCGACATGAACGGCAGCAGCACCACGCCCCAGAGCGTCTTCGCGGGCGCCAGCGTGTGCCAGTACAGCTCCGCCCCCAGGGGCCAGTGCAGGAAGGGCGCGAAGAAGGGGTTCTGCGGCTGCACCCAGACGGCCTGGCGCATCCACCAGAGGTGCCACATGTTCATGTAGACGTCCTCCCGGCCGCCCAGCACCACCCCCTTCATCTGGGACAGGAGCGGCCAGGTGTGGAACGCCGACAGCAGGAAGGACACGCCCAGCGCGAGCGGGTGCAGCATCCGCCGTGCCCCAGCAGACATGGGCGCGGATACGGGCGCGGACATCGGTGAAGACATGGTCGCCGGGGGACTCAGAGCGGCCGCTCGGCGGCCATCAGCATGTTGTCGCCCAGGTTGAACGGGATGGACAGGCTGGACGGCACGCCCCGCCGCACCAGCTCCAGCAGCGGCGCCGCGGGCTGGAAGCTCGCGCCCACCTTCCTGAGCAGGTAGTCCGCGGAGATGATGTGCGTGTACGTCCGGACGTCCGTGACGTGGAAGCCCACCTCCTCCAGCAGCAGCGCCAGGGTGCGGCGGCCGAAGTAGAACAGGTGCATGTCCATCAGCCACGGCCACTGCCCGCCCATCACGCGCGCCAGCAGGCTGCCCGCGTCGATGGTGGACAGGTAGATGCGGCCGCCGGGGCGCACGAGCTTCAGCGCCGCCTTCAGCTCCTCACGCGGATCCGCGAAGTGCTCCACCACGTCCCACAGCGTCACCACGTCGTACTGGAGCCCCCTCGCCGCCAGCTCCTTCAGGGGCACGCCGTGCACGGTGAAGCCCAGACCGCGCGCGTTGTTGCCCGCCCAGCGCGACAGCTCCAGCCCCTCCGGACGGAAGCCCGCCTCGCGCGCCACGTCCAGGAAGTAGCCGCAATAGGCGCCCACATCCAGCAGCGTGCGGCCCTGGGCCGGGCCCAGCTCGCGCAGCACGCGGCGGAAGGTGTGGTAGCGGTTGTCCTTCTCCGCGACGTAGAGGGGGTCCTCCACGTCCTGGTACGCCTGCAGCAGCGCGTCCGGGGACTGGATGGGCCACTGGAACATCATCCCGCAGTCCTCGCAGCCCCAGATGGGCGGGTGGCTGCGGTGGCCGAACGACGTGCAGTTGTAGGCGGCCGCCCCCTCGGGTTGGGCGCTGCCCCGCGCCCGGTGACGCAGCCGCAGGCGCCCTCCCTTGCACAGGTAACAGGCATCCGGCACGGGAGCGAGGTGCGGTTCCGAGGCACGACGTGCGGCGTTGTCCATCATGGCGGCGCACCGTAGTCGCAAGGGCCCACCGCCTCAACACGTCGGATGGGGGGAAAGGCCGGGCAATGGCATCCATGGGCCCGAACCCCTCCCGACTCGCGAGCCCCCTTGCTTTCCGGGCGACACGCCGCGAAATAGGCCCCCTTCCGGAATCGTTGCTCCAGGTTCTCCTCCCCCGTCCGTGACATGCGCGCCTTGAACGAACCCGCCTCCGCCCCTGCTCCGACCCTTCACCTGGGCCTGCCGGGATTCTCCTTCGAAGACCTGTACCGCCCCAGCGGCCTGCGCCGGTTGGCGGAGCGCTTCGACGCGCAGCTCCAGGGCGACGCCCCGGACCTGTTCCAGGCCTTCGACGCCTACCGCAAGTCCGGAGGCACCACGCCGTCCGGCCCGGCGGAATCCGACCTGCTCATCCAGGTGGCCCGCCACGTCTCGCGCTTCGTCGCCACCCTGTTCGGCATCGGCACGGAGTCCGAGCGCCTGGCCCGCCACCTGCGCGGCGAGCTGCCGCTCTTCGACTTCAAGCGCGAGTTCATCACGCGCCGCGTCTTCAAGAAGGGCGCCCAGGACCGCCCGTCGCTCGCGGAGTTCCCGGCGCTCGACGGCCGCATGCGCCTGCTCATGCAGCTGGGCTTCCCGGACGCGCTCGCCCACGGCGACCTGGAGCGCGCGCTCGCGGAGTCCATCCTGTCGCTGCTGGACCTGGAGCGCCTGTTCTCCGGCAACCTGCCCCCCGCGCACCAGGAGCGCGCCCCCGCCCTGCGCGAACAGTGGGCCGCCCTGCGCCTCGCGCTCACCGCCACGCCCGAGGGCGCGGACGCCTTCGGCTCAAGCCTGGTGACCAAGGGCGACGACGCGGCGGAGCTCCAGGCCGTGCGCGCGCTCCTGTCGCTCGCGGACCGTTGGACGTACGCCCGCGCGCTGCACCCGGAGACGAAGTCCCTCTTCCACACCTGGCCCACGCTGCGGCTGCCCAAGCCGCTGGTGTTCGACCAACTGGTGCAGTTGCAGCGCCCGGACGCCGCGCTGGAGGAGAAGACGGAGGGGCTGGAGCACCACCTGCGCCACCGCGATGGCTTCAAGCTCACGGACCGCCGGGGCACGCCGCGCGACGTGATGAACGAGGTGGACTACTGCGTCATCTGCCACGAGCGGCAGAAGGACTCCTGCTCCAAGGGCTTCCCCGCGAAGGACCCGGTGGCGGAGGGGCACTCGTTCAAGAAGAACCCCCTGGGCATCCCGCTCACCGGCTGCCCGCTGGACGAGCGCATCTCGGAGGCGCACGCGCTCAAGCGCGAGGGTGACTCCGTGGCGGCGCTCGCCATGGTGACGCTGGACAACCCGATGTGCCCGGGCACCGGCCACCGCATCTGCAACGACTGCATGAAGGCCTGCATCTTCCAGAAGCAGGAGCCGGTGAACATCCCGCTCGCGGAGACGGCCACCCTCACCGACGTGTTGGAGCTGCCGTGGGGCTTTGAGATCTACGGCCTGCTCACGCGCTGGAACCCGCTCAACATCCGCCGCCCGTACGCCCTGCCCTACGTGGGCCGCAACGTGATGGTCGTGGGCCTGGGGCCCGCTGGCTACACGCTGTCGCACTACCTGCTCAATGAAGGCTTCGCCGTCACCGGCGTGGACGGCCTCAAGATCGAACCGTTCCCGGATGAGCTGGTGGGCCGCAACGGCCACAAACTGGAACCCATCCGCGACTGGCGCGGGCTCACGCGAGAGCTGGACGAGCGCGTGCTGGAGGGCTTCGGCGGCGTGTCCGAGTACGGAATCACCGTGCGCTGGGACAAGAACTTCCTCACGCTCATCCACCTGACGCTCGCGCGCCGCGAGGGCCTGCGCATCTACGGCGGCATCCGCTTCGGCGGCACGCTGACGCTGGAGGACGCCTGGGCGCTGGGCTTCGACCACGTGGCCATCGCCGCGGGCGCGGGCCGGCCCACCATCATCGGGATGAAGAACAACCTCATCCGGGGCATCCGCAAGGCCTCCGACTTCCTGATGGCGCTGCAGCTCACGGGCGCCTTCAAGCGCGACTCGCTGGCGAACCTCCAGGTGCAGCTGCCCGCCATCGTCATTGGCGGCGGCCTCACCGGCGTGGACACCGCCACGGAGCTGATGGCGTACTACCCGGTGCAGGTGGAGAAGACGCTGGAGCGCCACGAGAAGCTCGTCGCGGACCTGGGCGAAGCCGGCGTCATCGAGCGCCTGGACGCCGAGGAGCGCGCCACCTACCAGACCTTCCTGGAGCACGGCCGCGCGGTGCGAGCCGAACGCCAGAAGGCCCAGGCGGAAGGCCGTACGCCGGACTTCATCCACCTGGTGCGTTCATGGGGCGGCGTGAGCCTCTGCTACCGCCGGGGCCTCACGGAATCCCCCGCCTACCGCCTCAACCACGAGGAGGTCTCCAAGGCGCTGGAGGAGGGCATCCGCTTCATCGAACGGATGAGCCCCGTGGAGGCGCTGCCGGACGCGACCGGCGCGGTGCGCGCGCTGCGCTTCGAGCGCATGGTGACGGTGGACGGCCGGCTCAAGGGCAGCGGCCAGTTCTTCGAGCTGCCGGCGAAGACGGTGTGCGTGGCCGCGGGCACGTCCCCCAACGTCACGTACGAGAAGGAGTACCCGGGCACCTTCCAGCTCGACGAGGCGAAGGAGTACTTCCAGGGCTTCGAGCTGGTGGAGAAGCCGGAGGGTTCGGGCTTCACGCTCCAGCCGGTGGAGGCCGCGGAGGACCCCGAGGCGAAGGTGGGCTTCTTCACGTCCTACCAGCACGACGGCCGCTTCGTGTCCTTCTACGGCGACAACCACCCGACCTACGCGGGCAACGTGGTGAAGGCCATGGCCAGCGCGAAGGACGGGCACCCGCAGGTGGCGCGCCTGTTCGCGAAGGAAGTGGCCTCCCTGGACTTCAGCGACACGGCCGCGCAGCAGGCGCGCGAGGCGAAGCGTCTGGAGCACTTCGCGAAGCTGGACGAGGCGTTCCTCGCCACGGTCGTCGCGGTGAACCGGCTGACGCCGACCATCGTGGAGGTGGTGGTGCGGGCGCCCTTCGCCGCGAGCCACTTCTCCCCCGGCCAGTTCTACCGGCTCCAGAACTTCGAGCGGAACGCGCCCCTCGTGGACGGCGTGCGCCTCACCATGGAGGGCCTGGCGCTCACGGGCGCGTGGGTGGACAAGGAGAAGGGCCTGATGGGCACCATCGTGCTGGAGATGGGCTCCTCGTCCCGCCTGTGCGCCGCGCTCAAGCCCGGCGAGCCCGTCGTGCTGATGGGCCCCACGGGCGCGCCCACGGAGATTGGCCACAACGAGACGGTGGTGCTGGTGGGTGGCGGCCTGGGCAACGCGGTCCTCTTCTCCATCGCGCGCTCGCTCAAGGCGGCGGGCTGCCGCGTCGTCTACTTCGCCGGCTACCGGCTGAAGTCGGACTCGTTCAAGCAGGAGGAGATTGAGCTGGGCACCGACCAGGTCATCTGGTCCGTGGACGGCGGAGAGCTGCTGGACGTGCGCCGGCCGCAGGACACGGCCTTCCGGGGCAACGTGGTGCAGGCGATGGTGGCCTACGCGGAAGGCAAGCTGGGCGTGGCGCCGGTCATCTCCCTGAGCGAGGTGGACCGCATCATCGCCATCGGTTCGGACCGGATGATGCGCGCGGTGGCCGAGGCGCGGCACGGCGTGCTGCAGCCGTACCTGAAGCCCGGACACGAGGCCATCGGGTCCATCAACTCCCCCATGCAGTGCATGATGAAGGAGATCTGCGCCCAGTGCCTCCAGCGGCACGTGGACCCGCTCACCGGCAAGGAGACGTGGGTGTTCTCCTGCTACAACCAGGACCAGCGGCTGGACCACGTGGACTTCGTCAACCTGAACCAGCGCCTGCGCGGCAACACGGTGCTGGAGAAGATGGGCGACACCTTCCTCGCGCAGCTCCTGAAGAAGGCCCCGCACCTCAAGCGGGTGTGAGTCAGCGCCGCACGCCCGCGAAGGCCTTGAGCATGTCCTGATAGTTCTTTGTCAGGTCGGCTTCGCGGGCGAGCACCAGGTCCACGTTGGCGTCGCCGAACTCGCGGCGCGCCTCCGGGAGCTGCTGGAAGGCCTGCACCTGGCGCCGCATGGACTCCACCTGCGGCGCCAGCTCCTGCTGCTGCTCCACGGGCATGCGGGATTGGAGCGCCTCCAGCTTCTTGAGCTCCTCCTCGTACTGGAGCGTGCGCCCCATCTGCCGCTGGCTGATGACGGCGGTGACGATTTCGGCGATGCGGTTGACGTCGTCGGTGCTGAGGCCCGCGGCCTTGCGCGCGTCCGTCTCCGCCTGGGCCTTGCGCTCGATGAGCTTCAGGCCGGAACGGGCCGCCTCCAGCGCCTGCGGCGTGCCCGCGTCCATCAGCGGCCCCATGTCCTGGAGGCCCCGCATCAGCGAGCCGTACACCGTCAGCATCTTGCGCTGGTAGCCCACGTAGGCCTCCAGCTTCGCCTGCGTCAGCGGGTAGGGCCCGGCCGCGCCGTCGTCGCCGGTCACCTCGCCCTCCAGGCGGGCGACCGTCTCCCTACCTTCGGTGCCGGCCTCCGGGCCACTGCCGACCGTATCCTTGCGACACGCCGAGAGGACCAGGACCACGGGCAACCACCACCACAGCTTGCGCATGCCACCTCCAGCGAACGCCACCGGCGCGGGGCAGTGTATGCTCCGACGGGCCCCCGCGAGCGCCGGTACCCGAACGTCGACCCCACGTCGGCTGTTCCGGCCACTGAACATTCGCCTCATTACCTTTGACCTACCGGGCCACGGTCATGTACGAACCGCGGGCTTGTCGCGTTCAGTGGAGGGACTTTGAGGATTTTCCTGGTAAGGCACGGCGATGCGGACGCAGAGATCCCCGAGGGTCTCGGCGACGAGGCGCGCGCGCTGACCGCGAAGGCCCGCGCGAACATTGCCCAGCACTTCGCGTCGCTGTCCGAGCGCATGGGGACCATCAACCTCATCCTCACCAGCCCGCTGGTGCGCACGGTGCAGACGGCGCAGATCCTCTCCTTCGCGACGAAGCACGAGGGCCTGCTGCGCGTGCACCGCTGCCTCCTGCCGGACATGCCGGTGGGCGCGGTGGAGCCCGTGCTCAAGGACCACAACCACGAGAACCTCGTCCTCGTGGGCCACCAGCCCTCGATGGGCGCGCTCGCGGCGCACCTGCTGGGGATGCAGTCCTTCCCCAAGCCGGTGAACCCGGGCACGGTCATCGCCATGGAGTGGCCGGACACGCCCACCAGCACCGAGGACCAGGTTCCCGGCGAGAAGGGTGAGAATCCCCCCGCCCAGCACCTGAAGTTCCTGTTCTACGCCGCCCCCGGCCAGCAGGTCCTCGACGTCATCCAGTGACGTCCGGGAGCGCGGCCATGATGGATGAAGCCCGCTACAACCCGCTCGTCGCCGCCGCCTTCAAGCGCATCATGGCGGCGGCGGATGCCTTCGACCCGGACGTGCTGGAAGCCGACAGCACGGGCGACATGGTGACGCTGACGGCCAGCTCCCGTGAGAAGTGCATCATCAACACCCAGCGCGCCGTCCGGCAGCTCTGGGTGGCCGGCCAGGGCCAGGGCATCCACTTCGACTACGACGAAGCCTCGCGCACCTGGAAGGACGACAAGGGGCGCGGGCTGGAGCTGTTCGCCTTCGTCGCCGGCGTCGTGAAGCACCTCACCGGCCAGGACCTCGTCTACCCGTCCTGAGCACCGGGGCCTGGGCCCGACGGGGCCACCACCACGCTGTCGCCCCCGCCCATCTGGGCCCGGCGCAGCGCCTCCCCCGCTTCCTTCAAGAGCCCTCCGAAGCTGAGGCCCGCGCCCTGCGTGAGCCCCTTGCCGCCGCCCGAGGGCTCGGACACCGCCACGCCCACGGACGCCGTGGCGCCCGGCAGGGCCTTCAGGGAGGGCATCCGCTCGCGCAGCCGCTCCGCCACCACCCGGGCCCCGGAGCGCGGTGTGTGGGGCAGGAAGGCCACGAAGCGGCTGTCCGCGAAGGGCACCACCACGTCGATGTCGCGCACCCCCGCCGTCAGGAGCCCCAAGGCCTCCGCGAGCAGCGCGGTGCGCGCCGGGGGCGCCATGCTCAGGGTGTGCTCGGTGAAGCGGTCCAACTCCACCAGCAGCAGGGAGATGGGGTAGCGGTAGCGCCGGCTGCGCTTCACCTCCATCAGCAGGAGGCGCTTGAGGAAGTCGAAGTCCGGCGAGGTGCTGACCGCGAACACGTCCGTGCGCGAGGCCCGCCGCTCCGGAAGGCCCCCGGGACGCGCCGGGATGCCCACGACCGACGCCGGAGCCCCGCTGTCCTCCGGGGCCTGGGGGTGGGCCCCTGCCTCGTGGAGGCGCAGCACCAGCCGCACGCAGGTCACCACGGTGCCGCGCTTGAGGGGCCCCACCAGGCAACCGTCCGCCCCGGCCTGGACGGCGCGCGGGTCCGCGTGCTCCTCATCCGGGGGGTACACCAGCAGCACCGGCAGCCGGGAGCCCTTCTGGCGCAGCTCCTGGCACAGGGCCTCTCCGTCCACGGGCAGGCTCGCGGACGCCACGAGCACCGCCGGGGGACGGTCTTCCAACAGGCGGCGCGCCTCCACGGCGCTGCCCACCCAGGCCACCTCGTGGCCGGCGCCCTCCAGGTACCTGCGCAGCGCGCTGGCGACGGGAGCGGACGGCTCGGCCAGGAGGACGGTGGCCATCAGACCTTCATGACCTCTTTTTCCTTCTCCGCGTAGATGGTGTCGACCTGCTTGATGCCCGCGGCCGTCTTGTCCTCCACGTCCTTGGAGAAGCGCTTGAGGTCGTCCTCGGTGATCTTCTTGTCCTTCTGCTGCGCCTTGAGGGCTTCCAGGATGTCGCGGCGGTGGTTGCGGATGGCCACCTTGTGGTCCTCCGCCTTGGTCTTCACCTGCTTCACGATGTCCTTGCGGCGCTCCTCCGTGAGCGGCGGGAAGGGCAGGCGGATCATCTCCCCGTCGTTCATCGGGTTGATGCCCAGGTTCGCCTCGCGCAGGGCCTTCTCGATGTCCTTGAGGACGCCCTTGTCCCACGGCTTGATGGTGATGAGCCGGGGCTCGGGCGCGTTGATGCTGGCCACGCCCGCGAGCGGCGTCGGCGTGCCGTACTGGTCCACCCGGATGCCGTCGAGGATGGCGGTGCTCGCACGACCCGTGCGCACCTTGGCCAGCTCCCGCTTGAGGTCTTCCAGCGTCTTGTCGATACGAGGCTTCAGTTCCGCGACGGTGTCAGCCATTGCAGTCTCCTCCAGAAGCTTGTGTCAGCCCTGCTCGGGGTATCAGGCCCAGACCGTCTCGGAGGCCCCGACGACGGTGCCAAACTCACCCTGCTTGCCCATGACGGCGCGGTGGATGTTCCCGCGCGTGCCCAGGTCGAACACGATGATGGGCAGCTTGTTGTCCATGCACAGCGAGATGGCCGTGGAGTCCATCACGTTGAGGTTCTGCTTCAACACGTCCATGTACGTCAGCGTCCGGTAGCGCCGCGCGGTGGGGTCCTTCTTCGGGTCCGCGTTGTAGACGCCGTCCACCTTGGTGGCCTTGAGGATGACCTGCGCGTTGATCTCCATCGCGCGCAGCGACGCGGCCGTGTCGGTGGTGAAGTACGGGTTGCCCGTGCCCGCGGCGAAGATGACGACGCGGCCCTTCTCCAGGTGGCGCACCGCGCGCCGGCGGATGTAGGGCTCGGCGATCTGCTCCATCTTGATGGCGGACTGCACGCGCGTCTTCAGGCCCTGCTTCTCCAGCGCGTCCTGCATCGCCATGGAGTTGATGCAGGTGGCCAGCATGCCCATGTAGTCCGCGCTCGCGCGGTCCATGCCTTCCGTCGCTCCAGCCACGCCGCGGAAGATGTTGCCTCCGCCAATGACGACGGCCAGCTCGATGCCCGCCCGGGACAGCTCGGCGATTTCTTCAGCGATGCGCGTGAGGGTGGGGGGGTGGATGCCGTACTTCCCCTCGCCCATCAGGGCTTCGCCCGACAGTTTGAGGAGGATGCGCTTGTAGGGAGAGGTGGATTCGGACATACGCGACCGCTTCTATCCCCCGCCCCGCGCCCGATCAACGACGGAAGTCGTCGCCGGGCCCGCACCGTCCGATGCCGGGCGTACGGACGCCCCGAAGGGGGAGAAGCTCCCGGAATACCGAGGGCCGCGCCCCCGAGGCTTCCCCTGCTGGAGGGAAAGCCACGAGCACGCGGCCCCGGGTTCGGCAGGTGCTTCAGATGCGCCGGGCGCCTTAAGCCTGGCCCAGCGTCTTGGCGACCTCGGCGGCGAGGTCTTCCTTCTTCTTCTCGATGCCCTCGCCCACTTCGAAGCGGACGAAGCGGCGCACGGAGACCTTCTCGCCAATCTTCGCGGCGCGCTCGGTGATCATCTCACCGACCTTCTTCTTGTCGTCCTTCACCCAGAGCTGGTCCACGAGGCAGACGCCCTCGTAGTACTTCTCCAGCTTGCCCACGAGGATCTTCTCCAGCATGGCCTCGGGCTTGCCCTGCTGCTTGAGCAGCTCGCGCTGGATCTCCTTCTCCTTGTCCATCGCGTCCTGCGGGACTTCCTCGCGGCGCACGTACTTGGGGCTGGCCGCGGCGATCTGCATGGCCACGTCCTTCGCCAGCTCCTGGAAGTCGGGGTTGCGCGCGACGAAGTCGGTCTCGCAGTTGACCTCCACGATGACGCCGATGCGGCCGCCGTGGATGTAGCTGGAGATGATGCCTTCGGCGGCGACGCGGCCTTCCTTGCCGGCGGCGCGCGAGATGCCCTTCTTGCGCAGCCACTCCTCGGCCTTCACGAAGTCGCCGGCCGTCTCGGAGAGGGCCTTCTTGCAGTCCATCATGCCCGCGCCGGTCCGCTCGCGGAGGTCCTTCACCATCTGGGCGCTGATCTCAGCCATGTGCGTCTCTCTCGGTCTTCTGCTCCGAGCACGGCGGTATGCGCCGCGGGCGGAGCCATGAGTTCAAAGGGGATACCGCGGGGACAAAAAAATGGAGACGGCCGGACAGCGGGCCTTGGAAGGTGCCGCCCGGCCGACTCCGGAGCTTGCGTGGAAGCGAGGACGGCGGCGGACTACTCGGCCGCGGGCGTCTCGCCACCCTCGGCGGCGGGCGTCTCGGTGGCGACGGGGGCGGCAGCGCCCTTCATCTCCACGAGGGGGCCACGGCGCTCGCCGCCACGGTCACCACCACCACCCCGGCGGTCATCGCGGTCGCGGCGGTCATTGCGGCGGGGACCCCGGCGGTCATCGCGGTCGCGGCGGTCGTCACGGCCCTCACGCTCCTCCTGCTCGTCGCGCTCGGCGGCGCCGGACGCACGGTAGCGCGCCGCACCCTCGAGGCACGCGTCGGCGATCTTCGACGTGAAGAGCTTGATGGAGCGGATGGCGTCGTCGTTGCCCGGGATGACGAAGTCGATGCCGTCCGGATCGCAGTTCGTGTCCACCAGGCCAATCACCGGGATGCCCAGGCGGGTGGCCTCGTGGATGGCGATGTGCTCCTTCTTCGGGTCGATGATGAAGACGCAGCGGGGCAGCTTCGCCATGTCCTTCACGCCGCCCAGGTTCTTCTCCAGCTTCTCGCGCTCACGGTCGAGCTGGGCGACTTCCTTCTTGGGCAGGCGCTCGAAGGTGCCGTCCTCGGCCATCTTCTCCAGCGTCTTGAGGCGGTCGATGCCCTGCTTGATGGTCTTGAAGTTCGTCAGCGTGCCACCCAGCCAGCGGCTGGTGACGAAGAACTGACCGGCGCGCGCGGCCTCCTCGCGGATGACGTCCTGCGCCTGCTTCTTGGTGCCGACGAAGAGCACCGACCCGCCACGGGCCGTGATGTCCGCGACGAAGCGGAAGGCCGACCGGGCCATCGTCACGGTCTTCTGCAGGTCGATGATGTAGATGCCGTTGCGGGCACCGAAGATGTAGGGCTTCATCTTCGGGTTCCAGCGCTTGGTCTGGTGGCCGAAGTGGACGCCGGCCTCGAGCAGCTGGCGCATCGTGATGCCGCTGGCGGCGGCCATCGCCTGGGCCTGCGTCTGGGTATCCTGCTGGGTTTCCATGGTGCGTGTACCTTCCGGTTGTGTTCCGCCACGCGCGTCTTGGGAAGTCCCGGCCCTGGCCCTTCCACCTGGAGGGGCACCGGCGACCGGCACGCGCGTGTGAGTAGTGGGTGCTTCGACTGCCTTCGGGCGTACGGCCCGGCCCCTACATAACAGGGCGCGGCGTCCTTAGCAGAACGCTTGAGAGGGGCGCAAGCTTCGGCGCACCGTCCGTCCGGGTTCCCCCGTTCCAGCCCGCTCCCCCGCCTTGCAGGAAGGCGACCGGCGCGGCCCCCGCTCCCTTCGGAAAAGGGAGGGCGACCGCGCCGGAGGGCGACGTCAGGGCTGTCCCAGGGGACGGCTAGGCGTTGGCCTCGTTGGCGCCGTGGCACTTCTTGTACTTGCGGCCGCTGCCGCAGGGGCAGGGGTCGTTGCGGCCCACGCGGGGGGCGTCCCCGGTGGCGGCGGCGGCCGAGGCGGTCCGCTGGGCGACGGGGGTGGCGGTGGCCTCCGCGAGCTTCCCTTCGGCGTCCGCGCGGCCCTCCACGGCCTTCTTCTGCTGCTGGGCGAGCTGCCGCTGAATGCGGGCGGTCTCCTCCGCGGCGCTGGAGGCGGAGCGGGCCTGCACGCGCATCATCTGGCTGACGAACTGCGTCTTGATGGCGGCGAGCATCTGGATGAAGCCCTCGTAGCCCTCCTTCTTGTACTCCTGCTTCGGGTCCTTCTGGCCGTAACCGCGCAGGCCGATGCCCTGGCGCAGGTGGTCCATGGCCAGCAGGTGGTCCTTCCAGAGCTGGTCGATGGTGGCCAGGTACCGGTACTGCAGGAAGCGCATGAAGTCTTCGCTGAACTCCTGCTCGCGCGCGCTGAAGACCTTCTCCGCCGCCTGGTAGATCTGCTCCTGGAGCTCCTCGCGGTTGCCGGTGCCCTCGAAGCTCATCTCCAGGTTGAAGGACTCCTTCACCGCCGCGGACAGCGCTTCGATGTCCCAGGTGTCGGAGCTGCGCGTGGGGGCGTAGGTGTCCGTCAGGGACACGACGGCGTCGTCCATCGCGTCCAGGACCATCTCCCGGAAGTCCGCCCAGGTGATGACGCGCTCGGAGCGGGTCTTCACGCGGGTCTTCAAATCCTCCTCGTACTCCACGAGCGGGACGCCCGCGCCCGACGCGAGCACCTGGCGGCGCAGCTTGTAGATGGTGCGCCGCTGCTGGTTCATCACGTCGTCGTACTCGAGCAGGTTCTTGCGGATGTCGAAGTTGTGGCCTTCGACCCGCTTCTGCGCGCTCTCGATGGCCCGCGACAGCCAGATGTGCTCGATGACCTCGCCCTCTTCCATGCCCAGGCGCTCCATCAGGCTCTGGATGCGCTCGGACCCGAAGATGCGCATCAGGTCGTCCTCGAGCGACAGGAAGAAGCGGCTGGCGCCCGGGTCACCCTGGCGGCCGGCGCGGCCTCGCAGCTGGTTGTCCACGCGGCGGGACTCGTGACGCTCGGTGCCGATGATGAAGAGGCCGCCAGCGGCCATGACCTCCTGGCGCTCCTGCTTCGTCAGCTCCTCGTTCTTCGCCTTCGTCTCCGCGAAGCGCGTCTCGTAGTCCGCCAGCGCCGCCTGGTAGACCGTGAGGTCCACCGGCTGGCCGTCCGCGGACGACGACAGGGGCGGCTCCGGCGGCGGGCCCATGGCGCTCTTGGTCATGACCTCCGCGTTGCCGCCCAGGAGGATGTCCGTGCCTCGGCCGGCCATGTTGGTGGAGATGGTGACGGCGCCCTTGCGGCCTGCCTGCGCGACGATGTCCGCCTCGCGCTGGTGCGCCTTGGCGTTGAGCACGTTGTGGGGCACGCCGCGCTTCTTGAGGAAGTTGGCCACCACTTCGCTCTTGGCGATGGACACCGTGCCCACGAGCACGGGCTGCCCCGCCTTGTGCAGATCTTCGATCTGCGCGGCGACGGCCTCGAACTTCTCGCGCTCCGTCTTGTAGACCACGTCCTGCTCGTCGCGGCGCACCGCGGGCCGGTTGGTCGGGATGACGCGCACGTCGAGGTTGTAGATCTTCGCGAACTCCTCCGCCTCCGTGTCCGCGGTGCCCGTCATGCCGGACAGCTTGGAGTACATGCGGAAGTAGTTCTGGAACGAGACCGTGGCGAGCGTCTGGTTCTCGTTTTCGATCTTCACGCCCTCCTTGGCCTCGATGGCCTGGTGGAGGCCGTCCGACCAGCGCCGGCCCGGCATGAGGCGGCCGGTGAACTCGTCGACGATCTGCACCTCGCCGTCCTTCACCACGTAGTCCTTGTCGCGCTTGTAGAGCGTGTGCGCGCGCAGGGCCTGCTCGACGTGGTGGAGGGTTTCGATCTCCCCCGGGTCGTAGAGGTTGCCGACGCCCAGCTTGCGCTGGAGCTTGTCGATGCCGTCGTCGGTGAGGGCCACCGCGCGGTGCTTCTCGTCCAGGGTGTAGTCCTGGTCCGGCACGAGGCCCGGGATGACCTTGTCCACCGTGAGGTACTTGTCGGTGCTGTCCTCGGTGGGGCCGGAGATGATGAGCGGCGTGCGGGCCTCGTCGATGAGGATGGAGTCCACCTCGTCGACGATGGCGTAGTTGAGCTCCCGCTGGACGTAGTCCTGCAGGCGGAACTTCATGTTGTCGCGCAGGTAGTCGAAGCCGAACTCGTTGTTCTGCCCGTAGGTGATGTCCGAGCGGTACGCCTCCTGGCGCTGCTTGTCGGACAGCTCGTGGAGCACGCAGCCCGTCGTCATGCCCAGGAACTTGTAGACGCGGCCCATCCACTCGGCGTCACGACGTGCCAGGTAGTCGTTCACGGTGACGACGTGGACGCCCCGGCCGGACAGCGCGTTGAGGTAGGAGGGCAGCGTGGCGGTGAGCGTCTTGCCTTCACCGGTGCGCATCTCCGCGATGCAGCCCTCGTGGAGGAACAGGCCGCCCACGAGCTGCACGTCGTAGTGGCGCTGGCCGATGACCCGGCGCGCCGCCTCACGGGTGATGGCGAAGGCCTCGAAGAGGAAGTCGTCCAGCGGTCGGCCGTTCTGGATCTCCTGCTTCATCCGGGCCGTCTCGCGCGCGAAGTCCTCGTCCTGGAGGGCCTTCATGCGGGGTTCCAGCTCGTTGATGCGAGCAATCTTCAGTCGGGCCTTCTTGAGCTCGCGCTCATTCTTCGTCCCGATGAGCTTCTTTAGCGTCCATTCAATCATGTTGGCTCTCTCGCCGGAGAATCCTCGAAGGAAGGCGGCGAGTGAAGGGAATTCCCAGGAGATGTAAGGGAGAACCAGACCAAAACCACGCGCGCCCCCCGAAACTTCCTCTCGGCTGGCCGCCCGGCGCGCGGTGGCCCAGAGTAAAGCGGAACCGAGTCCACGCAATGTCCCCTAAGCAGATTCAACGTCCCCGCGCCGCGAGCGTTGGCGCGGGAGCCACCGTTGGCCGGAATGCGCGGCTGTCCGCGGGCGGTCACCTTGGCGCGGGTGGGCATATCGCTTCGACCCAG
>NZ_RAWA01000229.1 GCF_003611675.1 Corallococcus sp. CA053C
CCCCACCCGTTCATCCCCGGCGAGTTCATCCGGGAGGGCACCAACGAGGTCTACCTCTACCTCCAGGTGGGCCGGGACAATGATCCGCGCGGCGCGGGCGTGGGGTCGCTCTACATCCAGGAAATCCAGTACAGCCCCGACACCGGCCGCAACCCCACCGGCATCGTTCCCCTGTCCTCCGACGACTTCATCATCGGGACCTGAACCCCGGCCCGACGTGGGGTTTCCCCCACAGTCTCAATGGGGTGTGCCCCCCACACCCAGCCTGTAGCACTCCCTCGCGGGTCTGCAACCCCTTGAATCTCCTAGGTTTCAATGCAGCCAAGCAGACGGATCGCCTCTTGCTAGGAGAGGGGTTGTGAAAGGAGTCACAATGACTATTGCTCGCATTGCCCCCGTGCTGGCTCTCGGCGCCTACCTGTTGCTGTCCCCCAGCATCGCGCAGGCCCAGGATCAGAGTCCGGACAACCCGGAGTGCCTCGGAGATGAGTGCGGTCGCCCCAAGGAAGAGGGTGGCGGCTGTGGCTGTGGCTGTGGTTGCTCCGTCTGGGTGGCCTACACGGACGACGGCAAGACGCTGTCGTACACGGACGACGCGGACGGCGACGGCAAGGCGGACGACAAGGACAACTGCCCGTTCTCGTCCAACCGCGACCAGACGGATGGCGACGTCGACCTCGCTGGCGACTCCTGCGACAACTGCCCGGCGGTCTCCAACACCACGCAGCTGGACACCGACGGCGACGGCGCCGGTGACGCCTGCGACGCCGACGACGACAACGACAAGAAGGCGGACGGCGAGGACAACTGCCCCTCCGTTCCCAACGAGAGCCAGGCCGACCAGGACAAGGACGGCATCGGCGACGTCTGCGACTCCGACGACGACAACGACGGCCGCGCGGACGGCGAGGACAACTGCCCGCTCGTGTCCAACCCGGACCAGGTGCTCCCCGGGGACGTCAGCCTGTGCCGCGTGGACGCGGACGGCGACAACGTCTCCGACAACCTGGACAACTGCCCGGGCCTGACCAACGTGGACCAGAAGGACACGGACGCGGACGGCATCGGTGACAAGTGCGACGTGGACGACGACAACGACTCCGTCCTCGACGCGCAGGACAACTGCGCCATCGTCGCCAACCGCGACCAGGCGAATGACGACGGCGACGAGTTCGGCGACTCCTGCGACACCCGCTACTGCGTGGTGCTCAACAAGGACGACCCGTCGGACTGCCTGGATCCGAAGGCGCCCTTCACCGTGGGCACCGGCGGCGTGCTGAACGTGGAGAAGACGGGCCTCGCGGTGCGTCCGCCGCTGTTCGCCAACCGCAACGGCGCGGCCATCGAGTACACCTGGACGGTCGTGAAGCGTCCCTCCGGCTCCACCGCGGTGGTGGAGAACCCGAAGGGCGCCGTCACCTACAGCCGCCACTGGGAGTACCAGTACGTGGACGGCAGCGTGCCCAACTTCCAGCCGGACGAGGAAGGTGAGTACGAGCTGCAGGTGTCCACGCGCCTGGCCTTCGCCGACCGCGTGTTCCCCGACCGCCGCGCCTCCGTGTCCAGCCTGTTCCTGAAGGTGGGCAATACGGATGAGGCTGGCAGTGGCTGCACGTCCCTGCCCGCGGGTGGCAGCGCCGCGGCCCTGGGCGTTGGCGTGCTCGGCCTGCTGCTGCGCCGTCGCCGGAAGGCGTAGGCTGTCGTCCCCCCCAGTGCCCGGAGGTCCGCATCGCATGCGCCGTCAGCTCGTGGTTCCGTTTCTTGCGACCGGCCTCCTGGCCCTGGGTGTGCTGTCCTGTTCCGACTCGCTCCTGGAGCCTCGCGCCCAGGAGCAGTCCCAGCTGGATGACCGGCTGACGCTCACCGGCCGGGTGTGTACGCGCCCGGCCAACCCCACCGGCTTCCCGGTGAAGGTGGTGCTCGTCGTCGACGAGTCCGGCAGCATGTGCGTGTCGGATCCTCCGGGCTCGCAGGAGGGCAGTGGCTTCTGCGAGCGCGCCGAGGTGCAGGCCATCATCCCGCCCGGCGTCACCGAGCCCGCGCGCGTGCGCGCCCTCAAGAACCTGGTGGCGGGCTTCAAGCGCATCAACGACCGCGGCCAGGGCAACATCAGCATCGCCATTGCCCCGTTCGAAACGAACGTGAAGAACACGTGGCCGCCGGCCGCCACGGGCGACCGCTTCGCGCGCCCCGGCGATATCAACGGCTACATCGAAGGTCTCCAGTCGCAGCTGGGCAAGGGCACGGACTACCAGGGCGCGCTCAGCTACGCGTACAGCATCATCGCGAGCGACATCGCGGCGGTGTCGCAGTCCACGCCGGAGCTCCTGCCGCGCACGCGCTACGTCGTCGTGTTCCTCACGGACGGCACGCCGTACCCGCGCTGCTCCGCCAACGACGCCCTGTCCGTCTACGCGGGGCCGGACAGCCCGGACCTCACCTGGCGCGACTCCATCACCAGCTTCTGCAACGCCACCAGCACCACCGACGCCATCACCGGCTTCGAGGTGGGCACCGACCGCAACCAGAACTACCAGCTCTTCAGCTACGTGCGCCGGCTGATGGAGCTGAAGACGCAGTACAACGTGGGCGACGTGCGCATGCACACGGTGCTGCTCTTCAACGAGGAGGCGGTGCGCGCCTGCGGCCCCATCTGCCAGGACATCTACGGCACCTACCCGGGCGTCCCGGAGGCGCAGTACCCGGCGGCCGCGAAGAAGATCGCTTCCTACCTGCTCAAGCGCTTCGCGGAGATGGGCAACGGCGTGTACCAGGAGTTCAGCAACACTGCGGAGATCTCCGAGCTGGGCCTGGGCGCGCTGGACTACTCGTCCTTCGCGTCCCCCAACGTGATGAAGACGCTGGTGGTGGAGCCGCTCAGCTCCACGCCGGGGGATGACGGCCGCGTGCTGGACAGCGACGGCGACGGCGTCCCGGACACGCTGGACAACAGCTTCCAGTTGAAGACGAACCCCTTCGTCACCGACAGCGACACGGACTGCCTGAGCGACGGCTTCGAGTACCGCCGCCAGGACCAGGGCTTCCGCCCGGGCAACGACCTGGACGCGCGCGGCTGCGACCCCAAGTCCCCGCTGACGCCCGCCTGCGTGTGCCGCGACACGGACGGCGACGGGCTGTCGCAGTTCGCCGAGGCCTACCTCAAGACGCGCGCGGGCATCGTGGACAGCGACGGCGACGGCGCGCCGGACGGCCTGGAGTCCAAGTACGGCCTCAACCCGCTGCAGTCGAGCGTGGCGGGCCTGGACACCGACGGTGACGGCGTCCCGGACGACGAGGAGCTGAAGGCCGGCAGCGACCCCACCCGGCGCGACCGCCCGTTCCACGACAAGTACGGCATCCAGTACGAGGTGAAGAAGGTCGAGGACACCAGCGACACGGACGGCGTCTGCTACGACTTCACCGTGTCCAACCTGCAGATGGTGACGCCGCCGGACCGCGCGGGCGTGAAGCAGGGCTACAACCTGTTCAAGGTGTGGTTCGCGGAGGCGCCGGAGAGCGGCGTCGCGACCGACTACGGCGTCTGGCGCACGGCGTGTGCCTGGGCGCAGTACGCGCCGCCCAGCGTGCGCGTGCCGCTGGGGCCGGACCTGGCGATGGAGGACGGGGACTTCAAGCGGCCGGATCAGCTGGCGGACCCGTGGAGGACGCAGGGTGAGTGCGTCGGCGTGTCGCCGACGCAGGGGAGTGCCGCGCCGTGAGCCGCACCGGACGTCTGTGGGGACTGGCCCTTCTGGGCCTGGCCGTGGTGGTGGCCTGCACCGATTCGTACCTCTACGACCCGCGCCGGGACACGGACGTCCCGGCGGACCGGGCCGTGGCGCTGGACGGACGCTTCTGCACGCTGGGCGCCAATGAAGTGCGCCGGCCCATCAAGATCATCGTGGCCATGGACGCCAGCCAGTCCATGCGCGTGAGCGACCCGGACGGCGCGCGCGCCACGGCGCTGGTGGACCTCATCGAGAGCCTCCCCCAGGACGACGAGGTCTCCATCGCGGTGATGCTGTTCGCCGGCAGCACCACGGCGTTCCTCACCCAGGACCCGGGGCCTCCGCCGGAGGACGGCTTCGTGCAGCTGTCGCTGCTGGACGCCACCGCCCGCGCGAAGCTCACCGAACAGCTGCTCACCTTCCGCAACACCGACACCTCTCCGAACCGGGACTCGACGGACTTCGTCAAGCCGCTGTCGGACATCTACGCGCTCATCAACACGGACATCGCGCGGGCGCGGCTGCAGCCCAACGGCAACGAGGCGCTGGCGCAGGCGCGCTACTCGGTCATCTTCCTGTCGGACGGCAAGCCCACGAACAACCAGGACGACGAGCTCATCCGTGGCGACGCGGTGGTGCGCATCCGCCAGCTGCGCGACCTGGTGGAGGACGTGCGCTTCAACACCGTGCACGTCTTCAACCCCACGCAGCCCGTGCCTTCGGTGTGCGACCTGGTGGCGGAGGACGGCGGCTTCGGGGACGGCGGCTGCCCGCTGCTCATCATCAACCAGAACGCGGACCGCCTGGAGAAGATGGCGTCGCTCGGCGGCGGCAACTTCCGCGACTTCCGCAACAACGAGCCCATCAACTTCCTCAACTTCCAGTTCGGCCAGGTGCGCCGCGCCTTCGTGCTCAAGGAGGTCGTCGCCTCCAACTTCTCCGCGCCCACCGGCAGCCCGCTGAACGAGGCGGACACCGACGGCGACGGGCTCACCGACGCGCGCGAGGCGGAGCTGCGCACGAACCCCAACCTGCGCGACACCGACACCGACGGCTTCAGCGACGGCGTGGAGGTCTACTTCCGCGACCGCGGCGTGCAGTTCGACCCCAACCAGCGCCCGCTGCCGGACGGCGGCGGCCTGGACAAGGGCTGCCCGCCCGCGCTGCGCGGCGCGGACACCGACTGTGACGGCCTGCTGGACTGCGACGAGCAGTTCATCGGCACCAACGCCACGCTGCAGGACAGCGACAGCGACGGCGTGCCGGACGGCATGGAGTGGCGGGGCGGCACCCAGGGCGCGAGCAACGACCTGGACGAGGACCCCGACACCGACGGCCTGACCAACCGCAGCGAGGCGCGCATGCACACGCGGCCGCTGGAGGTGGACACCGCGAACCTAGCCGCGGACGCGTACCGCTACAGCCTGGAGGCGGACGGCCCCGTGGATGCGCAAGGGCGCCAGTGCTACCGCTTCCGCGTGGACAACGTGCTGCTCGCGCCGACGCTGCCCCTCATCGCGGATGGCGGCGTGGACGGCGGAGTGGACGCCGGCACGGTGCAGCGCGGCGCGGGCTACAACGACATCTACCTCTCCGTGTCCATGCTGCCCGCGGATGACACCGCCGCGCGCACGCTGGTGCGCACCTTCCGCGTGGACTCCGTGCGCTACCCGGTGGGCGGCATCAAGTCGCCCCCGGATGGCATCATCCGCGTGAACCCCGAGGACTTCGTGGACGGCTGCCCCGGCGTCCCGACCCTCGCGCCCGTCCCCTGAAATGCTGAAGCCTCCCGAGTCCCCCATGCGCCTCCGCACCCGACTGCTCCCGCTCGCGCTCCTCCTGCTGGCCGCCTGTTCCTCGGACGGAGACGACACGCCGGATGCCGGCCCCGTCGTCGTGGAGGACCTGTGCAACAACCGCGAAGAGGCGCTGACGAACGCCGACTGCGAGCTGAAGCCCGGCGTGGCGGTGGAGCGCTTCCTGGCGCTCGCCGGTGAGGTGAAGGCGGGGGACGAGGACTGGTACAGCATCCGCATCCCCGCCAACGCCAACGCGCGCACGCTGGTGCACATCACCGGCGCGTACCTGTCCGCCAGCACGCCGGTGAACCTGTCCGTCTCCGTGCAGGAGAAGGACAAGAACACCGCGCTGGTGGCGAAGTCGGATCAGCACGGCTCCGGCGCGCCGAAGCCCATCGACATCGTGCTGCCGTACGGCACCCCGGACACGCAGCTCATCGTGGTGGTGCGCGACGCGCCGACGAACCCCGCGCGCCCCGCGTTCGACGCGCGCAACCCGTACCGGCTGATGGTGGAGCTGCTGGAGAACCCGGACACCAACGAGCCCAACGACGTGACACCCACGGCCATCGCGCTCACCGCGCAGGGCGCCGCGCAGGTGGGCACCGCGAAGGGCTACCTGGCCACGGATGGCGACGTGGACCGCTTCAGCTTCCCGCTGACGGCGGGGAAGATCGCCTACGTGAAGGTCACCGCGCCGGACCAGGACTTCGCGCCCAACTACCGCCTGTCCTATGAGCTGCTGCGGCCCAACGGCACCGAGAAGGAGTCGGAGGGCAACGTGCTGCCCAAGGTGCACCCGGGCGTGCTGGCCACCGCGCGCAAGGTGAAGGTGGCGGGGACGTGGACGCTGGTGGTGAAGGGCTACCGCGGGGCCAACGAGCCCGTGCCCTCGGGCGACCTGCGCCAGCCCTACGATGTGGAGGTGCGCGTCCTCGACGAGGCGGACTCGCATGACCAGTCCAGCGACAACGACACCTACGCCAAGGCGTTCGCGGACGACTTCGCGGGGGCTCCGGGCACGTCCAAGTCCTTCACCGGCCGGCTGGGCTACGTGTCGGACCGCGACTGGTTCACCGCGCGCCTGCCCGCGTACAGCAAGCCCAGCGTGCTGCGCTACCGGCTGGTGCCGCTGGGCACCGGGGGCCGCTTCGAGCCGCTGCCCCTGCCGCTGGGTCAGCTCGCGGACCGGCAGGTGCTGGTCTTCACCACCGTCAGCACGTCGGTCACCGCCGAGAATCGCGCCTCCTGCTCCAGCAGCCCCGCCGTGTGCCCCCGCGATGCGCGCGAGCACCCCGAAGCGCCGTCGCTGGTGCAGACCTACTGCAACAACCCGGAGGCGGTGCTGTGCCTCCAGTCCCTGCGTGAGGAGAGCGACCCGGCGCGCTTCCCCAACCTGGGCAACTTCCAGGGCGCGCTGCTGGTGCCGCCGCACGCCGCGAGCGCGACGTACCACTTCGTGGTGCAGGACGACGGCACCAACTGGGCGGACGACCGCGACTACCGGCTGGACGTGAGCTGGGAGGACGATGACGCGGAGGAGGCCGGCGCCTACAGCGGGGCCACGGAGCAGGAGCGTGCCCGGACGCTCAACGGAGTGGGCGCGGGCAACCTGCCCGTGGGCAACGCCAGCTTCGAGTCCAAGGGCCAGCTGTCCTACGGCCACGGCCGGCTGCGCGGCAACGACCGCGCCACGGGCCTGGGCGTGCGCGGCCCCACGGACTACGACGCGGTGTCGTCCGACACGGACACGTACGATTACACGCTCCCCAGCCGGACCGCGCCGGAGGACGCCGCGTGGCTGGTGCAGTGGGAGGTGGACAACCTGCCCGACGGCGGCACCCCGCATGGGCTGGCGCTGGACCTGACCTTCTGCGACGGCACCCCCACGACGGATGGCGGTACGGGCTGCACGCCGGTGAGCACCACCAGCACGGGCGGGGCGCTGACGCTGGCGTACAGCTCGTCGGTGATGCGCGCGTGGCACACCAGCGCGAGCACGCCCCTGAGCAGCTACCAGGCGCTGTACCAGTTGGAGAAGACGGCCGGCACCACGCGCGTCACGGTGGCCCCGTACGCGTGCGCCTGCCTGGAGCGGCGCTTCATCAAGGGCGGCACGCTCAAGGTGGCGGTGAGCGCCACCGAGCGCAGCGACTACAGCCGGGTGGGCTACACGCTGCGCACCGGCTGGGGCGACTACCCGCGCGGCTTCACGGCGCCGGATGGTGGCAGCCCCACCCAGTGCCCGGCGCCCATCGGGGCGACGGACGGCGGCAGCGGGTATACGGGCGGCTGCCAGTTCACCCAGTAGCGGGCCCCCAGCGGGGCCCCCCAAGGGGGGCTCCCAGTCGGCGGCGGGGCTTCAACGCTCCGCCGCCTCCCAGCACCCGCGACAACGACTACGGCGCGATGCCCTTGCCCTTGAGCGTGAGCTCGCGCGTGTCACCGTTGGCGGCGTTGGACTTGATGGTGAGCTTGCCCTCGAAGTCCTTGGCGGCGTTGGGCTTGAAGGCGACCTCGACGAAGGTGCGCGCGTAGGTCTCCAGCTTCATGGGGCCCGTCTCCGGCCAGCCCTCCGGACGCTTCATGGTGAAGACGGTGGGGCCGGACAGGGTGATCTCATTGAGCTCCAGCGTCTGGATGCCGCGGTTCTCGATGTAGAGCGTGTTGAAGGTCGTCGCGCCGACGTAGGTGCCGGCGGCGAACTCGGTGTCGAAGAGCAGCTCGGTGCGGTCGACGAGCAGCTGGGGCGTCTCCGGCAGCTCCTCCCCCCCCTCGTCTCCGCAGCCCGCGAGGGCGATGATGGTGAGGGGCAGCCAAAGGTTGCGCAGGCGCATGGACATCCACTCCTCGGTGAGGTTGGTCAGAATGTTTGGTGTTGTAACACGGAGTGCCCGGGTGTTGACGGGCGCGGTGCTGCTGATTGCGATGGTCGGTTGCGGCGGCTCGCGCGATGACTTCATCGGCGCGCGCGTGCAGGACGTGTGCAATGCGTCCTGGCCCGTGTGCAGCCAGTTCGCCGGCTGCATCCTCGGACCGGAGAGCTACTCCGACGGCCGCTTCCCCGGCCACGGACAGCTGCTCGTCCAGGTGAAGGAGGCGTCCACCATCAAGGTGAGCTTCTACCTGGAGGAGGTGCGGGCCGCGGGCGAGGAGACCTCCGTCACCGTGCACGAGGAGGGCTGCCGCGCGCGTCAGCGGCAGGCGTCCACGGGCCGCGCGGCGTTGGACCAGATGGAGAAGTTCGGCGAGTTCACCCGCGAGGTGGACGTCACCGGCGTGGGGGACCACCTGGTGGAGTTCGACTCCGACATGCAGGCGCTCTACGTGGTGAAGGTGGACGTGACGCCGCTGCGCATCCAGTAGCGGTAGCGGCGCGCGCCGTCCCTCAGCCCTTGAGCGTGCGCACCAGATGGTCCGCCACGCGGAAGCTGTTGGCCGCGATGGTGAGGGTGGAGGGCACGCTGCCGCCGGAGGGCATGAAGCTGCCGTCCACCACGTAGAGGTTGGGCACCTCGTGGGCGCGGCAGTGCTTGTCCAGCACGGAGGTGGCCGCGTCGTCGCCGAAGCGGCAGGTGCCGTGCTGGAGGATGGTCGTCTCGCCCTGGGTGCCCACGCGCTCCACGTGGTCGGGGTCCAGGCGCAAGAGCACCTCCTCCCCGCGCTCGACAAGGAAGCGCGTGGCGGCGTAGTCCGCCGGGTGGCGGTCCAGCGTGATGGCGGCCACGGGGATGCCGTACTTGTCCTTCACCCCGGGCTCCACCGTGACGGAGGTGCCGGGCGTGGGGAGGAACTCCGCGTAGACCTCGAACTCGAGGATGCGCGAGTCGCGGTACGCGCGCATCCGGTCCTTCAGCTCCTTGCCGAACACGCCCGTCTTGCCGGAGCCCGCCAGGCCCACCGCCGCGAAGATGGGGTTGGGGTGGGACCACATGAAGCCCAGCGTGCCGCCCTTGCGGAAGCCGTGGCGCGCGTCCGGCATCAGGTAGAAGTCCTGGACGCTGCGGTTGACGAAGGGCGCGGGGTCCGTGAGCCACGGCCGCGCGTCCTTCTGCTTGGACGTGCGGAAGATGGCGCGCGAGCCGCCGAAGGAGCTGAACAGCAGGTTCTTGCCCACGAGCCCGCTGCCGTTGGCGAGCCCCTGGGGGAAGCGGCTGGAGGTGGAGTTGAGCAGCAGGCGCGCGCTCTCCACCGCGGTGGCGGAGACGATGATGATCTTCGCGGGCTGCTCCTGCGCGACGCCGTCCGCGTCCAGGTACACCACGCTCTTCGCGCGGCCCTGGCGGTCCACCTCCACGGAGCGCGCCATGCTGCCGGGGCGCAGCTCCACGTTGCCGGTGGCGAGCGCGGCGGGGATGAGGCTGGCGTTGGTGCCGCTCTTGGCGCCCGTCTCGCAGCCGTAGCTGCCGCACAGCGCGCAGTACGCGCACGAGGCCCGGCCCTTGTAGGGCTTGCTGAGGATGCCGCGCGCGGTGGGCGTCGCGTGCCAGCCGAGCGCCGAGCACGCCTTGTCGATTTCGTTGGCGACCGGGTGCACGTCCAGCGGCGGCAGCGGGTAGGGGCCGCTTCGGGGCTCCGCGAAGGGGTGGGGGACGGCCTGGCCGGACACGCCCATCTCCGCCTCGGCCTTGTCGTAGAAGGGCGCCAGCTCCTCGTAGGAGATGGGCCAGTCCGCCACGGTGGTGCCGGGGACGGCGCCCAGCGTGGAGCGCAGGCGGAAGTCCACCGGCTTGAGGCGGTAGAAGAAGCCGCTCATGTGCACGGTGCCGCCGCCCACGCAGTTGGCGGTCCACGCGACGTTGCTGCGCTCGTAGCGGGCCTTGGCGCCGTGGCGCACCAGGTGCGGCTCCTCCCACGGCAGCGGCATGAAGAAGTTGCGGCGGCTGTTGAGGATCTCGTCGTGGACGAAGTCCTTGGCCTGGTAGTGCCGGCCCTTCTCCAGCACCACGACCTTGAAGCCCGCGCGGCCCAGCTCCAGCGCGAGCGGCGCGCCGCCCGCGCCACTGCCGATGATGCAGACGTCCACCTGTGCGTGGCTCACTTGTGGGCTCCGCACTCGCGCAGGCACTTGGGGCCGTCGTAGCCCTCCGGAGGCGCCATGGCGATGGTGCCCACCGTGTCGAAGCCCATGAGCCGCCAGCCCACCCGGCCCTTGTTGCCGCCATAGGACGGGTCGCCCAGGAAGCCCTCCAGGCTGAGCGTCATCAGCAGCTCGAAGAAGTGCGCCTCGCCGCTGCCGGCGGGGCTGTCCTTGAAGATGGCGAGCAGCTCGTCCTGCTGGGCGGGTTCGGCCTGGGCGAAGCTCTTCTTGAACATGCTCTGCGCGCGGCGCTCCAGGGCGGCCAGGCCCTGGAGGAAGTCGCGGTGCATGGCCTCCAGCCCCTGCGTCTCCAGGATGCGGTCGATGTAGAGCGCCACGTCCGCGTCCTGGGCGCCGGGGTCCTCGTCGCGCGGGAGCAGGCGTTCGGTGGCCGCGGCGACGACGGCGTACTCGAAGGCGGAGAAGGTGCGCAGGGGCTGGCCGCTGGCGGTGGCTCCGGTGGGCTCCGTGGGTTTCTTCGCCGCTTCCGGCTCCTTGGAGCGCTTGCAGGCGGCGCCTCCCAGCAGCACCACGCCACCGCCGAAGAAGGTGAGCCGCTGGATGAAGGTGCGCCGGGACAACCGGGGGGGAAGAGAACGCGCGCGAGCCATGTCCCCAAGCCTAACCCAAGGCACGCGGCTGGCGTAGGATGGCGCGCTCAACCAGGCCGACTTCGACCAAGGAGAAGAACCCGATGAAACGGCACGCGTGGCTACTCGGTGCGGCGCTCGCGCTGGGATGTGGCGGCGGCAAGCCGGCCAATCCCGACGCGGGGACGAACCCCCAGACGGATGCGGGCCCGACGGAGACGCCGTTCGCCCGGCTGGTGGTGGACACGGGACCGAGCGAGCTGCACTCCCTCTCCTCCATCGCGATGGCGGTGGGCCCCGAGGACCGCATCGGCATCGCGTACTTCGTGAAGGTGAACGACAAGGACTTCGAGCTGCGCTACCGCGAGGTGACGGGCGGCCAGGTGCAGCCGACCGGGGAGAAGGTCGCCACCGTGCAGCGGGTGTACGGCGTCTCGCTGGCGTTTGGCGCGAACGGGCAGCCCGCGGTGAGCTACCTGGGCGGCGGCAGCGACCAGTCCATCTTCTGGTTCCAGAGCGACCTGGCGGTGTCCTATCGCAGCGCGAACGGAACGTGGACGGAGAGCGTCCCGGTGAAGCGCGGTGACGAGGCGCTCGCGGGCAACCCGGTGAGCGACACCGGCTACCTCGTGGGCATCAACCCCACGCTCGTCTTCAGCGGCAGCCAGGCGCTCGTCGCCTACCGCGACTGCCACAACGGCCAGAGCCCCCAGCAGGACTGGGCGGGCAGTGACGTGGAGATGGCCCAGGGCGGCCCCACGACGTGGCAGCGCAGCGTGGTGGCCGCGGGCGGCGACGTGAAGGGCGCGTATGGCGGACGCCTCCAGATGGTGATGGCGGACGGACAGCCGGCGCTGGTGTTCGACCAGTCCTTCGGGGCGGCGGACGCTCCGGGACAGAACGTGTACTTCCAGCGCCGCAACGCGAACGGCACCACCTGGACGCCGCCGGTGCAGGTGCAGACGGTGGGCAACACGATGCTGGGCGCGTCGCTGGCGCATGACGCCACGGTGGGCTTCGGCATCGCGGTGGTGGACCGCAACACCGACAAGCTCACCTTCACGAGCTGCGCGGGCACGACGGGGACGCGGTGCGCGTCGGCCCAGGACTGGACGCTGCCGGATCCCGTCTACCAGTCGGGCTCCGGAGGCTGGTACCCGTCGCTGGCGTTCGACCCGACGTCGCACGACCCGTCCATCGCGTTCCAGATCTGCTCGCTGGAGTCCGGGCGCAACGAGGGAAGCTGCTCGCCGTCGGACGACGCGCTCGTCATCGCGACGCGCGTGGAAGGCCAGTGGCGCGAGACGACGGTGGACTTCGACGGAGGCTGGTCGCCGAAGCTGGCGTTCCTGTCCAACGGCAAGCGCGTGGTGCTCTACCGGTCGGGCGCCACCAAGGCCCTGACGCTGGCGGTGGAGCGGTGAGCCACGTGGGACGCGCCCTGGCGGCGCTGGGACTCGCGGGGCTGGTGTGCGGCGCGGGCGTCATGGGCTGCCGGGGGGACAACGAGCTGTCCGGCAGCGTGTCGGAGCTGTTCCCCATCACCGACGTGTCGCGGGTGGAGGTGCGCCGCAACCCCGAAGCGCTCCAGGTCAGCTACTTCCGCAACAACGGCCTGGACGTGGACCTCATCGCGCGGCTCACCGTGGACACCGAAGGCGTGGACCTGAAGCCGGGTACGAAGGTGCAACTGGGTGGCACCACGCCCTCCGGCCGCGACCGCGCGTCGGTGGTGCACGTGGCCGCCGGCGAGCCCGCGCGCGCCTTCACGGTGGTGGAGCGCGGCGACCTGGTGCTGGACGAGGGCGGCAACCCGGACGAGCCCACGCGCGGCGACTTCTCCCTGTCGTTCCGCAAGGGCGACGGGTACGGCGCGGGCCGCAGCCTGGAGGGGACGTTCTCCGCCACCGCGCTCGACGCGGGCTTCGGTCCGGACCTGGGCGACGTCGTGCGCCCCGACGCTGGACCCTGAGAATCGAAAGGGGCTTCCGGGCGGACGACGCACCGGAAGCCCCTCGTCGTCAGGCGTTGGGAATCAGGGCGCGCAGGTGTTGAGCGCCAGGCCCTGGGTGAGCTGGCCCTGGTGCGTGGCGAATTGCGCGAGCGCCGGGGCGCCCCCGTCCAGGAAGAGCTGGCGCGCGGTGTCCACCGCGTCCCGTGCGTGCACGGTCATCGTGGTCCCGGAGGCGTCCGTCACCTTCACGGCGCCGTCCGCCTGGCCCTGCGCGCGGATGAGCAGGGCGCCCGCTTCGTCGCGCGCGACCATGCCGTCTTCCAGCGGCTCGAAGTAGCGCACCAGCGGGGCCTGGCCTTCGCGCTGCAACTCCAGCCGCATCACGCCGGACTCCACGTCGCGCGTCATCTTCAGCGTGTCGGTGGGGCTGAGCTTCACGATGCGCGTGTTGGAGTCTTCGCCCTCCACGCTGCTCACCGGGTTGCTGCCCGTCCAGAACTCGATGCTGTTGACGACGATCGCGTCCACGAACGCTCCGATTTCGTAGACGGGGACGACGACGAAGACGAGGAACACGAGCCACTGGACGAACTTGTTCCCAGAGATGCCCTTGTTGAACTGCCAGATCTTCTGCGTGAGCTTGAACGAGCCGAAGCAGCCCGTCGCATGCATCATCAGGACACCCGCGCACAGCACGCCGAGCCAGCGGGACGGACGCATCTTCATGGAACCTCCAGGGGGTAGGGGAGCGCGAAAGCGGCGCCACCATGCCACGGAAGGTCAGTCCGCCTCGCTCTGGACGAGCCCGTACTTGTGCAGCAGCGAGTAGAGGTGCTTGCGATCCAACTCCGCTTCGCGCGCGGCGCGGGCGATGTTCCCCCGGGCGCGGCCCAGCAGGCGCGTGAGGTACTCGCGCTCGAAGGCGCGCACCAACTCGTCCTTGCAGACCTTGAAGGGCCCGGTGAACTCCACCGGCAGGAAGTCGCCCGCGGGCGTGGGCACGTCGCGGGTGAACTCGCGCAGGAGGTTGTCCGACGTGAGGCCCGGGATGTCCACCATGTGCCGGGCACGCTCCAGGGCGTTGCGCAATTCGCGCACGTTGCCCGGCCAGGTGTGCCCCATGAACTGCTCTTGGATCTTCTCCGGCAGCCGGGGCCACAGGCCCTCGCCCGCGAAGGCCTCCACGAGCAGCGGGATGTCCTCCTTGCGGTCGCGCAGGGGCGGCAGGCTGACGGTGAAGACAGACAGGCGGAAGTAGAGGTCCTCGCGGAAGCGGCCCGCCTGCGTCTCCGACCAGAGGTCCTTCTTGCTGGCGACGACGATGCGCGCGTCGAAGGAGATGGCCGAGGAGGAGCCCAGGCGGCGGAACTCGCGGTCCTCGATGGCGCGCAGCAGCTTGGGCTGCAGATCCAGGGCCAGGTCGTCGATTTCGTCCAGGAACAGCGTGCCGCCGTGCGCGCGCTCCAGGCAGCCGATGCGCTGGGACACCGCGCCGGTGAAGGCGCCCTTCTCGTGGCCGAACAGCTCGCTCTCGATGAGGGAGTCCGACACGCTGGCGCAGTCGAACACCACGAGCGGGCCCGCCGTGCGGGGGCTCAGCTTGTGGATGGCCTTGGCGCCCGCGCCCTTGCCGGAGCCCGTCTCACCGACGAGCAGCACGGTGGAGTCCGTGGGCGCGATGCGCTGGAGCAGCGCGAAGATCTGCCGCATGGGCACGCTGCGGCCCACGAGGTCGCCCAGCCGGTCCTCCACGGTGGGCTCCACCTGCACGGGCGCCATCTGCGGGCTGAAGCGCAGGCGCACGTCGCCCACCTCCAGCAGGGCGCCGGGGCGCAGGTAGGCCTCGCGCACCTGGGCGCCGTCCAGGAAGGTGCCGTTGGTGGAGCCCAGGTCCTGCACGAGGAAGCGGTCCCCCTGACGGCGCACCACCAGGTGGTTGCGGCTGACGGTGGGGTGGTCGATGACGACGTCGTTGTCGTTCGACTTGCCGACGCGCAGGTCCTCGGTGGCGAGCGGATAGACGGTGCCCGCGCGCTCGGTGTCCAGCAGCACCAGGTGGAAGCGCTGCGCGGACAGTGGTTCCCCCTGCGCCCGCGCGGCGACGACGGTGTGCGTGGGAATGGGGGCGGGGGGGAAG
>NZ_RAWA01000022.1 GCF_003611675.1 Corallococcus sp. CA053C
GCGCAGGGGGATGACGGGGGCGGTGTCCTCTTCGGCCGAGGCTTCCGCCGGGGCGAGCTGGAGCAGGAGGGCATCCGCCCGTCCGTCGAGCGGATCCGAGTGCGTGGCGAGGAAGGTCTCACAGGCTTCGCAGGGCGAGGCCAGGTGCTGACGGAACCAGGCGACGGCTTCAGGCTCGCGGTCCGCGAGGTCGCGCATCACGGCGGCGTCCAGGTGTTTCATAGATCATTCCCACCGTCCGGCGAGCACCCGCTGGAGGAGCTCCCGCTTGATGCGCCCACGAAACCGTTCCAACCGCATGGTGACCGTGCTCTTGCCCACGCCGAGCTGCTCGGCGATCTCCCGCGCCGTGAGCTGTCCCTCGATGTAGAAAAGCTGCACGGTCTTCTTCTCCTCGCCTTCAGGCAGCTCGGCGATGAGCTGCCGCACCACCGCGATGTCGCGCTCCACCTGGAGCGCCGAGGGCAGGGGCGGCACCGTCTCCGGCTCTGGATCCGCCAGGTCCTCTTCCATCCGCTGCAAGGCGTTGCGGCGCTCCAGCCGCGTCCGCGCCCGGTTGCGCGCGATGGTCAGCAGCCACGGGGTGAAGGCACCGGCTTCCTTCAGCCGGGGGAGCCCTCGAAAGGCCCGGACGTAGGACTCCTGGAGCACGTCCTCCACCTCATCGGCATCCAATGTGCCGAAACCCGCGACCAGCCGGGCCACCAGGGGCCGCGTGCGCCTGTACAGCTCGCTGAAGGCAGCCGACTCCCCTTGCGTCGCACGCCGTACCTGGTCCGTGACCGCGTCTGTTTCACCCACCCTGCCCAGAAGACCTCCCCGTGAGCGAATCGGCCACAGGTCAGGATTCTTCCTCGCACGGCGGACCGGGTGGGAGGATTCATCACCTGGGTGGCCCTTCCAGGCGCCGCCTGGCTTCAAGGTCGGGGCTTCGCTGACATCTTCCACCAGGGTATTGCTCGTGTCGTCCGCGACCAGCAGGGCACTTGTCGAGCAGCAGCGTGATGCCCACGGGCCGGCCGCTGGCCCGCGAGGCGCGGATCCTCGTTCGCGCCGAAGCAGGCGAAGGGCCAGCCGTAGAAGCCGCCGTCCTCCTTCTTCTTGAACAGCTCGCAGCCCTTGGGCGCGTCCGTCAGGACCTTCCTGCGAACCTTTTGGGAGGTTGGAGGGCTGGCTGCCCGCCATGTCTCAGCGCGAGGCGGGAAGGGCTGGGGCGGCGGCTGTCCGCACATGTTCGGGCCGGACGCCCAGGCCGATGAGGCGCGCGGGAATGCGGCGCAGCGCGGGCACGTGCTG
Source organism: Corallococcus sp. CA053C (assembly GCF_003611675.1). Taxonomy (GTDB): domain Bacteria; phylum Myxococcota; class Myxococcia; order Myxococcales; family Myxococcaceae; genus Corallococcus. The sequence goes on from NZ_RAWA01000022.1 coordinate 1,297, forward strand.
CATGAGCCACAGGGGCAGGGGCAGGCGGCCGTCGCGGGTCGAGGAGGCGCGCAGCGCGGGGCCCAGCACGCGGTCCTGGATGAGGACCTGGGCCCGCTGGGTGAGGCGCGTGGGCCACTCCCGGCGCTGCTGGACCTGGCGCAGGTGTTCGGGGGTGACGCGTCCCTGGAGCAGCGGGGCGGCGAGCAGGTTCGCGGCGGCCACGGCGTCCTGCACCGCGAGGTTGATGCCCACGCCGCCCACGGGCGACATCGCGTGGGCCGCGTCGCCAATGCAAAGCAGTCCGGGCTGGTACCAGGTGTGCAGCCGGTCCACGCGCACGGTGAGCAGCTTCACGTCGTCCCACGTTGAGAGTTCGGTGGTGCGGTCCGCGAGGAAGGGCGCCAGCCGCGCGAAGTCGTCCCGGAAGGAGGGGAGGCCGCGCTGGCGCAGGGGCTCGAAGGCTCCCTTGGGGATGACGCGGCCGCACTGCCATTGGTCGCCCCGGTTGATGAGGATGAAGATCTGCCCGCCTTCGAAGCGGCCCATGGGCCCCTCCGGATCCGAGGGCTTGCGCGACACGCGGAACCAGAGCACGTCCATGGGGGCGCCCAGCTCCTCCACTTCGAGGCCGGAGCGCTGACGCACCGTGGACGTGCGGCCGTCCGCCGCCACCACCAGCGGTGCGCGCACCTCCAGCGTGCCGTTGGGAGTGCGGGCCTGGAGGCCGACCACCTGGCCCTGTTCGCGCAGCAGGTCCGTGACCTCCGCGCAGCGGCGCAGGTGGAAGCCGGGGTACGCGGAGGCCTTGCGCGCGAGGAAGTCGAGCAGGTCCCACTGCGGCATGAACGCGATGTAGCGCGCGTGGGTGGGCAGGTGCGTGAAGTCGCCGACGACGACGTCGTGGGAGCCGCTCTGGAATCGCAGCGTCGGGGCCTTCTGGTGGGGCAGGGCGAGCAGCTCCTCCAGCCATCCGAGTTCGTGCATCAGCTCCAGCGTGGAGGGGTGGATGGTGTCGCCACGGAAGTCGCGCAGGAAGTCCGCGTGCTTCTCCAGCACGGTGACGTCCACGCCGGCCCGAGCGAGCAGCAGGCCCAGCATCATCCCCGCGGGGCCTCCGCCCGCGATGCAGCACTGCGTGGTGTGCGTCTCGTCGGCCATGGTGTTCCCCCCGCCCGGACGCCGCCGGGCGCGGGCATCGTAGACGAGCCGTCACGCGGACGGCGGGCCCCTGGCACTCCGGGGCCCGCCTCGCATGCTTCAAGACATCACGGCAACGCGCCACCGTTGATCCAGCTCGAGATGCTGGTCAGGTTCGCCCCTGGCAGCGTCCCACCGCCCAGCGGCATCTGACTGCCCGATCCGTTCGCCGGGGCTCCCAGGTGCGTGTTGTTGAGCTTGTGCCACACGTAGCTGTTGTTCACGCTGAACGGCTCGATGCGATCCAACGTGCTCTGCGTGGCATTCCCGTTGAACAACTGCACGTAGGACACGCCAGCGGCCAGGCTGAGGCCCGCCGGGGGCGTACCGCCCGTATGACAGATGGTGCAATTGGTATTCCAGATGGGCTGGATGATGGACGTGTAGGTCGTCACGGGCGTGGTGCCTCCGCTCACGTACGTCCCGCACAACTGCCCGTTCCACCCGGAGCTGGCGCCATAGGTGTCCCCGAAGATCTGGAGCAGCCCGGGCTGGTGCGGCCCTACGCTGTCCCAGAACAGGTCGTGCGTCTTCTTCGAGTGGGGCATGACGTGCTGCACGCACACCCGCGCCTCGATGCTGCCCATCCGGTTGATGAACTGCGTGGACGCGTTGAACGCCAGGTCCGGATCCAGCTGCGAGATGTGGCACGTGCGGCAGCTGCGCCCCACCAGGTCCTTGTAGGTCTGCGCCCTCAGGGGCTCCGCCGGCACGTTGTTCCAGAGCGGCACCACGTAGGCCTCGTTCTGCGTCAGCGCTCCGCCCAGGTACCAGCCGTTGATGAGCTCCGTGGTGGCCGCGCCCGGGGCGGTGGGCACCACGTAGTTGAGGTTGAGCGACTTCATCTCGTCCTGCATGTCCGCCTTGGTGAAGCCCGCCACCGTGGAGAACTCGTACGACTGCAGGTCGAACGGGAGGAACCTCGAACCGAGCTTCACCGACTCGCGGTCCGGGAACGCCGGGAAGCCGGGCGCCGGGACGTCACCGTCGGGATACGCGCCGTTGTGACACACCATGCACAGCTGGGGGATGGGCCGCGTGCCCAGGTTGTCCAGGTTGGCCTTGCCCACGCGCGTGCCCGCCGCGTCGTAGACGTAGAACTTCACCACCCGCTGGGCGTCGTCGAACTCGTCGGGGTTGCCGACCTGCGACTCGACGGGTGAGAACTCCATGGCCACCGTGGCCACCGGCGTGCCGGCCAGGCGCGCCTCCTCGACGTCCGCGGAGTCGGCGGTGTCGATGTTGCCGTAGTTGGAGACGTAGCAGGCCACCTCGTCCTGGCCGAAGAAGTCCAGGCGCTTGGTGCAGTGCATGTCGCGCCCGAAGCCCAGGTCCACGTGGTTGGCGTAGACGGCGCGGACCTCTCCGGTGGGGAAGCCGTTGTAGCTCTTGAACTGGGCCAGGGTGAGCCGCTTGGTGCGCGGATCCGCCTGGTCGTAGTAGTTCTGCGACGCCTGCTCGAGGCTGTTCTTGAGCAGCAGGTCCGCCGGGTCCGACACGTCCAGCTCGTCCAGGTCGATGGCCGCGAACGAGTCCAGGCCATGCAGGAAGTCGATGGAGGGCGGCGGGATGACGCGGTCCTCGAACACCACCTCCGTGGAGCACGCCGCGTAGGGGAAGGCGGGCGCGTTGGGCGTGGTGGGGTTCTGCGCCCCGCCGGTGTTGACCACGAACGTGCCAATGGGGACGTTGCCCGCCTGGCGGATGGGCACCAGGACGAGGTTGGTGTTCGTGGGCAGGTTGTAGAGGGCGTGGATCTTCGCCGACGCGTTGTCGATGATGACGGTGCGGTAGACGGGCGCCGCGCCGGCCGGCATCGGGATGGCGATCTCCAGCGAGTACTGCGCATCCGCCAGCGCGGTGCTGTCAATGCGCACGCACGCCTGATTGCTCTTCAGCAGGTCCATGTTGAAGCTGGAGAAGTGCGGCGCCTGCACCACGTACGCGGTGCCCGCGGCGTTGAGCGTGGCCTTCAGCTCCTCGTTCCAGACGCCCGCCGTCTCGTCGAAGTAGAGGAAGGGGATGGTGGACGGCAGCGCCGCGCCCGTCGCCAGCTGCGTGGGGTCCACCGCCACCGTCACCGTGGCCGTGACGCCGGGCTTGAGGTTGTACTTCGTGTTGCCGCTGGTGATGGACACCGTGCCGGCGCCGTAGCTCTGCGCCACCAGCGTCTGCCCGCTGAGCGCGCGGGTGGTGAAGTCACCCGGCATCTGCGCGGACTTCAGGTCGATGGTGGTGAGGGCGATGTCGACGTTGCCCGTGGGCGCGCGGCCCAGCGAGTCCACCAGGCCGTTGGCGGGGATCTGCACGCGGATGCCCGGGCCACAGGTGGGCTTGGGACGTTCCGGGGACGGCAGCGGCAGGGAGACCTGCTCCAGCGGCGCAGGGATGACGTTGCCCTGGCCGTCCTGCCACTGGGGGATGCGTGCGGCGGCGTACTTGCCCGTCCAGTCCAGCTGCTCGCTGGGCCGGCCCGGACACTCCGAGCTGCTCCGCTGGTGCGTGAGGTCGATGGCCAGGGTGGGGTTGACCACCGTCACGGTGGCGCGCTGCATCTTCCACCGGCCGCCGGTGATGCCGCGGTCGTAGATCTGCGACACCGGGCCGTAGCCCGTCTTGCGCAGGTTGAAGACATAGCGGTCCGCGTCCCGCGCGAAGACCCGGAAGAAACCGGAGGCGTTGGTCGTCGTGGTCGTGGTGCCCGCGCTGGTGATGATCTCCACCTGCACGGTGGACAGCGCGGTGCCGGCCAGGTCGGTGACGAAGCCGGAGTAGAGGACGAAGGCCCCGTCGGTGCGCAGCGACAGCGACTGCTCGTCGTAGCCGCCGTGGCCGTCGTACACCAGCACGCGCGCGGTGAAGAGGCCGCGCACGGCGGGCAGCGTCCACTGCACCTGCGCGCCGGACGTGGCGCTGAGCGTGCCCGCGCCCGCGTCCAGGCTCCACAGGTACTGGAGGGGATGGCCGTCCCGGTCGTTCGCGCTCGCGGAGAGCTTCACCACGGCGCCCGGCGCCACGGACTTCGTCCAGCGGCCGTTCGCATCGGTGGCGACCAGGGGCTTCACCCGCGGTGGGGAGTTGCTGAAGCGCAGGTCCACCTGATGCCAGGGAATGCCGGCCAGGTTGGCGTCGGGGAGGATGGGCTGGGTGACCTCGGCCTGCTCGAACCGGGCGCGCAGCGTGACGGACGCCGCCTCCGCCACCTGCGGCAGGAGGTACTCACCGAAGTTGTTGATCTGCGTCTGGTACACGATGCCGCCAGCGCTGTTCAGCAGCTCCAGGCGGGCAAAGGCGTTGACGCTGTCGAGGGGCGACAGCTTGCGCGGCTTGGAGCCGTCCGCCAGCGACACCTTGCCCCAGACGCTGGCCGTGGTCTCCGTTGCGGCGATGGGGATGAGCACCGTGCCCACGTTCTTCAACCGGGCGGTGACGCTGAAGGCGTTCTTCGTGTCACAGCCGGAGACGAAGCCCGGCGCGCTCCAACACACCTCGAAGCGGGTCTGCGCGGCGGCGGCCAGGGTGAAGCGCCCGCTCAGGTCCGTCTCACGGGGCTCGGTGGTGGCGCCGGTGGTGGAGTCGCGGAGGTAGACCTTCACGCCCGGCAGGTACACGTCATGGCGGGCCATCCGCTGATCATCCCCCACCCGGGCCGCGATGTAGCCGCGCACCAGCGGCGACTGCGGCGTGACGGCCTGGGACTGCTGGGCCGGGGAGCCGGGCGTCGTCGGTGCCGGGGCCGCGTCCTGTTCGCCATTGCAGCCGCCCAGCCACAGGGCCATCAGCAGGGAGGCCCCTGCCACGGTTCTCTTGTTGGGTTTCACGTGTGCCGCCTTCCGGTTGTGATGCACCGCCAGGCGGGCGCCCCAGGTCCATCCCATGCCGCACCCCCCAGCGACTCAGGCGTGAGTCATCACCCACGCCCGCGAGACACCATGCAACGAATGGGGCCAATGGTAAACATCAACAGGGAAAAACATGATAACGTGAATGTTGGGTCAGGTTGGTATGTCTCTGATTCCTTTCACGCAAGGAATGATGGCGTGCGGATGGAATCAGGAGGGGCGTGTGCGCTCCATCCAGGTCTGTCCCGACCCTTTTTCGCGCGGTGCATCGCCGTTCTAGGCTCTTGCTGTCTCGGGCCCGCGCACGGTCCTTTGTCATCGGACTCCCGTGCCATCCACCGACCGGACGTGCTCCCGGGACAAAAGGATCCGCACATGAAGAAGCTGGTCACCGTTGCGACGCTGCTCACTGCTGGCGCGAGCCAGGCCGCGGGCTTTGCCAACAACACCCACACCGCTCGTGCCACCGGAATGACCAGCGCCATGACGGCGCATGTCCATGACGCATCGTCCGTCGCGTTCAACCCCGCGGGCCTGGCGGGTCTGGACACGTTCGAGCTGCTCGTGGGCGGTGCCGCCGTCGTCCCGGTGGCGAACCTCACGGCCCAGGGCTCCACCACCGCGGAGGCCACCAAGTTCGGCGTCTCGCCGCCGCCGCACCTGTTCGTCGCCTACCCCTTCATGAAGGGCTTCACGGCGGGCGTGGGCGTCTACTCGCCCTACGGCGCCGCGCTCGAGTGGCCGGAGACCTTCTCCGGCCGGTTCGTCGCGACGTACTCGCAGATGGCCACCTTCAACATCAACCCCACGCTGGCGTACGCCCCCACGGAGTGGCTGCGCGTCGGCGCGGGCCTGGATGTCCTCTACGGCATGCTGAAGATCCGCCAGAGCATCCCCCTCTCCGCGGAGGCCGAGGCGGGCGCCACCATCACCGGCACGGACGTCGCCCTGGGGTTCAACGCCGGCGTGCAGGCGGACCTCGTGAAGGACCGGCTCTCCGCGGGCCTGACGTACCGCAGCGCCACCACGCTGGGCTTCAAGGGCGACGCGGAGTTCACCGACGTCCCCGAACCCCTGCAGGCCGCCTTCGCGAAGCAGGGCGTCACGGTGAGCATGCCGATGCCCCAGTCCGTCGGGCTGGGCCTGTCCTACACGCCGACGCCGCGGCTGCTGCTCGCCGTGGATGCGACGTGGTGGAACTGGTCGCGGCTGCAGAAGCTGGACCTCGACTTCGAGAACACGGCCTTCAGCACCAGCCAGCCGAAGAACTGGCACAACCGCTGGCAGTTCAGCCTGGGCGGGGAGTACGCCGTCACGCCCGCCCTGACGGTGCGCGCGGGTGCCGGCTATGACCCGACGCCGGTCCCCGACGAGACGCTGACGCCGGAGCTGCCGGACTCCAACCGCATCCAGGGCGCGCTGGGCCTGACCTACGGCTTCGGCCACCTGTCGCTGTCCGGCGGCTACCAGCTCCTGCTGTTCACGGAGAAGCGCAGCACCGCGCCCTCCGCGCCCGGCACGTACACGGGCTCGCTGCACGTGCTGTCGTTCACGCTCGGCTACAAGGTCTGAGCGCCTGAAGCCGTGCGGTGCGGGTCCCGGCTCCCGGACGGAGCCGGGACCCACGCCTGCTGCGCGACGCCGCGGAGCGCGTTAGGGTGGGGGCCTTCCGCAGTTCCACTCCAGGAGAACCACCGTGCCCAAGGGTCAAGAGAAGGCGAAGAAGGACAACAAGCCGAAGCTGTCGACGAAGGAGAAGCAGGAGAAGAAGAAGAAGAAGGAAGAGAAGAAGAAGTAGCCCAGGCTCCGCGTCCCTGGGCACCGTGCTCAGGGGCGCAGCAGGTCCAGCAGGACGGCGAAGTGCACGCCCGCCGCGGCGATGACCATCAGGTGGAACACCTCGTGGTAGCCGAAGACGGTGGGCAGCGGATCCGGCCACCTGCGCGCGTACACCACGGCCCCCACGGCGTAGAGGACGCCTCCGGAGACGAGCCACGCGACCCGGCCCGCGCCAATGATGCCCGGCAGCCGCAGCATCACCGGCGCGGCCACGAGCCCCAGCGCGACGTAGAGCGCGGAGCGGAGCCCCCGTGACGTGGAGACGCCCAGCAGCGTGAGCGTCGCGCCCGTGAGGGCCGCGCTCCACATCACCCAGAGCAGCTGCCGGCCCCATCCGCCCGTCGTGTCCAACGTGGCCATGGGCGTGAAGCTGCCCGCGATGAGCATGTAGATGGACGCATGGTCCAACCGCTGGAGGCGCTTGTAGGCGGCCGGTCCCCAGGTCAGTCCGTTGTAGATGCCGCTCACGCCGAACAGCAAAATCATGCTGCCGCAGAACACCAGGTTGGCCACGTACTGGTCGCCCTGGACGGGGGCCTGGGCCAGCCGCACGCACGCGGCCAGCGCCGCCACGAACGCGAGCATGTGCGAGATGCCTCGAAGCCTGGGCTTCACCTCTTCATCCATGTCCTGCTCGTACCCCTGTCAGGTCACGGCTCCGTCACCGAACGGACCTGCCTGACGCAAGAAGGGGACAGGCGGTGTGCGCCTGTCCCCCGGACTTCAGCGAAGCGAAGGTACTACCTCGCGGGCTGCGTCACGGTGGCCTGCTGCAGGGCCACGTTCGTCTGCGACAGGATGCGACCATTCAGGGTCGCGCCTGTCTGCAAGGTGACGTCCGTCTTGCAGAGGAGGACTCCCGCGAAGTGCGCGCTGGCCCCCACCGTCGTCCGGCCGGCGACCTGCCAGAAGACGTTCTTCGCCAGCGCACCGCCCGCCAGGGTGACGCGCCTGGCGGCGCTCACCGTCAGGTCTCCCGTCGTCTGGAAGATCCACACGTCGTTCGGGCCGCCGGAGAGCGTCACATCCGTGGGCACGGTCACCGTGCTGGTCCACTTGTAGAGCCCCGGGACGAGCGTCTTCCCGCCGATGTTGCCGGAGCCCAGGTTGAGGAAGTTGGGCGTCGGGCGGCCCGCCGCGTTGTTGTAGGCGCCCTCCATGTTGCTGACCGCCGTGGTCAGGTTGGACGGCGTCGGCACCGCGGAGTTGGCGGCGTACGCCTTGCCGACAAGCTGGGTGGAGGTCGCGAAGACATTCGTGGCATCCGCGACCAGCGAGAAGCCGGTGAGGTAGCTGGCGGCGGCGGGGCTGACGCCCATGTCCCCCGTCACCGTCGAAGCAGGGACCGAGGAGACGCCGCTCTTGGCCAGGATGGCGAAGTTGCCCGCCGTGCCCAGCGACACCGGCATGGGGCCCTTCGCGGCCGTGGCGCCCGTCTGGAAGCTCCAGGTGAAGGGCTCCGCCAGCAGGTTGCCGTTCAGGTCCTTGATGCTGGAGCCGAGCGAGGCCGTGAAGAGGGTGTTGGAGGCCAGCGCCGCTTCAGGAGTGAACGTCGCGGTGGTGCCCGGTCCGTACGTCACGCTGCCCGGCACCTGCGTGGTGCCCTGCCGCACGGTGAAGGAGGCGGAGGTGAGGGAGAGCGGATCCATCGCCTTGGTGAAGGTCACGGAGACCTTCCGGTTGACGGCCATGTCGGTGGTGTCCGCCGAAGGCGTGGTCTCACCGACCCTGGGAGGGCTGGTGTCCGCCGCCACGCCCGTCGTGAAGGTCCAGGAGCGGGCCGCCGCGAAGCTGGCGCCTGCCGTGGACTTCGCGCTGGAGGTGATGGTGGCGGTGAAGACGGTGCTCGCGGCCAGGCCGCTGGAGGGAGAGAAGGTCGCGCTCGTGCCGTCGGCGCTGAGCGCCACCGTGCCGGGAACCCGCGTGTCCCCCTGCTTCAGCGTGAAGGTTGCCTCACTGAAGGGCTCCATCGCCATGTCGAAGGCCACGGACAGCGTCGCGTTGAGCGGCACGTCGGGCTGTCCGTCCATGGGAGACGTCGACGTGAGCTCCGGCGGCGTCGTCGTCACGGGTTCATCTGTCTCGGCGCCACAGGCGGTGACGACGAGGGCCAGCAGCAGGACGCCAAGGCGCGCTGCGAGACCCCCGCGGACGGACGGGTGGCGGGGACCTGCGATAAGGGATTGCATTTGGGGGGCTCTGGGGGTGACCGCGGACGAAGCAGGACGCTTCAAGTCCAGGGCGGTGCGTAAGGAGGACTCCGTTACCCCGAGCGAGGCTCGTCAGGGAGGAGTCGACGAGCAATATAGGCCTGTCATCACTTACGGCAAGGGCCCCGCAAGAGATTGACAACGAATTGTCATCCGTTGCCAATCCCTGGCGGGCAGGTCACGTCTGACTACGCGGCCCGGGGCTTCTGGTCGTCGAGCGTGCCGGACTTCAGCGCCTGGCTGGCGACGCCCGACATGCTCTCCGCCAGCGTCTGGACGGAGCGGGTGACGGTCTGCGTCTCCTCGACGACCTTCAGCGTGCTGCGCATCTGGCCGGACAGCTCCTGGATGGCCTGGGCGATCTGATGGGTGCCCGTGTCCTGCTGGGCCACGGCCTCGGTGATCTGCCGCACGCTGCCGCTGGTGTCGCCGATGATGCTCGCGAGCTTCTGGAGCTGCGAGCCGGAGTTGCGCACCGCGTTCAGGCTGACCTGGACGCGCGCTTCGCCCTGTTCGCTCATCTTCGCGGCCTCGCGCATGCTCGCGCTCACGCCGTCGAGCACGTCGCGGATGCGCTGGGTGGCCCGGATGGACTGGTCCGCCAGGCTGCGCATCTCTCGCGCCACCACGCCAAAGCCCTTGCCGCTGTCGCCGTTGCGCACCGCTTCGATGGCGGCGTTGATGGCCAGCATGTTGGACTGATCCGCCAGCGTCTTCACGTCGTTGACGATGCCGGACACCTCGCGCGTGCGCTCATCGAGCGCGAGGATGCGGGCGGCCATCTCGGACACCTCGGTGCGGATGGCCGCGAGGTCCGTCAGCGTGCGATCGATGGCCTCGCCACCTTCGCGCCCCACCTGTTCGGCGCGCTCCGCCGAGGCCGCGAGCAGCCGGGCCTTGTCCGCCGTGATGTGGGAGCCCTGGCGGATCTCCTGCACGGTCTGCTCCAGCTCCTGGAGCGCCGACGCCTGGCGGCTGATGCCCAGGGTCTGCTCCTCGCTGGTGGTGCGAAGCTGCTGCACGACGGCGGCCAGCTCCCCGGCGCCACTGCCCATGCTCTCCGCCAGGTTGTGCACCTCCTTGCGACGCGCATCCAGTTGCTGGGCGTGCTCCGCCAGCGAGCGCACGACGAGGGACGAGCGGCGCGCCACGATGCCCACGAGCGACAGCGTGAGCGCGAGGAAGCCCCAGTGCACCTGGCTCTCGCTCACCTCCATGAGGCCAAGCGCGGGGAGCGTGGTGAGGACGAGGGTGAAGGAGAGCAGGCCGAGCCCGGCGACGAAGATGCGGGCATCCCGGTCGCCCTTCCACGCCAGCCAGGCCGCGACGCCCACGCACACCAGCAGTCCGGGCAGCGAATAGAGGATGAAGGCGGGGAGCAGGCTCCAGACCGTTGCCAGGTCCACGAACAGCACCACGGCCTGGATGACGGCCGGAACGGTGACCACCGCCGCGCCCCGGCGGAACCAGCGCAGCGTTCCTTCAGGGGTGGTATCGGAGATGAACCACGCGAGGCTGGGCAGGACGCAATACGAGCCCAGCATCGTGAAGATGGCGCCCGCGGCCCCCGCGTTCCAGAGCGCATTGGCCAGGCAGCTCGCACCGATGTTCATCAGGCCCGCGCCCACGGAGAAGAAGCCCAGCGCGACGAGCAGCCGCCGCTGGCGGCGCAGGATGGCGGCCCCCAGGGACACCACGCCAATGGCGAGCAGCAGGATCCCCATGACGAAGGGCGCAAGGCCCGTGCGCGCCGCCTGCGCGAGCAACGCATGGCGCGAGCCCACCCGCGCGTCGCGCTGCACGCCGATGGTGGGACCATGGGCCTGGATGCGCAGCAGCACGTGCCGGCCCACGATCGAGGGTGGCAGGGGCACCAGGTGCCAGGCCAGGTTCGTCATCGTCTCACGACCGGTGGGGTCCAGCTTCCCACTGCCGTAGATTCGCCGACCGTCGGCGTACGCCTCGAAGACGTTGGCGACATTGCCGAAGAAGAGCGCGGGTTCGAGCCACGTGCCCGCGGGCACGGGGATCCGCAGCCAGAGCAGCGTGTTGTCGCCGCGGCCCGGCGGCTCCCTGAGCGCGGCCACCTCCTGCCAGCCCTCCGTGGCTTCCGCCTCCTTCGCCCACGTGGGCACCCCGTCGGGGCCCACCGGCGAGTCGCCCCAGCGGAAGCCCCAGCCCTCGAGCGCGGGCACGGTCGCCGGATCCGTCTGCGCGTGCGCGGCGGGTGCGAACACCAGCACGAGGAGCAGCGCGGCGCCCAGGGACGCGAGGCCCGGGACACGGGCCCGGGGGGACTGCCTGCCGCGGAGGGTTCTGCAGGAGGGGTCGGGAGCGAAGAGTCGGGAGAAACCCATGTGACACAGATGTTCGGGCGTATCGGGGTCCCCTGTAAAATGGGTCCGCGATGCCTCTCCGCTCTGCCTGCTGGCACGTCTCACGCCGCTCCGGGCCCGAGGAGGAAGCGCATGCCCGCTGCCCTACCTGGAGCCACGTCAGCGCTGGACCTGAATACATCCAGCGATAGCACGTAAAACATGGATACGGTGTCAGCTTCATGCTGTGACGCCGCCCGGGGAGGGGGACTCCCTGGGTTGGGTTGCCACGGAGGGCGTTCCCGGTGGAGTTGCTCGCCTGCTCGTGGATGACGGCGAGGCGCGACTCCGCTCGGATCCGCTCCGAGCGGACGCTGCGTGACGTCAGGGAGGGGAGATGTCGCTCTCTCCCTGGCTCGTCACCCGGTACTCCTGCCGGTAGGTCTTGCCCTCGCGCTGGAACTCCTCGACGACGCTACGGCCGTCCTCGGAGAAGGTGAGGCGATACCCCGTGTCACCCTCGGGCGTGCTGGCGTTGTCCCGCATGACGTAGACACCGGCGGGGAGCGTGAAGGTCTGGCGGGGCGGGCGATCCGGGCAGCAGGCCGTGAGGAAGGCGGAGCCGAGGCCGCTCGTCAGCAGGCCCGCGAGGACGATGCCGAGCTTCTTCATGGCTGCCTCTGGAGGACGAGCTCCCGGTAGAGCTCCCCGGTGCCGCGGATCGGCTTCGACTCGAAGAGCGTGGCCCGCAGGGCCTCGCCGGTCGTCCCGGCCTCGGGGCGCACGGCGCTCACGCTGTAGATGGCCGACTCCGGGCCCACGCCTCCCTCCGGGATGAGGGACACGCCATCCGCGGTGGCGGAGAGGAGCTGGATGCGGAAGAACTCGGCCTTGTCGATCAGCGGATCACACACATTGCCCTGGAGCTTCGCGCCCGCGAACAAGGGCCAGCCGAGCGCGAGCCCCGCGCTGAAGAGCGCCGCGCTGAGGAGTCTCGAACGTTGCAAGGAATGGATGGACATGGCGTGGAGCCTCGCCCAATCCGTGTTCAGTCCGCCAGGGGGGCGGCTCGTGGAGTAGCGTGGCGCTTCGCCGGATGCGTCATCCCACGCGCTGGCTCCAGGAGCCTCCCTTGACCCTCTCGTACCTCCGCCAGAGCACACCGCACCGGGGCTGCACGCTGAGCTGGTTCGTGGAGGGAGACGGTCCTCCGGTGGTGATGATCCACGGGGTGGGCATTGGCGCGGCGGGGTGGCGTCCCCAGGTGGAGGGATTGGCGTCCCACTTCCGCTGCCTCTGCCTCGACAACCGGGGCTTTGGTTCCAGTCAGCCGCTCGGTGGAGCGCTGACGGTGGAGCTGATGGCCGATGACGTGCTCGCGCTGATGGACGCGCAGGGCTGGTCGAGCGCGCATGTGATGGGGCACTCGCTGGGAGGGCTCGTGGCGCTGGCGCTCGCGCACAAGGCGCGGGAGCGGGTGCGAAGCCTCGCGCTGTTGTGCACGTTCGCGTCGGGCGCGGTGCCGACCCGGCTCACGCCGCGCATGCTCGCGCTGGGGCTCCGGACGCAGCTGGGCACGCGGCGCATGCGGCGCCATGCCTTCCTGCGGATGGTGCTGGCGCCCGACGAGCTGGCCCACGCGGACCGGGATGCGCTGGCGGAGCAGCTCGCGGAGCTGTTTGGCCATGACCTCGCGGAGCAGCCCCCGGTGGCGATGAAACAGTTCGGGGCCATGCGGCGCGCGGACTCGACCCCCTACCTCCGGGAGCTCGCGGGCGTGCCCACCCTGGTCGTGAGCGCCACGCATGATCCCATCGCGCCGCCGTCGGCCGGGCAGGCGCTGGCGGCTGGCATTCCGGGCGCCCGCTACGTGGAGCTTCCCAATGCCTCTCATGGCGTCACGTTGCGCTTCGCGGAGCAGGTCAACGCGCTCCTGCGAGAGCACCTCGACAGCGCGGAGGCCTCAGGGCAGGCGGCCACCGCCGCACAGGCGGGCGAGCGGTAGCACGCGGCGCATGCCTCCCGACCCTCGCCTCAGTGCGGGGACGCAGGAGGCTCGCTGCGCTGCGGGGGAGGCAGGGTCTGCTCCACCTTCTTGCGCATCAGGCGCCTGGTGGCGGTCTCCTCCTCTTCGGTCCGCTGACGCCGGCGCACCAGGCCCTGGGTCTCGTCCACGAACCAGAAGACGACCCGGAAGAAGGCCGCGATGACGGTGATCAGCAGGGACGACAGGAACCAGCGCAGCACGCCGCCCACCCAGCCGCCCACCTTCACGTCGATGGCGTAGGTCCCCGTGAGCGGGACGAGCACGAACGCGAAGTAGTGCGACGCGCAGTACGGGCAGGACACCAGGTAGCCCCACCAGGTGTCCTTTCCGCCCAGCCGCTCGCGCAGCCCGGCGAAGATGCGCTCTCGCGTGAGGGTCTGGGCCATGCCCATCACCACGGCCGACACCGCGAAGAGCTGGAACAGGTCTACCTTCACGCAACGGCTCCACGTCCGGGCTGACAGTGCACAGCCAGAAGGTGGAGACGGATCCGCTGCATGCCTCTCCGTCCCGGGGACAATGGACAGTCCGTGCTCGGCTGGCGGCATGCCCTGCAATCAGGGAGGGCAGGGCCGGTCGAAGTACAGCACCAGCCTGGGCCACACGGCATCCGGCCCGCCGTAGGGCGAGTACAGCTCCAGCAGACCCAGGCCCCCCGCCGCCCACTTCAAAGACATACACACCCCCAAGATGTACCTGGGCGTGGTGCACTCCGCGTGCATGTGATGGGACAGGCGCGAGGAGAAGGCAGGGCCCCTGAGGAGACAAACAGGTGCAACGTCAGGGTCCATGGTGTTCCCACGGGAGGAACATCAGGAGGAGCCCAGGGGGCGGGCGGACAGGTGGGGGATGCAGAGGACGCCAATGGCCAGGGTTCCTGTCCCGGGAGCGCGCCCCTGGGGTCTTCCGCCCTCCGAAGGGAGAAGATGCTTTGATGGGTAGATGACTCGCGAGAGTGTCGTGGTGGTGTGCCTGGCGCTCCTCATCGCGGGCTGCGCCGGGGTTGAGACGACTGGAGGACGTGGCGGCGGCTCGCGAACGCTCCGGCAGCGCGCGACCTCCTCGTCAGGTGTTTCAAGCGACAGGCAACACCGCGGTAGGGCGGAAGTTGCGCATTCCGAGGAGTTGGACCTCTCGAAGGAGGACACCTTCGAGGAGTTGCTGGTGCGTGCGGGACTGGAGGACCTGGACGCATTGCCCGTTCGCCGCAATCCCTTCACGCCCGAGGACGCGAGCGAGGTGCTGGAGCGGCTGATGGAAAAGCCGGTGACGCTGGGCACCTTCCCACCTCGCATGGCGGCGGGCTTCCTGCTGCGAGAGGTGCTGGAACACGGCGAAGTCTCCCGCGAGGAATTGGTGCGACGGGTGGCACGGTTCGCGCGGGAGCAGGTGGCGGTGCTGCGGCCGGACGGGTACCTCGCGTGGGCGCTCGATGGGACGACGCAGCAGAAGGTGGCGCCCGTGGAGTGGAAGAATGGGGCGTTTCGCGCATCCCGCTTCGAGTTGGGCCGGTTCTACAGCGGACGGAGCGGTGTCTTCCGCCATGCGGATGCGCAACTCCGGTCGGTGGATGGGCCGCCCCTGGCCGAGGTGTACGACGACGCGGATGTCATCAATCGTTCCCTGGACGGCGCGGAGGATGCTTTCACGGAGCTGTACCACGCGCTGGGGCAGGTCCTCTCCCGTCCGACGGACAGCCTCGCGGGGCTGCGCAACCTTCCGGCGGGCGTGGTGGCCCTCATCGGGTCGTCCCCCGAGTATTGGGGGCGCTTCCAGCAGATGACGCGAGGCGAGCAGATCCGCGAGACGGCCCGGCTGACGACGAACGTCATCGCGCTCTGGGGCACGGCGTCCGCCACGACGCGCACGCTGACCAGGGCGCTGGCGAGCACGGAGGCCACGGTGCCACTGCTGTCACTGTCCTCCGAGGGCGTGCTGGTGGTGCAAAGCGTCGCGGTGCCGGTGGGCCAGGCGGCGGCGATATTGAGCAGTGGGCCGGGCGCAGCCATCATCCTCCAGCGGGTGGATGATGCGGCGAGCTCGGAAGCCGCGCAGGGTGACGGCTCGCTGGAGGCTTCGACATCGAGCGGAGCCAAGGCCTATTCGTCCTACAAGTCCTTCAGACGGGCGATGGGACCGGCGGGAGAGGGCAAGGAGTGGCATCACATCGTGGAGCAGACCGACGGCAATGTGGCGCGCTTCGGACCGAGGGCGATCCACAACACCGAGAACGTCATTCCGCTCGACAAGGAGCTTCATGCACGTATCAGCGCGGCATACTCGGCGAAGAAGCTCCAGGTCACCGGCTCTTATCAGCTCACTGTGCGCCAATGGCTTGGTACGCAGCCCTATGCCGCTCAGCGCGAGTTCGGTCTGTGGGCAATCGAAAATGCGAGGAATGGGATTTGGTGACGAAAATGGAGAAGCTTGTTGAAGCGTTCGCTCAGAACGTGGAGGCTCAGACGGAGGCGATATGGCGGGGGGACGCCAAGACCGGCAACAAGCACGCGGACCGGTATATCGCTGCGCTCAAGAAGCTCCGCGCCCATGGGGACGCCGGGCGCGATGCTCTCGCCACGCTCCTGAGTCATCCAAGAATGGATGTCCGGACAACGGCTGCCGCGGTCCTCCTTCGCTACAAGACGAAGGAGGCCAAGGCGGTGCTTGAAGAGGCTGCGAAGGGAAAGGGGCTCATCCCCTTCGAGGCCCAGGAAGCCCTGAAGCGCTGGGCGGACGGCACCTGGGCCCTGGATCCAGAATGAAAGGCAGCCGTGCCCGCCGTCAGCGTTGTTCGAGCAGGCCCGGGTGCAGCCGGGTGATCAGCTCCTGTTGTTTCACCGACAGCTTTTCTCCGAAGCGCGACAGGTAGGACTCCACCAGGGGCCTCGCGTCGGTGAGGAAGGGCAGGTCGCTGGGCACCATGTGCCGGATGACCAGCATGGGCACGGGGCTCTTCAGCGGCCGGAAGTCCGGGTTCCACAGGCCGGGGTTCGCGGGGGGCAGGCCGTGGAACTGGCCCACCATCAATCCCTCCGCGACGAAGACGGGCTTGAGCCGATCCTGCGGCGCGTCGATGAGGCGCGCGTAGTCCTCCGGGCGCAGGTCCGGGAAGAGGATGAGGATGGATTTGTACTGGGCATCCCGACCCTCCCGGGGCTCCAGCCTCAGGAACCACTCGCGGTACCGGAGCACCGCCGCCTCGATGTCCGCGGGCGTCAGGTCCGCGCCCCGGCGGACGGTGGGGAAGAACAGCGACGTGTCCAGGGAGCGGGGGACGAAGGGGCATACCAGCCCCGGCCGCCCCAGCTCCGGGTGCGGCGCGGAGAGATAGGTCCTTGCCCAGTGCACGGCCTGACGGGCCACGTGCAGATCGGTGCCGGGCGCCGCGTCGTCGGCGCCGGTGAGGTCGGACAGGTCGAACAGCCAGGAAGAGGGGTCTTCAGGATGTACGCGCATGGAGAGAGTCCTCGAAGCAGGGCGGCGCCTAGGCGGCCTTCGACAGCTGGAGGTCGGCCTGCTGTTGCAACGCGTCCTTGTCCAGGATGACGGGATCGGGAATGGCGTCCGGGAGCGCGTCCTCCACCCGCCGCAGGGGCGCGTAGAGGAAGCCCAGGACGGTGAGTACCAGGGACAGCACGCCCGTCAGCACCACCAGGAGCGCGATGCCCCGCCCCGGCCCCTCGCCCAGCACCGGCGCGAGGCTCGTGGCCACGCCCGCGTCCGCGAGCAGCGGCGTGAAGACTCGGTCCACCAGCCGTCCCGCGAGCAGCGCGCCCAGCGGCATCAGCGAGCGCGCCAGCATCTGGTTCGCCGCCAGCACCCGGCCCTGCAACTCCAGCCCGACCTTCACCTGCACCAATGACAGCCAGTGCGCGTTGATGAAGGCCGTGCACACGCCGATGCCCAGCATTCCCGCCATCGGGAAGCCGAGCGCCGGCCGCAAACCCATGCCCACCGCGGAGACGCCGAACAGCGCGATGAAGCCAATCATGCCGTCCATGCGCCGCCGCGTGCCGCCCCAGAGGCTCATCGCGAGGCTGCCCAGGAGCATGCCAACGCCATTCATCGCCATCACCGAGCCCAGCTCCGCCGCCGTGGAGAACGACAGCACCAGCGGCGTCACCAGCACGTTGGCGACGCTCGCCAGGCAGTTGCCCAGCGCGAAGAACACGGCCAGCGCCAGCAGCCCCTTGCGCTTCTGGAGGTAGCGCCAGCCCTGCGTCACTTCCTGGAGGAAGGGCTCCTCCTGCTTGCGGAACAGCGCGGAGGGGAAGCGCACCGCGAGCAGCGTCGCCAGCGCGATGCCGAACGTCACCACGTCCAACAGCAGGATGCGGTGCAGCCCCAGCGCCAGCATCAGCGCCCCGCCCAGCATCTGCGACAGCATCACGCCCGTCGCGCCGCCCAGCTGCGCGAGCCCGTTCGCGTGACCGATGTAGCGCTTGGGCGCGAGCTGGGCCACGGCCGCCGTGTACGCCGGCTGCCGGAAGGCACCCGTCATCGCGCTCACCACGGACAGCACGTACAGGTGCCCCATCTGGAGCGAACCCGACCACGACAACATGGCGGCGATCGCGGCCACGCTCATGGTCAGCGCGTCGCAGGCGATCATGATCTTCCGCCGGTCCCAGCGGTCCGCGAGCGCGCCCGCGATGGGCAGCACCAGGATGCCCGGCAACAGGCCCAGCGTGGACATCAGCGCGAAGCCAGACACCGCGCCGGTCTGCTGATACGCCCAGACACCCAACGCGAACGTGGACAGGCCGGTGCCAATCATTGACACGAGCTGGCCCACCGTCACGGTGAGGAACGTGCTCAGGCTGGGAGCGACGGTCCGCGCGGGTGGGGCCTCCGGAGCGGCGGTTCGCTCTGTCACCGGGGGCGCTTCACCGGCGGCGCCCTGCTTCCAACGCAGCGCCTGCCGGTGGCCCAGGGAGGACAGCTCCTTCGCCTGGTGCTTCTGGAAGAAGTGGCCGGCGTGGGGGATGACCTCCAGCGAGATGGACTGGCTGAAGCGGCCCCACTCGAGGAACTCCTCCCGGTAGAACTCCGTGGCGCGGTCGCGCTCGCCCACCACGCAGACCAGCGGCGTGCGCAGCGGTGGGCCCGTCTCGCCCCGGTAGGCGCGGGTGTAGAAGTCCTCCGCCTCGCGGCCGTCGTGCCGCATGTTGCGCGCGAGGAACTCCAGCTCCACCGGGTCCTCGTTGCCGGAGGCGCCGCCCGTCACCAGCAGGCCGTCCACGATGGAACGCGTGGACACCAGCCCGTCCGTGGGCAGCACCTTGCTGATGATGTCGAACAACGCGCCCGGCAGCCGGGGCATGGGGAACGAGCCGCCCACCATGATGCCCAGGAGCGGCGCGCCCTTCTCCTCCAGGTGTCGCGCCACCGCCACGGCCATCGCCGCGCCCAGGCAGTGGCCGTAGAGCAGGATGGGGCCCTTCACGCGCTGGACGGCCTCCTCCGCCACCATTCGCGCGACGACGTCGAACTTCTGGAGCGCGTCGTCGCGGCGGGCGTAGTCGTGCCCGGGCAGCTCCACCGCGTAGAGCGCGTCTCCCGCCGGCATCTGCTCCGCGAGGTTGAGGTAGGAGATGGCGCTGCCGCCGCCGAAGGGCACGCACACCCAGGTGACGCCGTCCGCCTTCGCGTCCGCCCGGGTCAGCCGGTGGAGCAGGCCCTGTTTCTCCGTGCTGCCGCGCGACAGGTGCTCCGCGAGCTTGCGCACGGTGGGGAAGCGGAACAGGTCCATCACGCTCACGTCACGGCCAATGCCTCGCACCGCGCGCACTGCCTTGAAGGACTCGCCGCCCAGCTCGAAGAAGTTCTCGTCGATGCCGACCTCCGTGACGCCGAGCACGCTCGCCCACACGGCCGCGATGCTGGCCTCCAGGTCGTTGCGCGGGGCCACACGGGGTTCGGAGGAGGTCGCGCGCTCGGCGCTCGGCGCGGGCAGGGCGAAGCGATCCAGCTTGCCGTTGGGGTTGAGCGGCAACGTGGGGATGACCACGAAGGCGCCCGGCACCATGTAGTCCGGCAGCGCGGCCCTCAAGCCCGCGCGCACTCCCGCGATGACCGTGTCTGGCGTTGTCGCTTCGCCTTCCGCGAGCACCAGGTACGCGACGAGCCGCTTGTCACCCGGCGTGTCCTCGCGCAGCAGCACCACCGCGTCGCGCACCCCGGCGTGGGATTGGATCAGCGCTTCAATCTCGCCGGTCTCGATGCGGTAGCCGCGGATCTTCACCTGGTGGTCGATGCGGCCCAGGAACGTCACCGTGCCGTCCGCCGCGAGGCGCGCCAGGTCGCCCGTGCGGTAAAGGCGGCCTCCCGGCGTGTCGCTGAAGGGATCCGGGATGAAGCGCTCGGCGGTGAGGGCTGGGCGTCCCAGGTAGCCCCGGGTGACGCCCGCGCCACCGACGTGCAGCTCGCCCGCGACGCCGATGGGGACCGGTTGGCCTCGCGCGTCCAGCACGTACACGCGCGTGTTGCCCAGCGGTCGGCCCAGGGGCAGGGACGGTCCCCGGTGCTGGGGCAGGGCCTTGGGTGGCACATACGTCAGCGTCGCCACCGACGTCTCGGTGGGGCCGTAGTGGTTCTGGATGACGAGGTCCGGGGCGACGGCCCGGATGGCGGCGACCGTGTCCCAGGGGCAGGCCTCGCCGGCGAAGACGAGCCTCGCGCGGGGGAGGAGGTCCGGGAGCGCGCAGAGCGAGCGCAGCGTCTCGAAGTGGCTGGGGACCAGCTTCAGCACGTCGATGGGGTTCTTCCGCAGGTAGTCCGCGAAGGCCGTGGGGTCCGCCGCGCGGTCGTGCGAGAGGACGTGCAGGCAGCCGCCCGTGGTCAACGCGCCGTAGACCATGGTGGTGCCCAGGTCCGCCGCGAAGGTGGAGACGATGGCGAAGTGGCTGGCCGGGGGCGCGTCCAGCCTGCGCAGGATGCCCTCCAGGTAGTTTCCGTAGGTGCGGTGCTCCACGGCCACGCCCTTGGGCTTGCCCGTGGAGCCGGAGGTGAAGAGCACGTACATCAGGTGCTCCAGGCCATGGATCCGCTCGGGCCGCGTGGCCGGGTGGCGCGCGAGCACTTCCGCGTCGCGATCCAGGCACACGGGGCGCAGCGACGGCGAGCCCTGGAGCGGATCCGCGAGGTGCGCCTCGGTGACGACGAGGAAGGCCCCCGCGTCCTCCAACATGAAGCGCACGCGGTCCGCCGGATACGACGGATCAATGGGCACGTAGGCCGCGCCTGATTTGAGAATGCCCAGCACGCCCACCACGGTGTCCAGCGAGCGCTCCAGGTAGAGCCCGACGCGGACCTCCGGCCCCGCACCCAGGCTTCGCAGGTGGTGCGCCAGGCGGGAGGTGCGCTCGTCCAGCTCGCGGTAGGTGTAGCGGCGGCCCTCGAAGGCCACGGCCGGAGCGTCCGGCGTGCGGTCCGCGTGGGACTCGAAGCGCTGCACCACGTCCAGCGCGGGCGGGTACTCCGTGCGCGTCGCGTTCCACTCCTGGACGATGCGCGTGGACTCGTCCCGGGGCATCAGCGGGAGCGTGGCCAGCGGCGCTTCCGGCCGGGCCGCCATGCCCGCGAGCACCTCGCGCAGGTGGCCCACCATGCGCACGATGGTGTCGCGCTCGAAGAGGTCGGAGTTGTACGTGACGGAGCCGGTGAGGCTCTCGCCCACGTCATCCACGGACCAGCTCAAGTCGAACTTGGACGTGCGCGTGTCGAGCGGCAAATCCTCCACCGCGAGGTCCGCGATCGTCAGTGCGCTCCGCGGGATGTTGTTGACGGAGAGCATCACCTGGAAGATCGGCCCGTGGGCCAGGTTGCGCTCGGAGACCGTGGCCTCCACCAGCTTCTCGAACGGCAGCGCCTGATGATCCGCGACGGCGAGGAACTCCTCGCGCACGCGCTGGAGCAGCTCGCGCGTGCTGCTCGTGCTCACGGGCCGCGTGCGCAGGGCCAGGGTGTTGACGAAGCAGCCCACCAGGGCCTCCAGCTCGGAGGCGTCACGGCCGGCCACGGTCGTGCCCAGCACGAGGTCCTCCTGGCCGGTGTAGCGGTGGTAGAGGGCGCTCAACCCGGAGAGCAGCACCACGAACGGGGTGACGCGCTCGCGCTGCGCCAGGGCCCGCACCGCCTGGGACACCGCGGGCGTCAGGTCGAAGGGCTCGATGGCGCCGTTCGACGTGCGCACCGTCGGACGGGGACGGTCCGTGGGCAGCTCCAGCAGCGCGGGGGCTCCCTGGAGCCGCGCGCGGTACGCCTCCAGGTGGGACGCGAGGCCTTCACCGGACATGCGCGCGTTCTGCCAGTGCGCGAAGTCCGCGTACTGGAGCACGGGCTCCGGCAGCGGCGAGGGCTGGCCCGCCACGAACGCCGCGTAGAGCGCGCCCAGCTCCTTCATCAACACGCCCATGGACCAGCCGTCCGCGGCGATGTGGTGCAGCGTGAGCAGCAGGACGTGCTCGGTGTCGGTGACGCGCCACAAGTCCGCGCGCAGGGGAAGGTCGTGCTCCAGCGCGAAGGGACGGCGGGCCTGGGCATCGAAGGCGGCCCGGACCTGCTCGCGGCCCGATGCGTCCAGCGCGTGGCGCGTGAGCGTCACCCGGGACGCGGGGTGCGTCACCAGCGCGGGGGCGTCATCTCGGGTGGCGTAGGTGGTGCGCAGCACCTCGTGCCGGCGCGCGATCTCCTGGAGCGCGGCCTCCAGCGCATCGACGTGCAGCGTCCCGGTGAGGCGCAGGGCGAGCGGGATGTTGTACGCGGGGCTGTCCGCCTCCCACTGGCCCAGGAACCACAGGCGCCGCTGCACGGAGGAGACGGGGGGCTCCTCGTTCGTCGGTCGGCGGGGGATGGCGGGGGCACCGCCTCCCTTCGCGCGGGCCTTCTGCAGGCGCTTCTCCAGCAAGGCCCTACGGGCCTCCACACTCGGGTTCGGGTCGCTCATCGGGATGGCTCTTCTGGGGGAAGACGGAGGGGGACGGCGGAACTCAGGAGGCGCGGGGGCGCGCGGTCGGAGCGGTGTCGAGTGCCTGGGCGACCTCGGCGTCGCTGAGGGCGCCGATGTCGTCGATGAGGGCCTGCTCGATGCGTTCGGCGAGCGCGGCGAGGACGGGGGCCTCGAAGAGCACCCGCACGGAGAGGGACAGCTCGAAGCGCTCGCGCACCCGGGCCATGACCTGGGTGGCGAGGATGGACTGGCCCCCGAGCGCGAAGAAGTCATCCTCCACGCCCACCGTGGGCAGGCGCAGCACCTCGCACCAGATCTCCACGAGGATCTCCTCGGTGAGCGTGCGCGGGGCGACGGGCGGCGCGGTCCGCTGGAGCGCGTCGTGCGCGGGGACGGGCAGCGCGCGGCGATCCACCTTGCCGTTGGGCGTGCGGGGGAACGCCTCCAGCGCGATGAAGGCCGAGGGCACCATGTGTTCAGGCAGCCGTTCGCGCAGGAAGCGCGGGAGCACGTCCAGGGCGGGCGTCGTGCCTGGAGTGCCGAGGACGTAGGCGATGAGCTGCTTGCCGCCCGGGCCCCGTTCGTGGACGGCGACCAGGGCCTCGTGCACGCCGGGATGCTGGCGCAGCGTGGCTTCGATTTCGCCCAGCTCGATGCGGAAGCCGCGGATCTTCACCTGATCATCCACGCGGACCACGAACATCAGCGAACCGTCCGGCAGGAAGCGCGCGAGGTCGCCCGTGCGGTACAGCCGCGCGCCCGGCGTGTGCGCGAACGGATCCGGGAGGAACCGGTCCGCGGTGAGGTCCGGCCGGCCCAGGTAGCCGCGCGCCAGCCCCGCGCCCGCGATGTACAGCTCGCCCGTCACGCCCGGAGGCACGGGCTCGTGGCGCGCATCGAGCACGTACACGCGCGCGTGCGGGATGGGACGGCCGATGGGAGGCGCGCCGCCGCCGGGCTGGCAGCGGGCCATCGTGGTGCAGATGGTCGTCTCCGTGGGCCCGTAGGCGTTGATGAACCGGCGGTCCCTGGCCCAGCGGTCCACCAACTCGGCGGAGCACGCCTCGCCGCCCGCGATGACGGAGCGCAGCGCGGGCAGCTCCGTGGCGGGCAGGGTGGCCAGCACGGACGCGGGCAGCACGATGACGGTGACGGCCTCCTTGCGCAGCAGGTCCGCGAGCTCCGGACCGCCCACCACGTCCGGCGGACGCAGCAGCAGCTTCGCGCCCACCGCGAGCGTCATGAAGACGTCCGACACGGAGACGTCGAAGCCGAACGACACGAACTGCAGCACGGTGCTGTCCGGGAAGATGCCGAAGCCCTCAATCTTCGCGAGCACCAGGTTGTAGAAGGCCCGGTGCTCCACCTCGACGCCCTTGGGGCGGCCCGTGGAGCCGGAGGTGTAGATGACGTAGGCCAGGTGCTCCGGTCCCACGCCGCTGTCCACCGGAGTGGAGGGCGCGCGCGCCAGGGCATCCGCGTCGCCCGTCCAGTCCACCACCGTTGGCGCCGGAGCACCCTGGGCCGCGATGCTCGCGACCAGCGTCTTCGCCCGTGCGCCCAGGCCCGAACCGGACACCACCGCGCGCATGCGCGAGTCGGTCATCATGAACGTGAGCCGGTCGTCCGGATGCGCGGGATCCAGCGGCACGTACACACCGCCCGCCTTCACGATGCCGAGCACCGCGCAGACCAGCTCCGGGCTCCGCTCCATCAAGAGCCCGACGCGCACCTCCGGTCCCACGCCCAGGCCGCGCAAGTGCGAGGCGACCTTGTTGGCGCGGGCCTCCAGCTCGCCGTACGTCCAGCGCACGTCGCCGGACTGCACCGCGATCTTCTGGGGCTCGCGGCGAGCCTGCGCTTCAAAGAGGACGTGGCTGCACCCCACGGGTGCCTGGGTGCCGGTGTCGTTCCAGGACTCCAGCATCCGCTGCCGCTCCCCGGCGGAGAGCAGGGGCAGGGTGTCGAAGGGTTGATCAGGCCGGGCGACGGCCGCGCCCAGGAGCGCCACGAAGTGGTCGAACATCCGCGCGGCGGTGCCGGGCTCGAACAGGTCGATGTTGTATTCGAGCGAGAAGGTGGGCCCCTCCGGCGGGAAGTCGACCACGAGCGTGAGGTCGAAGCGGGCCTTGTCGGTGTGGATCTCTCCCGCGGAGGCGACCGTCAACCCTGGCTGGAGTCGGGCCGGCGCGGGGCTGTCCTGCACCACGAGCATCACCTGGAACAGCGGTGAGTGGGACAGCTCGCGCCGCGCACCGAACGCGCCCAGCACGTCGTTGAAGGGCAGCGCGCCGTGCTCGTAGCCGGCGAGCGCGACCCTCCGCACGCGCGTGAGCAGTTCGCGGAACGTGGGCGTTCCCTGGAGATCGATCCGCAGCGCGAGCGTGTTGACGAAGAAGCCCATCAGCCCCTTCGCTTCGGGTGGCGCGCGCGCCGCGAACGGCGTGCCCACCACCACGTCCCGCTGTCCCGAGTAGCGCGACAGCCACGCGGTGTACGCCGCGAGCAGCGCCATGAACGGCGTGGCCTGCTCCCGTCGGCCCAGGGCCTCCAGGTCCGCGAGCAGCCCTCGGGGCACGGCGCGCGTCAGCGTGGCGCCGTGGAACGTCTGGACCGGCGGCCGGGGATGATCCGGCGTGAGCGCCAGCACCGGCAGCTCTCCGCCCAGGTGCTCCGTCCACCAGGACAACAGCCGCTCGCGCTCGGGGCCCTGGAGCTGCGCGCGCTCCCACGCGGCGACGTCGCGCGCCTGGACGGGGAGGTCCGCCAGCGGCGAGGGCCTGCCTTCCGCGAAGGCGGGGTAGAGCGCTTCCAGCTCCCGCAGCAGCAGGTCCACCGAAGCGCCGTCGAAGATGGCGTGGTGCGCGGTCAGCAGCAGGTGGGAGCGCTGGTCATTCCACCGCAGCAACAGCCCGCGCAGGAGCAGCGGCTGTCGCAGGTCGAAGGGCTTGCGCGCCTGGGCCTGCTCGCGGGCGTGGGCCTCCGCGCCCGGATCCGAGAGGTCCTTCAAGTCGACGACCTCCAACGGGAAGGGCCCGGGAGGAACGACGTGGAGGCGGGGCTGGCCGTCACGGGCGATGAAGCCCGTCCGCAGCACCTCGTGGCGGCGCAGCACCTCCGTGAGCGCCTGCGTCAGCACGGCGACGTCGAGCGCCCCCTGGAACTGGAGCCGCACGGACGTGTTGTAGAGCGCGGCGTCGTCAACGAGCTGGTCGATGATCCACAGCCGCTCCTGCGCGAAGGACAGCGGACCGTCCGTGTCCGGCGCGCGGGTGACGGGCGGCAGCGTGGAGCTGGGCGCGGCGTCCAGCCAGCGCGCAAGCCCGGCCAGCGTCCCGGTCTCCAGGACGACGCGCGGGGACACGTCGCGTCCCAGGTGCCGGCGCAGCTCCGTCACCAGCCTCGCGGCGAGCAGGGAGTGCCCGCCCAGGTCCATGAAGTGCTCATCCTTTTGCACGGACTCCAACCGCAGCACCTGCCGCCACACGGGAAGCAGGAGCGCTTCGGTGGGCGTGAGGGCGACGTCCTGGGTGGGCGCTCGCGGCTCGGCCTCCGGCACGGGCAGGGCGGCCCGGTCCACCTTGCCTGCCACGGTGAGCGGCAGGGACTCCAGGAGCACGAACGTCGCGGGGATCAGGGGCTCGGGGAGCTTCGCGCGCAGGGCCTGGCGCAGCGTCGCGGGCGTGGCGGCTCCGCGCGGCACCACATAGGAGACCAGCCGGCGCTCGGTGCCGGTGTCCTCGCGCAGCACGGTCACGCTCGCGCGAACCTCCGGGAGCAGGGCCAGGGCGGCGTCGATCTCTCCCAACTCCACCCGGTGCCCGCGCAGCTTCACCTGCTGATCCGCGCGGCCCAGGAACTCCAGCGCGCCCTCCTCGCCCGTGCGTGCCAGGTCTCCGGTGCGATACATCCGCGCGCCCGGGGTCGGGCTGAACGGATCCGGGAGGAACTGGCGCGCCGTGAGCGCGGGGTCGTCCTGGTAGCCGCGCGCCAGCGTCTCGCCTCCGATGAAGAGGGCTCCGGGCGTGCCAGGGGCCACGGGTCGCAGCGCTGCATCGAGCAGGTGGACGGACACGCCGTCGAAGGGCCTGCCGATGGCCAGCGGTGCGCTGCCTTCCGCGAGGATGCGCTGCCGCGTGACGAAGACGGTCGTCTCCGTAGGGCCGTAGCAGTTGACGAAGGCGAACGGCGCGGAGGCGTGCGGACGGACGCGCAGCGCCTCGCCGCCGGTGAGCACCGCGCGCAGGGTCGGGGCCGCGGGCCAGGACAGCGAGGCGAGCTGTTCGCCCAGCGCGGTGGTCAGGAAGCAGACGTGGATGGCCCGCTGCACCAGCCACTGCTGGAGCCGCTCCGGCACCAGTCGCGCGGTGTCGTCCGGCACGTGGAGACTCGCCCCCGCGGCGAGCGCGGGCCACACCTCCAGCACGGAGGCATCGAACGCGGGCGACGCGAGGAACGACACGCGATCACCGGGCGCGAGCGCGAACTCGCGGACGAAGGCCTCCGTGAAGTGCCGCACGGCCCCGTGGGTGACGGCCACGCCCTTGGGGCGCCCCGTGGTCCCCGACGTGTAGATGACGTAGGCGAGGCGCTCCGACGTGAGGGCGACCCCGGGCGTCACCCGGATCCGGGGACCCGAGGGCAGTGGCGCCGAAGGGTCGACGACGACGGTGCTCCGCCCCTCCTGCCCGGGCAGCGGCTGCCCGTCGGTGACGAGCACCCGGGCATCCGAGTCCTCCAGCACGGTCGCGAGCCGCTCCGCCGGCCAGGCGGAGTCCAGCGGCACGTACACCGCCCCGGCCTTGAGCGTGCCCAGCAGCGCGATGATCAGCGCCGGCCCTCGGGGGGCACACACGGCGACCCGGTCCTCGGGCCCCACGCCCAGGGCCTGGAGCTGAAGCGCGAGCACCTCCGCGCGTGCATCCAGCGCCCCGTAGGTCAGTCGCTGGTCATCGGTGACCACCGCCAGCGCGTCGGGCGTCCGCGTGGCCCGGGCTTCGACCAGGGCCGTGAGCCAGGAGGCTTCCATGGGAGAGGAACGGGCGGCATGACCCGCTCCCGGTTCAGCCGGGAAGACAGGTTTGTCTGGAGATGACACGGGGGCTGTCTCTCACGATGTGATGCCGGAAAGCCTGGGTGGAGGGGGTTCCATGCCCTTGCTGGATTGCCGGCGATTGGGAAGCATCCGGGATGTTACCGGATCGTTCTCGCCGCTGGCCAGATGCGCGTGAATGCCCGTCGTCCCAGGTTGGAAGCGCCCCTCGGCCAACGTGCAGGGAAGGGATGTGTCACATCGGGTTCGCATGGAACGATGTGGCTCCCTGGTGCAACTGATTGCATCGGAAACCCTGTCCGTCTTCAATCGCAGGCGCCCGGAGCCAATTCCTGCCCGGAAGGGTGGGGCGGAATGCCCCGGGTGGGGCATTTCGGGCACGGCCTTGCCCCTGTGTTCCACTCCATGGCGCGTGGCACGCGGAGTGCTGTGGCTCCCGTCGGGAGACCCGGGCATGCCGAAGGTGCAACGCTTCTTCATCACCGTGCTGCCGCTGCTGCTGCTGGGCGTGGCGGCGTACGTGCTGCACCGCGAGCTGTCCCATTTCCGGCGCGAGGATGTGACCGCGGGGCTCGCGGCAGTTCCCACGGCGCGCATCCTCCTGGCGCTGCTCGTCACGGCCGTGAACTACGTGGCCCTCACGCTGTACGACGTGCTGGCACTGGGCCACGCGGGGCACCGGTTGCCCTACCCCCGGGTGGGGTTCACGTCCTTCGTGGGCTATGCCTTCGGCCACAACCTGGGCGCGTCGTTCCTGAGCGGCGGCTCGGTGCGCTACCGCCTGTATTCCGCCTGGGGGCTCACCGCGCTGGACGTCGCGCGGGTGTCCGCCTTCAACGCGCTCACGTTCTGGCTGGGGCTCGCGGCCGTCACCGGCACGTCGTTGCTCGTGGAAGGCGGCGGCGGGGTGCTGTCCTTCCCTCCGCTCCTGGCGCGCGGTCTGGGCGGGGTGCTGTGGTGGGTGCTCGCGGGCTACTTCGTGGCCTGCGCCGTCGTGCGCAAGCCGCTGCGCGTGCGCGGGCTGGAGTGGACGCTTCCGACGCCCGCGCGGGCGCTGGCGCAGTTGGTGGTGTCGTGCGGCGACTGGCTGCTGGCGGCGTCCGTGCTGTGGGTGCTCCTGCCCGCGGACAGTGGCGTGTCCCTGCCGTCGCTCACCGCGCTGTTCGCGCTGGCGCAGTTGGCCGGCATCGTCAGCCAGGTGCCCGCGGGCCTGGGTGTCTTCGAGACGGTGATGCTGTCGGCGCTCACGCCGCATGTCCCCGCGCCACAGGTCGTGGGCGTGCTGCTCGTCTACCGGCTCGTCTACTACCTGGTGCCCTTCACCGTGGCGGCGCTCCTGCTCGCGGGCCATGAGGTGTGGCAGCGCCGTCACCACCTC
This sequence comes from Corallococcus sp. CA053C, assembly GCF_003611675.1. Lineage (GTDB taxonomy): Bacteria > Myxococcota > Myxococcia > Myxococcales > Myxococcaceae > Corallococcus. Next base: position 30,110 of record NZ_RAWA01000022.1, read on the forward strand.
TCGCGGCTGGCGCAGGTGGTGCACAGCTCGTTCGCGCCGGTGGTGCCCTGGGCCGCGTCGGCGGTCGCGTTCGTGGCCGGCGCGGTGCTGCTGTTCTCCGGCGCCACCCCGGCGGAGACGGAGCGGCTGGCGGTGCTGCGTCGGTGGGTGCCGCTTCCGCTCCTGGAGGTGTCGCACCTGCTGGGCAGTCTGGTGGGGCTGTCGCTGCTGCTGCTCGCGCGTGGGCTCCAGCGGCGGCTGGACGCGGCCTACGTGCTGACGCAGGTGCTGCTGGTGGCCGGGGCGGTGTTCTCGGTGGTGAAGGGCGTGGACTACGAGGAGGCGTCGCTGCTGCTCCTCCTGGCCGCGGCGCTGGCGCCGTTCCATCAACAGTTCTACCGGCACACGTCGCTCTTCGCGGAGGCCTTCAGCCCGGGGTGGCTCCTGGCGGCGGTGGCGGTGGTGGGCGCGTCGGTGTGGCTGGGGTTCTTCTCGTACCGGCACGTCGGCTACAGCCATGATCTCTGGTGGCAGTTCACCTTCTCCGGCGACGCGCCGCGCTTCCTGCGCGCGAGCGTGGGCGTGCTGGGCGTCACGGCGGTGGCGGGTGTGGCCGCGCTCCTGCGTCCGGCCAGCCCGCGCACGCACCCTCCCACGACGGAGGAGCTGCGGCGGGTGCGGCCCCTGGTGGCGAACGCGTCGGAGTCCATGGCGTCGCTGGCGCTGGTGGGGGACAAGTCGCTCCTGCTCGACGACGCGGGCTCCGCGTTCCTCATGTATGGCGTGTCCGGCCGCGCCTGGGTGTCCATGGGGGACCCCGTGGGGCCCGCGGATGCGGCGACGGAGCTGGCGTGGCGCTTCCGCGAACTGGCGGACCGGCACCACGGCTGGGCGTGCTTCTACCAGGTCGGCCCCGGCGCGCTGCCGCGCTACCTGGACCTGGGGCTGACGCTGCTCAAGCTGGGCGAAGAGGCCACGGTGCCGCTCACGGACTTCTGCCTCGAAGGGCCGGAGCGCCGGGGGCTGCGCCAGGGCCTGCGCCGCCTGGAGCGCGAAGGCTGGACCTTCGAGGTGAAGCCGCGCGAGTCCGTGCCCGAGCTGCTGCCCCGGCTCCAGGCCATCTCCGACGCGTGGCTCGCGGAGAAGCACACGCGGGAGAAGGGCTTCAGCCTGGGCTGGTTCTCCCCGCGCTACCTGGAGCAGGGGCCGGTGGCCGTGGTGTGCAAGGACGGCGTCCTCACGGGCTTCGCCAACGTGTGGGCTCCGGACACGAAGGAGGAGCTGAGCGTGGACCTCATGCGCTACCTGCCCGGCAGCCCGCACGGCGCCATGGACTACCTCTTCACGTCGCTGATGCTGTGGGGCCATCAGCAGGGCTTCCGCCGCTTCAACCTGGGCATGGCGCCCTTCAGCGGCTTCGGGGAGCGCACGCTCGCGCCCGCGTGGAACCGGCTGGGCGCGCTCGTGTTCCGGCACGGCGAGCACTTCTACAACTTCCAGGGGCTGCGCCAGTACAAGGAGAAGTTCCGTCCGGAGTGGGCGCCGCGCTACCTGGCGTCGCCGGGCGGGCTCGCGCTGCCGGGAGTGCTCGCGGGCGTGGCCTCGCTGGTGTCGCGCGGGCTGGGAGGAGTGGTGTCGCGATGAAGACCCGCGCGGGCTGGTTCGTGGTGGGGGCGGTGGTGGCGCTGTCCGTGGCCCTGCTCCCCGGAGCCCAGACCTGCGCGGCGCCGACCGCCCCGGTGGCCCCGACGGCTCCGCGGCCTGCCCCCGTTCCGGAACCCGCGGCGCCGCGCGTCGAGACGCTGCACCCCGGAGGCCGCTTCGGCCACGTCACGGTGGTGACGCCCGCGCGGGCGCCCACGACGGTGGCGCTCCTGCTGGCGGACGGCCCCGCGGATCAGGGGCGGGGCCTGGAGCTGGCACGGTCCCTGGCATCGCGCGGCGCGCTGGTGCTCGCGGTGGACGCGAACGCCTACCTGCGCGCGCTGGAGAAGGGCTCGCGGTGCGCGTATCCGGCCGGCGACCTGGAGGTGCTCAGCCAGGGCTACCAGCAGCACGCGAAGCTGCCCGAATACCTGCACCCCGTCGTCGTGGGGGACGGCGTAGGCGCGGCGCTGGCCTCCGCGGCGCTCGCCCAGGCTCCGCCGGGGACATTCCGGGGCGCGGTGAGCGTGGACTTCACGCCGGACCTGATGACGTCCGCGGCCTTCTGTCCGGGCGCGGGCCTCGTGCGATCCCGCGCGGAGAAGGGCACCCACGAACGGCTCGCCCCGGCGCGCACGCTGCAAGAGCCCTGGGTGTTGCTCGTCGCGGAACACGACGCGGGCCACCGCGTGAAGGCCGCGCATGATTTCATCCGTGCCCTGAAGCCCGGCCGCGTGCTGACGGTGCCCGGCCCTGGCCTGCGCCGCATGCCCGTGTCCGCATGGCAGGACGCCCTGTGGGCCGCGTACGCCGCCGCCGCCGTGCCGCTCGACTCCGAACACCTGCCTCCCGTCGCGACGCCGCTCCCTCCGGACGCGGGCCCGGGCGCCCTCGTGGGGAATGCGTCCGTGGACGGGCTGCCCCTGATCGAGGTGCCGTCGAAGGGGGAAGGGGACACCCTGGCACTCGTCGTCACCGGGGACGGCGGCTGGGCCAGCCTGGATCATTCGGTGGCCGAAGCGCTGGCCGCGCAGGGCCTCCCCGTCGTGGGCCTGAACTCGCTGCGCTACTTCTGGAAGCGCCGCACGCCAGAGGAGACGGCCGAGGACGTGGCCCGCGTGCTGCGGCACTTCCTTCCCGCCTGGGGCAAGCAGCGCGTGGTGTTGTTGGGCTACTCGCGCGGCGCGGACGTGGTACCGCTCATCGCCTCGCGGCTGCCCGAGGACCTGCGAAGCCGGCTGCGGCTCCTCGTGCTGATCGCGCCCGGCAAGGAGGCGGAGCTCGAGGTGCACGTCACCGACATCTTCGGAGGCAAGGGGCGCCCCACGCACCCCGTGCTCCCGGACGTGCAGGGGCTGAAGGGCCTCCCCGTGCTCTGCCTCTACGGCGACGAGGAGCGGTCCGACAGCCTCTGTCCTTCCCTCTCCGACGTGCCCGGCGCGAGCGCCACGCTGCTCAAGGGCGGGCACCACTTCGACGGGGACTACGCCGCCCTCGCGCGCCTCGTGTTGCAGGCGCTGGGCGCGGCGTCCCCCTGAGCGTGCCTTCCCGGACTACGTGGTGAAGAGCACCAGCACGAAGGTGTTCGACTTCGGCAGGTGGAACACGGTGCCCTGGTTCAGGGGGGACTTGAAGAAGGGCGCCGCCTCGTAGGCGGTGGCCTGCTTCAGCGCCTCGCGGGTGGCCTCCGGCAGCCAGCCGCCGTCATCCACCTTCGCCGTCAGCCGCGTGGGCTTCAGCGTGGACAGCAGCGCCTGGACGTCCGCGGCCGGGTACTCCAGCACGGCGAGCAGCTGCGTGTCCGTGGGGCCCAGGCCGCCCGGGATGCCCCGCGCGGAGCTGCGCCACTGCACCGCCTGGGGGCGGCGCGGCAGCGTCACGAGCTTCTGCAGCGTCTCCAGGTCCGTCCCCGTCTTCGCGGCCGGAGCGGCCGTCTCTGTCGTCATGGATGCACTCCCGGCAGCAGGCTTGTCGTCACAGGCCAGCGAAACACACCCCAGCAGCAGGGTGGAAGCGAGCGCGCGCCTAGCGGCCGCCGATGGGACGCGAGACCGCATTCTCAGGGCTCCCCTGGGTCCAGGTCACCTGACGCTGGAGCGTGCCGTAGTTGGTGTACTGGTGCCCCAGGCCGGTCCGCTCCAGCCGCCCGTTGGCCGCGTCCGGCGCGCCCGTGGCGATGTCGTGCTGGCCCGGGTTGAAGTTGTAGCGGTCCTCCGCGTGCAACGTCATGTCCATGGAGAAGCGCGGCTGCCCACCCGGCTGCTCCGGCGGGTAGACGGTGACGGTGGCGCTGTTCCACACGTTGTGGCCGCCAATGGCCTTCTGCCAGTTCTCCGTCTCCGGGTACGGGAACTGCTCGCTGGAGCCCACCGGAATCTGCGAGCCGGTGATCTGGAACGTCACCGGCCGGTTGGCGAGCGACGGATCATTCGCGACGAGCTGGTTGTAGTAGGCCTCCGCGCCCTGCTGCGTGTCGCGGGTGGAGTTGGTGAGCACCGCCTGGCCCGCGGGGTCCGTGGACACGAAGCGCTCGTAGCTGAAGTGCCGGTCCGCGCCGTTGCCGTGCAGGAAGTGGTCGTACGTGTCCAGGCCGTCCGGGATGTTGTTGTGCGGCACGCCCGGCACGCCCTGGATGGCGCGCCCCGCGGCCAGCCGGCCCTCCCACTCGGCCCGCGCCGCGTAGTCGCCCACGCCCGGGCTCTGGGTGGCGATGGGGGTCCGGTCGTTGGGGTCGTTCGGGTTCTGCAGGAAGCCGTTGTCGTGGTGGATGTCCGGCCGCTGCGGCGGGCCTGCCTGGTAGGTGGCCACCGTGTCGGTCGTCACCACCTGCGTGCCGGCCGTCCCCACGGGCAGCGGCGTGGTCGCGGGCGTGGGCGAGCCCAGCGCGGGCGTGCCCCGGCGTCCGGCCGTGGCGGACTCGAAGGTGTCGGAGGTGCGGCTCGTGCCAGGAGGGGCAGGGGGCGGCGGAGGAGGGCGGACCTCCTGGGTCCGGGCCTGCTGCACACGCGCGGATGCACTGCCACTCGCTTCGCCGATTCTGGACATGAAGACTTCCCCCTCGAACCACCGTCGTGACGGTGGTGGCCGTTGGAGGATTATCGCCCGGTTGCGCCCCGAGTTGCGTGGAACCGGACGTCCCGCCCGCTCAATGCCGGGCGCGGTAGCGGTCCACGGCGGCCAGGAGCACCTCCGTGCGCACCGGCTTGCCCAGGAGCCCCACCGTCCCGGGCAGGGGCGCCTGGAGGTCCGGGTCCGCCGTCAGCGCCAGCACCGGCAGCCGGGGCCCGGACTCCAGCCCCTTCAGGCGCGACAGGAAGGCCTGGTCCTCCGGGTTGCGCAGCATCAGGCTCAGCAGCACGAGTGCGGGACGCCGGGGCAGCCGCGTCAGCACGTCCAGGGCCTGCATGGCGGTGGCCACCGACAGCACCGTGTAGCCCTCCAACACCAGGAGGGCCACCAGCGCCTCACGCAGGTCGTCGTAGCCTTCCACGACGAGCAACGTCGACCGATGGTCCAGGGCGTCCACCGCTGAACCTTATACCTCCGGGCCCCCCGGGTGCACGCCGGGGGCCCGACGGGTGGGCAGGAGAGGAGGCTGGCAGACACTCCGGCGCTAGTGTGCCAGCACCGGCGGCGCCTCCAGCGGCGTCACCAGCGACTGGCGCTCCCACGCCCGGCTGCGCCAGCGCAGCCACATGGCCAGGCCGCGCGTCCACTCGTCCGCGGCCACCGCGAGCCACACGCCGGCCAGCCCCAATTGCAGGTGGAAGACGAGGAAGTAGCCCAGGGGCACGCTCATGCAGACCATGGAGAGCACCCCCATGTAGACGGGGAAGGTGGCGTCGCCCGCGGCGCGCAGCGCGTTCACCAGCACCAGGTTGAACGAGCGCCCCGTCTCCAGGACGAGGCTCAGCACCAGCACTTGCGACGTCATTCGCAGGATGTCCCCGTCGTGCGTGAAGAGGTGGATGAGCGGCTCGCGGAAGAGGATGGCCGTCAGGTCCACGCCCACGGTGATGGCCACGCTCCACTTGAGGCTCGTCAGCACGCGCGCGTACGCGTCCGCGGAGCGGTTCGCGCCCACCAGCCGCCCGACGATGATGGACGTGCCCATCCCGATGGCGAGGCTGCACAGGAACACGTACTGCGACATCGCGTTGGCGTACTGCCGCGACGCGAGCGCCGCCGGGCCCAGGAACGTCACGTAGTACAGGAACACGGTCTGGCACCCGTGGTACGTCAGCTGCTCCACCGCCGACGGCACGCCCACTCGCAATATCTTCCGCACGTACTCGCGCGTCAGCGCCACGAAGTCGCGGCGGGCCATGCGCACGTCCATCACGCGGTAGAGCAGCCACCCGAAGACGCCCAGCGCGAGCGCGCGGCTCAGCACCGTGGACATCGCCGCGCCCGCCACACCCTGTCCCGGCACGCCGAGGTGCCCGAAGATGAGCACCCAATTGCCCAGCACGTGCACCACGTTCATGCCCATGGCCACGAACATGGACTGCCGCGTGAAGCCGTACGTGCGGATGAGGCTGGAGAAGACGTTGATGAGCGCCTGCAGGAAGAGGAACCCGCCCGCGATGTGCCAGTAGGTGCGCGCGTACGACAGCGTCTGCGCCTCCAGGTTCATCCGCCCGAGGATGGTGTCGCCCGACAAGAGCAGCCCGGCGCTCACCGTCAGCCCCAGCAGGAAGTTCATCGTGATGGCCTGCGCCGCGATGCGCGACGCCTCCGCGCCCCGCTTCGCGCCCAGGTACTGGGACACGACGATGGACGCGCCGTGGCTCACCACCTCCATGATGAGGATGCAGATGAAGACGTACTGGTTGACGACGCCCACCGCGGACACGGCGGCGTCGGACACACCGCTGAGCATCAGCGTGTCCGCCGTGCCCATCAGCATGAAGAGGAAGATCTCGAAGAAGATGGGCCAGGTGAGCCGGAACAGGCCGGGCTCCTGACGGGAGTTCGCGACGACTTCAGTGTTCATGGAGGCGGGGCCCACTGTGCGCGAGCGCCCCCCTGTTTTCAACCAGCCGGGCAGGCGCCGGAAGGTGCACTCCGGCGCCCGGTTGGAGGTGCAAACACCCGGCTGCGTCTACGAGGAGGTGAGCCGGTTGACGGAGCTCACCAGGTCCCGCAGGGAGAAGGGCTTCTTGAGGAAGCCGGCCCAGCCCTGCTCCTCGGCCTTCGCCCTGGGCGGCTGGATGGCGCTCATCACGAGGATGGGGAAGGAGTGCTTCCCGTCCTTGTGGATGGCGTCGATGGTCTCGTAGCCATTCATCACCGGCATCATCACGTCGATGATGGCCAGGGAGGGCTCCACCTCCTTCAGCTTCTCCAGGGCCTCGCGGCCGTTGCCACAGATGACGACCCGGAACTGCTCCTCTTCCAGGATGGCCTGGACGGCCTCCGCGATGTCGAGTTCGTCGTCCACGACGAGCACGGTCTTCATGCGCGACTCCGGCGGGAGGTGCCTGCCGGGGACTTCTTCACCCCCTTGGCGGCCTTCTTCTTCGCGCCTCCCCGCGTGCCCAGCGGCGCCTTGACGGCGCTCTTGCGCGGGCTCCTCGCCGGAGGCACCGACGTCATGCGCGCGTGACCGGTGAGGATGCTCTCCGCGCTCTCGAAGGTGTCCGCGACGGTGATGCCGTCCTCGGAGATGGAGAACTCGCGGATGCCGCTGTCGTAGGCGCTCTCGCGCATCTTCATGATGGAGAGCAGCCGGTAGAGCTGCGAGCGCAGCTCCACGTAGCGCACGAGGATGACGTTCTCCACGGTGGCCGCGGCCTCCGGCTGGGGCATCTCCACGCCGGGGCTGAACAGGGGCGTCTCGTCCGAATACAGCGTGGTGACGTCCATCATCCGGAGCTGATGGGTGAGCGCGGAGAAGAAGCGGCCCATGCGGTCCGGGTACACGGCCGCGGAGCGGAAGCCCGCCACGCCGTCGATGAACAGCCGCAGCCGGGACACCTTGCGCTCCGCGATGCGCTCCAGGAGCCGCTCGGCGAGCGAGTCCAGGTTGTGCTCCAGGGGCGGCTGCCACTGGATTTCAATCAGCCCCTCGTCCACGTACTTCTTGAAGTCCTTCATGCCCGTGCCCAGGGCCTTCTCGATGAGGCGGGGGGGCGTTTCGTAGAAGCCGAAGTAGACCCCCGGCTGGCCCGCGCGCGCGCCTTCCAGGAGGAAGCGCAGGCCCAGCAGCGTCTTGCCGGTGCCGGGCGCGCCCAACAGCAGCGTGGTGGAGCCGGACAGCAGGCCCCCCTTCATCGCGTCATCCAGGCGGGGGATGCCAAAGGGCATGCGGATGCGGTCCTCGCGTCCCGCCGCGGCGGGGTGCGCGAACTGCACCTCCGTGCGCGGGTGGATGACGATGCCCTGGTCGGAGATCTCCACCTCGTGGCGACCCAGCAGCGACGGCCCGCCCCGGAACTTCACGGCGATGAGCTCGCGCACCGCGCGCGGCCCGTGCAGCCACAGGGACAGTTCGAAGATGCCGTCCACCGCGGTGTTCTCCGGGTGGATCTCCCCCGCGTGGTGCGGCGCCAGCAGCAGCGAGGTGCAGCCCAGGATGCTGCAGAAGGTCTGCAGGTCCTGGAGGAAGCGCTTGAAGGTCAGGTCCGAGCGGGCGAACTCCTTCGCCGCATCCATGCCGTCGATGATGAGCAGCGTGGTGCCGTGCTGCTGGGCGTTCTTGCGCACCAGATCCAGCAGTCCCCGGAGGCCCTCCTTCTCCAGCTCGCGGTACGCGCTGAGGTATTGCAGCCGCTCCGGGATGACGCTGGCGTCGAAGAACGTCATCTGCGACAGGTTCTCCAGCATGCGCCCGTGCGACTCGGTCAGCAGCGTCACGTAGAGGGCCTTGCCCCCGGTGCGCACGTGCTCGAAGGCGATCTGGTTGGCGAAGACCGTCTTGCCGGATCCCGGCGGCCCGATGATGGCGTAGGACGAGCCCTGGATGAGGCCGCCCTTGGTGATGAAGTCCAGCCGGGGCACATTGGTGACGAGCCGCTTCGTGGGCCTCCGGCCCTCCGCGGCTGTGGCACTGCCGTCACCGTCTCCTGTGTTCGACACGAATTGCTCTCCTTGGATGTTCAATAACGTCGGGTGAGGTGCAGGGGCAGCCGCAGTTCGAAGGTCGCGCCCTCGCCCAGGGCGCTCTTCACGGTGAGGGCGCCTTCGTGCGCGGTGGCGATCTCCAGGGCCAGGAAGAGGCCCAGGCCCAGCCCGTCGAAGCGGTCGCCGGTCGTCACCCGCTCGAAGCGGCGGAAGACGCGCGCCTGGTCCTCCGGCGCGATGCCCACGCCCTCGTCCCGCACCGTCAGCACCGCCTGGTCGCCGTGCGTCTCCAGGCGCGCGTGCGCGGGACGGCCCTCGCCGAACTTGATGGCGTTCGTCAGCAGGTGCCCCACGGCCTGCTCCAGCCGCAGCGGGTCTCCGAAGAGGAGCACGGGCTCCGGGGGCACCGTGGCCTCCAGGTCCACCCGCGCGCTGCGGGCCTGGGACTGGAGCCGCTCCACCTGTTCGAGCACGAGCCGGGACAGGTCCACGGTCTCCATGGTCAACTCCATGCCCCGGGTGGACAGGCGCGACACGTCCAGCAGGCTGTCCACCAGGTTCTGCAGGCGCGTGAGCTGGCGCACCGCGGGGGTGAGCCGCTTCTCCACGGGGCCGGTGGACACGGGGCCGTCCGCGTCGTTCACGACGAGCTGCACGGCGCGCTCCAGGTTGAGCCGCAGCACCGTCATGGGCGTCTTGAGCTCATGCGCCGCGATGCTGAGGAAGCGGTCGCGCGCGCGCACCGCGTCCCGGGCGCGGGTCTGCAGGCGCAAGAGCGCTTCGATGTTGGCCAGCAGCTCGTCCTCCGCCAGGGGCCGGGTCCAGTACGCATCCGCGCCCTGCGCGAGCCCCTTCACGCGGTCCTCGCGCCTCACGGACACGGATGACAGGTGCGCGATGAGCAGGTCGCGCGTGGCCTCGTCGGCGCGCAGGCGGCGGCAGACCTCGTAGCCGTCCACGTCCGGCATGTGCACGTCCAGCAGCACCAGGTCCGGCATCCCCTGCGCGAGCGTCAGCGCCTCCTGGCCGCAGGTGGCCTCGATGACGTGGTAGCCGCCCTGCCGCAGCGTGAGGCTGAGCAGGTACAGCGTCGCCGGGTCGTCGTTGACGTTGAGGACCGTGGTCCTCGAACGGGTGTTCGCATCTGACGGGAGGTCGGAGGTTTTCACGTGCCTGGGTGCCCGGGACAAAGTGGGTGCCCGCGCGGCGGATGGAACCATCCACCTTCAAAAAGTCCGCAACCCGTGTGCACGGCCGCCCGGGGGGTGTTGGGCTCTGGACGGAGCGCCTGTCCGCTGCCCGGCTTCAGGGCATGGCTTCCAGGCGGAACTGCTGGCAGTCGTTGTTGGCCCAGACCCACTGCTGGACGACGGCGCCGTCGCCGGTGTTCCAGCAGTTGGCCACGTCCAGCACCTTGCCGCTGTGGCGGGCCTCGAAGCGGGAGTAGCCCGCGGACGTCGCCACCGGCTTGAACTGCTGGTTGGCACCGCCCGACCAGGACCACTCCTGCACGCGCGCGCCGTCCGCCGCGCTCACGTCCGTCACGTCCATCACCTTGCCGCTGTAGCGCGACACCAGCCGCGAGTAGCCACTGTCGGTGGCGACGAGCGACCACTGCTGGCTTGCGCCCGTGTGGCACGTCCACTGGTGCAGCCCGGTGCCGTCCGCCGCGGACGGGCCGACGAGGTCCAGGCACTTGCCGGTGGCCTTGTTCACCAGCCGGTACCACGGGCCCTGCGTGCCGCCCGTCCCGCCCCACTGGAAGGACGCCACCGAGCGCGGCGGCAGGCTGTACTCGAACGCCTGCCCGGCCCAGCGGACCTTGAAGCTGAGGGTGGCGCCGTCATTGGAGTTGAGCGCGACGAGCGCGTGCGAGCCGTCCGGGTTGCGGAAGGCGAGCGTCTCGATGTTGTTGTTGCCCAGCGACGTGGCGTCCACGCGCACCGCGCCCGGCCGCACCACCTTCGCCAGGTGCGCCCACGCGTAGTACTCCTCGTTGCGCGTGTAGCTGCCGTTGCCGTTGTCCACGGTGAGCATGCCCCGGCAGTCCGCGCAGCCGCCCACGCGCGGCCCGTGGTTCGGATCCAACGCGATGTTCCAGTACAGCGACGTGCGCGCCCAGTGGCGCAGCGGCCCGAAGAGGTTGTTCTGGAGCGCCCACTCCAGATTCGCGGCGGCGTTCGTCGCCCAGAACCCGCCGGTGCACTCGGTGAAGTGCACCTCCTTGTTGGGGTACGCGTTCCGGAAGGCGGACTGCACGGTGTAGCTGCCCTCGGGGCTCTCGTAGCAGTGGTAGGACGCGCCCGCGACCGCCGACTGCGCCTGGCCGCCGTTGTAGGCCATCACCTCATGCGGGAAGCCCGCGGGGCCCGTGCCGTCGTGCCAGTTGTGGTCCCACGCGTGCAACTTCACGCTGGCGAAGCCCGCGGCGTTGAGCGCGGGGCGCAGGTGCTGCGCCGCGAAGACGGACTGGTCGTTGGACTCCATCTGCATCGTCGGGTAGCTGCCGTTGGCGTTGTGCGGCTCGTTCTGCATGCTCAGCGCGTGGATGGGCACGCCGTTCGCGTTGTACGCCTGCACGAAGCGCACGAAGTAGTTCGCGTAGGTGCCGTACAGGTCATTGCGCAGGTAGCCGCCGCCGGAGAGCGAGTTGTTGAACTTCATCCACGCGGGCGCGCTCCACGGCACCGCGAACACCTTCACCTCCGGGTTGATGGCGCGCGCCTGCTGGAGCACCGGCAGGATGTACGCCGTGTCGTGGCCCACGGAGAAGTCGTTCAGGTCGCAGCAGGTGTCGTCGTAGGTGTAGCTGTTGCGCGAGAAGTCCGACGCGCCCATGGGCAGGCGGATGACGCTGTAGCCCGCGCCCGCGCCCACGCTGAACAAGTCGTTGAGGATGGCCGTGCGCTGGGGCGAGTTGTAGATGAGCCACGCGGACGCATCCGTCATCGCGCCGCCGAACCCGTCCAGCGTCTGGTACGTCACGCCGTCGTTCACGTCGATGGCCGTCGCCGAGCCGCTCTCCGGGCCGAACGCCTTGTTCGCTTCGGCATTGAGCTTCTTCGCGAGCGTGCTGCCCGACGTCGTCGTCAGCCACACCCGCACGGACTCGTTCGCCGCGAGCGCGGCGGGGGGCGCGAGCGCGGAGGCCGCCAGCAACAGGCCCGTCAGGTGGGTGGGGACTCGGGACCGGAACGAACGGAGCGACACGAAGGACATGCGGGACTCCAACGACGAGGGGAGGCCGCGCAACCTATTCAAGCTGTTCTGCTATGTCTCGCTTGTCGTGGAAGACTGGGATGCGGCCGGAGCGGGTGCCGCGGCCTCCAGCCGGCGGGTGGCGGCGCCGTGGAGAACGGAGGCCTGGCGCGCGAGCCGCTCCAGCTGGGACTGGAGCAGGGGGGCCTCGGTGCCCAGGGCGAGCCCGGCCGTGTCCGGCGTCGGTACGTTCCAGCCGATCAGCGCGTCGAAGGTGGGCAGGGGGCGTGGGCGGCGGCCATGGAGGACGGCCTCCGCCAGGTCCTCCATCGCGCCGTCCATGGCGCGGCTGAAGCGGGCCAGGGCCTCCTGCACCGCGGGCGTGGAGGGCACGGAGCGCCGCGACGCGAGCAGGGTGCAGACGGCGGCGAAGCGGCGCGTGAACGCGAGCAGCGTCATCAGCGGCTCCAGGGCCTTGGTGCTCCAGCGCGGCTCGTTGAGCAGGCGCTGGAAGGACGTCTCCGCGTTGATGGTGGCGAGCCCCAGCTTGCGGCGCGCCTCCGCGAGCGCCACCGGCGCGGGCGCCTCACCCCGCTGCCACGCGGACGCCAGCACGTCGAAGAACTCCCGGTCCGCGCGCAGGGCCTCCGCCATCTGCGACGGAAAGCGCTCCTCCTCCGAGCGCTGCCACAGGAAGAACGTGCCCGCGAGCGCGAGCGCCCCGCCGATGAGCGTGTTGACGATGCGCACCGGCGCGAGCGTCCAGTCCCCGCTGCCCACCTCCGCGAGCAGCACGAAGGTGAGCGTGGCGAAGACGGTGAACAGCCCGTAGTTGAGCGGGATGAGGCTCACGCACAGGGCCGCGGAGCAGAACAGGAGCCCCATCATCGCGCGCGGATCCTGGAGCCACGACGCCACGGCGATGGCGAGGATGCCGCCCACCACGGTGCCCAGCACGCGCTGCAGCGCCTTGAGGACGGTGGGCCCGGTGTAGGGCTGCATCACGGTCAGCACGGTGATGGTGACCCAGTAGCTGTGGTTCGGCCGGAAGATGCTGGAGATCCACACCGCCGCCGTGGTGGTGAGGCCCACGCGCAGGGCGTGCCGCAGCACCTCCGACTCCAGCGTGAGGTGCGCGCGCACGGGCTCCCAGAGGGACGGGTTCGGCTCCTCCGCCAGCTCGCGGGTGGGCGGCAGCATGCCCGGCTCCACGGGGCCGGGCAGGCGGCACGCGGTGTCCAGCGCCACGTCCGCGCGCTCGCGCAGCTCCGTCACCAGCCGCGCCACGTCCCGCAGGCGCGCCCGCTCCAGCCGCGTCAGCAGGCCCCGCGCGTCCAGGTCCGTGAGCGCGTCGCTCAGCGCCCGGCCGTCCCACTCCGGCTGGGGCCTGCGGCTGCGGCCTTCCTGCTGCGTGAGCCGCACCAGGTCGCGCGCCGTGTGCGCGCAGTCCAGGAGGGCCACCGCCGCCGCCGCGCGCGGATCTCCCGCGGGTCCGCTTACCGGGGGGCCCAGGCTCTCCAGGTCTTCCGCCAGGGCGATGAGCCCCATGAACATCGCGTCCGCGGCCTCCAGCAACACCAGCAGTCGCTCACCGCGCCCGCGCTCCACACGGCCCTGGCGCGTGGCGGTGAGCGTGGTGCGCGCCACCTCCAGCGTCTCGCGGATGCGCCCGTGCTGCTCCTGGATGAGCGCCTGCCACGCGTCCTCGCGCGCGCCCTGGCACATGCGCGACAGCGCCTCCGCGTAGTCGGCCACCGCGTCGAAGCACTCCGCCACCGCCTTGCGCGCGGGCCGGTAGGGCCGGATGGGCCAGAGCACGAGCGACAGCACCATCGCCCACGCCGCGCCGGCCAGCAGCGTCGCGCCCGACAGCAGCGCGGCCCCGGGCCCCTCCACGGGCAGCGCCACGGCGATGACGAAGGTGGTGGCGGCGATGTTGCCCATGATGTTCGCCGCGGCGCCGTACACGCCCGCGAAGCTCCACGCCGTCACCCACACGAGCGTGAGCGGGATGGACAGCGCGGGGTGCATCCCCACGAGCCCGCCCATCACCGCGGCCACCGCCGCCGCCAGCGCCGTGCCGCCCATGGCCCGCGCCCGCGCGTGGTAGGAGCCGCCCTTGTCGACGAAGGACGTGTTGAAGCCACCCACGGCGAGCCACAGGCCTCCGGGCAGGTGCAGCGCGGTGCCCACGGCCATGGGCACGAAGGTGGCGAGCGCGGCGCGCAGGCCCGCCTTCACCGCGGGCCGCACGGGCGCGAAGCGGGCCACGGCCTTGGCATGCTCCAGGAGCTGACGGTGAATCACCCGTCTCCCATAGAGCACCGGCACCAGTCGGGCCACCGGAATCCGGGCCAGGGGCGCGGGGGACGTTCAGTGCGCGGCGGGAGTCGCGTCCCGCACGGGCGCACCGGCCGTGGCCCGGGGCCTCACGCCCAGGCCGTGCCGTCGGGCGGCCGTGTCCACGATGCGCTGCACGAGCGCGTCGTAGCCCATGCCGCGCTCCTTCGCCCCCATGGCCACCTCGCACTGCGTCTCCAGGTAGGGGTTGGGGTTCACCTCCAGCAGGTAGGGCTCGTTGGTGCGGCTGGAGACGCGGAAGTCGATGCGCGCGTAGTCCCGCAGCTTGAGCGCGCGGAACGCCGTCACCGCGGCGCGGCCAATGCGGCCCTGGAGTTCATCCGACAGGTCCGTGGGCAAGACGAGATGGGGACTGCCCGGCGACTCCGGCGCGAACTTCACCTCGCGGTTGGCGATCTTCATCCGCTTGCGGTTCCACCGCGAGCCGAAGTCCAGCTCCACCACCGGGAGGACCTCCGGATCCGCCGCGTCCCCGACGACACCCACGTACAGCTCGCGGCCCTCGATGAACTCCTCCGCCAGCGCCTCGTCGTCGTACTCCTCGCGGATCTTCTTCACCCGCCGCGCCAGCCCCTCCATGTCCTTCTCGACGCCCAGGCCCATGGACGCGTCCGAGCGCGCGGGCTTCACCACCAGCGGGAAGGACAAATCTCCATTCGTCTGGAACGACGTGCCGTCGAAGGTCGCGAAGCGCGGGGTGAGCACGCCGTGGAACTGGAGCAGCTGCTTCGTCAGCACCTTGTCCTGCGCGAGCAGCAGCCCCGCCGTGCCGGAGCCGGTGAAGGGCAGGCGCGCCAGCTCCAGGACGGCGGCGACGTTGACCTCCAGGCGGTAGTCCTCGGCGAACGTCTCGCAGAGGTTGAAGACCAGGTCCGCGCGGGCGCGCGTCACCAGCCGCACCAGGTCGGAGACGCTCTCGTCCACGCGCACGTCCACCGGCTCGTGGCCGGCCGCGCGCAGGGCCGCGCTCACCTGCGCCACCACGGCGTCGGGCGGTTCGTCCTTGGGCTGGTAGTGAAGGACGGCGATGCGAAGGGACTTCTGGGGCATGTCAGTCCTCGAAGAAGCGGTCGGTGTGGAGGTAGTTCATCGCCAGCACCGTGACGAGCGACGCCAACTGCATCGCGGCCTCGCGGCTGTCGTCCGGGTACAGCGTGAGGTTCAGCGCGGCGGTGCGCTCCGCCAGGTGATCCACGAGCGCGCGCACCACGCCCCGGCCCACGCCGGAGTAGTGGCCCACGGTGGACAGCAGGCGCTGGCGCTCCGCCTGCACCAGCGTCGCCGCGCTCACCGGGGCCTCGCCGGGCCCCCAGAAGATGTCCTCCAGCGCGTGGTCGAAGGAATTGCGCAGCTCCAGGTCCACCTTCTCGTCCAGCTCGCGCTGGCGGTAGTGCTCCTGGACGGTGCCCTCCATCTCCTCGGTGGTGAGGTCCGGCTGCGCCAGCTGCACGAGAGGAGGTGAGCGGCCCACGCGCTTCGCCGTCGCCTCCACGTACTGGAGCTTCTTGAGCGCGCCCCAGCCCTGGTAGCGCTTCTCCCAGTCGCTGCCCGGCGTGAGCCACACGGCGAACGTCTCCGCGAAGTCCTCGTCCGGGTGCTTCTGCGCGTACCAGCCGGAGATGTGGAACACGTACCGGCGCGAGAAGGGCCGGGGCTTGTAGTCGTCCTGGTACGGCCGCCCGTAGTCGCCGAACACGCGGCGCCACTCGTCGGTGTCGTACAGGCGCCACGCGTAGTTGAAGGCGTGGCCGGCCTCGTGGCGCAGGTACATCAGGATTTCCGCCTCGGTCTCCGCGCTCCCCCCCAGCTCCGCCTCGATGGACAGCAGGTCCGGATCCGCCAGGTAGAAGGGCAGGCCGATGACGGGCACCCCGGACGGACAGCCCCACTCGTCGGACAGGTAGCACTGGGGTTTGAACGACAGCCCCTTGGCCTCCAGCTCCGCGTGGAGCTGCGCGATGTAGCGCTCCAGCGGCGTGCCTGAGAGGCGCAGGGACAGGTCCTTGATGCGCGCCTGGAGCAGGGCCTCACGGCGGGGCGACAGCCGGCCCCGGCCGTCCGCTCCCTCGGAGGGGTGCTTTTCGCGCAGCACCCGCGTTTCGGGCTGGGTGGAGGGCATCATCCCTTTGCTAGGTAAGGCGCGCGGGGAGGGATGGACAGCCCGGCGACCTCACGCCAGCAGCCGGCCGGCCGAGCCCTCGAAGGGAGGGAGCATGGGGGCGGAGGGTGGTGTGGTCCTCCGCGGACACACGGGCATTTTTCCAGTGGGAACCCGACCCGCCGCGACATAGGGAATTGTTTCCGTGACCCAGGAGCCACGCTGAGATGAGTCAGGAGCCCCCGCTGGCACCCGAAGCCCTCTTCACGGGGGGCAGCCAGATGCACGCGCTCGTGCGAGCGCATGACTGGGCCTCCACTCCGGTGGGCCCGGTGGCCTCCTGGCCCACGAGCCTCAAGGTGCTGGTGAAGACGCTGCTCGGGTCGCGCTACCCCATGATCCTCACGTGGGGGCCGCAGCTGAGCCAGTTCTACAACGACGCCTATTCGGCGGTGATTGGCGACAAGCACCCGGGCGCGCTGGGCACGGACATCCGGGGCACGCTGGCGGAGGCGTGGGACGCGCTGGGGCCGCTCGTGATGGAGGCCATGACGACGGGCGCCGCCAGCTGGGTGCCCGCGCTGATGCTGCTCCTGGAGCGCAGCGGCTACCGCGAGGAGTCCTACTTCGACGTCAGCCACGCGCCCGCCTACGACGACACGGGCGCCATCGGCGGCATGCTCGCGGTGTGCGCCGAGGTGACGCAGCAGGTGCTGAGCAGTCGGCGCATGCGGCTGTTGCGCGACCTGTCCGCCCGGGCGTCGGACACGCGCAGCGTGACGAAGACGTGCCGCGACCTGATGTCCGCCGTGGCCGAGCACCCGCTGGACGTGCCCTTCGCGCTGCTCTACCTGCGCTCGGCGGATGGCCGGACGCTGACGTTGAGCGGCTCCGTGGGCGTGGCGCCCGGAGGGCCGCTGAGCCCGGAGTCCGTCGCGCTGGATTCCACGCTGCCAGGGGCGGCGCCGTTCCTGCGCGCGCTCGAAGGCGGGCCGGTGCGACGGGACGGCCTGGAGGCCCTGCTGTCACTGCGCGGGGGCCCCTTCGGAGACGCGGTGGGTTCGCTCCTGCTCCAGCCGCTCGCGGGCGCGGGCACGTCCGCGCCGCTGGGCGTGCTCGTCACCGGCCTGTCCCCGAACCGGGCCTTCGACGAGGGCTCCGCGTCCTTCTTCGAGCTGTTGGGCGCGCAGGTGGCGGTGGCGCTGCGCAACGCGCGGGCCTACGAGGAGGAGCGCCAGCGCGCTGAACAGCTGGCGGAGCTGGACCGGGCGAAGACGGCCTTCTTCCACAACATCTCCCACGAGTTCCGCACGCCGCTCACGCTGATGATGGGCCCGCTGGAGGACGTGCTCGCGCAGGCCCAGGTGACGGAAGCGGCGCGGCGAGACCTGGAGGTCGTCCACCGCAACGCGGGCCGCCTGCTGCGGCTGGTGAACACGCTGCTGGACTTCAGCCGGCTGGAGGCGGGCCGGAGCGATTCGCGCTTCGAGCCCATCGACCTGGCCGCGCTCACGCTGGATCTCGCGAGCAACTTCCGCTCCGCGGTGGAGCGCACGGGGCTGGCCTTCACGGTGGACTGCGCGCCGCTGCCGGAGCCCGTCTACGTGGATCCGCGCATGTGGGAGAAGGTTGTCTTCAACCTGCTCTCCAACGCGCTCAAGTTCACCTTCACGGGCCTCATCGCCGTGCGGCTGACGGCCGGCGACGGCGACGTCGTCCTCACCGTCTCCGACACGGGCACGGGCATCCCGGCCGCGGAGCTGCCGCACCTCTTCGAGCGTTTCCACCGCGTGCGCAACGCGCGCAGCCGCACCCACGAGGGCACCGGCATCGGGCTGGCGTTGGTGCGTGAGCTGGTGGCGCTGCACGGCGGCGACGTGCGGGTGGAGAGCCGGGAGGGACAGGGCACGACCTTCACGGTCCGCCTCCCCCGGGGCATGGCGCACCTGCCGTCCGAGCGCATCCTCGCGCCGCGCGAAGAGGAATCCCTGTCGCAGGGCGCGCGCCCCTTCGTCCAGGAGGCCGAGCGCTGGGCGGACGTGGTACCGGAGGCCCCGGTGACGACGGTGTCGCTCTCCGGCATGGGCGCGGCGCCGAGCGTGGAGGCGCCCCGGCAGCGCGTGCTCGTCGCGGACGACAACGTGGACATGCGCGAGTACATGGCGCGCGTGCTGGCCCCCTCGTTCGACGTGGTGCTGGCGGCGGACGGACAGTCCGCGCTGGACGCCGCGCGCGCGAACCCGCCGGACCTGGTGCTGACCGACGTGATGATGCCCCGGCTGGGCGGCTTCGGCCTGCTGCGCGCGCTGCGCGAGACGCCCGCCACGCGCGCCATCCCGGTGGTGATGTTGTCCGCGCGCGCGGGTGAAGAGGCCGCGGTGGAGGGGCTGGAGGCGGGCGCGGACGACTACCTGGTGAAGCCCTTCAGCGCCCGGGAGCTGGTGGCGCGCGTGCGCTCCATGCTGGAGCTGGCGCGGATGCGGCGCGACTCGCTGCGACAGGAGCTGGTCGCAGCCTCCCTGCGCGAGAGCCTCCAGGCCCGCGACGACTTCCTCGCGGTGGCGAGCCACGAGCTCAAGACGCCGCTGGCCGCCTTCCGCCTCCACCTGGAGCGGCTGGAGCGCGGCCTGGGCGACGAGGCCCGCAACCGCGTGCAGAGCCCGCTCGCGTCCGCGGGCCGGCAGGTGCAGCGGCTGCACGCGCTGATGGAGACGCTGCTGGACGTGTCGCAGCTCACCACGGGCCGGCTGGCGTTGGACCTCAACGACGTGGACCTCACCTCCGTGGTGGGGGACGCCGTGGCGCGGCTGCGCGACGAGGTGGAGCGGCTGGGCGTGAAGGTGACGCTGGAGGCGACCGCGCCGCTCGTCGGCCGGTATGACCGGCTGCGCATCGACCAGGTGGTGACGAACCTGCTGGCGAACGCGGCGAAGTACGGCCAGGGCCGCCCCATCGAGGTGCGCGTGGCCGCCGGAGACGGCACCGCGCGCGTCACCGTGCGCGACGAGGGCATTGGCATCAGTCCGGAGGACCGGGCGCGCATCTTCGAGCGCTTCGAGCGCGCGGTGCCCGGCCGCAACTACGGAGGCCTGGGCCTGGGGCTGTGGATCGCCCGGCAGGTGGTGGAGGCGCACGGCGGCCGCATCTCCGTGGACAGCGCGCCGGGCGCGGGCGCGACCTTCGTGGTGGAACTGCCCCTGGAGGGGCTCAAGGCCGCCTGACGCAGAACGAAGAAGGGGCCCCGGGGCGTGCGGCCCGGGACCCCCTCAGGTGCTGCCTGTGCTTCAGCTCAACGAGGGTGCATCACGGCCCGACGGCGAACACCAGGTCGTCGCGGTCGTTGTACTCGTTGGAGACGCACGCGCTGGTGGTGCTGCTGCTGCCGTAGCGGAACTGCGCGCGCACGGCCTGGGTGGCGCCAGCGGGCAGCGTGTACGTGGCCGACAGCGTCACGGTGCCCGCGGCCGTCGGGGTGATGCTGGTGCCAATCTGCGTCCAGACGGGCGTCGTCGCGGTGGCGTTGGCCGTGTAGAAGAACTCCAGCCGGTCCGACGACGGGCTGGCGTAGGCCCACACCGTGGCCTCCACCTTCACCTGCTTGCCCGGAGCGAAGGGCGTGCCGTCCACGGTGGACACCTTGACGCCGTCCAGGGACTCGTCGTTGTGGTAGGTGCCGCCGCTGCCGTCGGCGCAGAGGCCGCGCAGCGTGTTGGGGTAGTTCAGCTCCGGCCCGCGCGTGCCGCGGCCATTGAAGGCCGTGCCGCTGTCGCACGTGGCGTTCACCGCGCTGCAGCGCAGCGTCTTGAGCGTGCTGTCATAGGTGCCGGCCGTGGACACGTTCGTCACCGTCACCGTCCGGGCCGTCGTCGTGGCGGAGTTGCCCGCGCTGTCGGACGCCTTCGCCGCCACGGTGTGGCTGCCGTTGGCCACCGTGCGGCTGTCCCACGCGAAGCTGTAGGGCGAGGTGAAGGACGTGCCCTTCACCGCGCCGTCCACCAGGAACTCCACCTTGTTGACGCCCACGTTGTCGGTGGCCGTCGCGGCGATGGACACGGTGCCCGTCACAGTCGCGCCGCTGGCGGGCGAGGTGAGCGACACGGTGGGGTCCGTGGTGTCGGAGGGCAGGCCCGGCAGGGTGCCCTTGCCCAGCTCCGCCAGGTACGCCGCCGCGATGCGCGCGAACTTCAGCGCGTTGGCCGCGTTGCCGCCGGTGCTGTTGGCCAGCGTGTCGTTGGCCGTGTGGATGTTGGGGTTGTCCTGGCTCAGCAGGGCTTCGAACGGGATGGACGCCGGGTAGCCCTGGGCGTTCCACGACGCGTGGTCCGAGCAGCCGTAGCCGCAGGTGATGTTGGAGCGCGTGTAGCCCGTGTACGTGTCGATGAGGGAGCCCAGGAACGCGTTCTGCGCCGCGTTGGTGTTGTCGGTGACGAGCGTCACCTCCACCGTGGAGCCGCGGTAGTTGGTCATGTCCAGTTGGAGCACGCCCACCACGGTGCCGAGCGTCGCGGGATCCGCCTTGTGCGCCTGCGCGATGGCCTGCGAGCCCAGGAGGCCCACCTCCTCCGCCGCGTACGCCATGAACTTCACCGTGCGCGCCGGCTTGTAGCCCTGGGCCATCGCGACGCGGAACACCTCGGAGAGCGTGGCCACGCCGGAGGCGTCGTCATCCGCGCCGGGCGCCGTCGCCGAGGGACGGCTCGACGAGGGCACGTCGAGGTTGATGGAGTCCAGGTGGCCGCCAATCACCACCACCTCGTTGGGGCTGACCGTGCCCTGGATGGTGGCGATGACGGAGGGCTGGCTCCAGCTGCTGTGCGCGTAGAGCGCCACCGTCACGTCGGGACGGCCCGCCGCGTAGGACAGCCACGTGTCCCGGAGCCAGTTGGACGCCTGCACGGAGCTGGTGGAGCCGTTGTAGTAGCGGTTCGTGTAGCTGGACAGCTGCGTGATGGTGCTGCGCAGGCTGGGCTCCTGGAGGCCGGCGAACAGCGAATTGACCACCGACGCGTTGTCCAGCGTGTAGCTCACCAGCGTCTGCGTCAGCGACGGCTGCGCGGGGGCCAGCGCCGCCAGCGCCGCCTCCTGCGTGTCGTGCGTCATGAAGCCCGCGCAGCGGTGGTACTTGTCGTGCATCAGCTGCGACACCGTGCCCAGCTGCCCTTCATTCATCTTGAGCACGCTCACGCCGTTCGCCTCGCGAACCAGCGTGGGCGCGGTGCCGCCCGCCGCGCGGAACGACGTGCGCACCGAGTCCAGCGCCTCCGAACCGATGGTGATGTAGACCTCGCGCTCGCGCGCTTCCTGCGCGGAGGCGGTGACGCAGCACAACGACAGGACGACGGGGGCCAACTTCTTCCAACGCATGTTCCGCTCCGATTCGCGGGCCCGGGCCCGCCCTGCGTGAACGCCGCCCGTGCGCCCCAGGCCCGGTGTCGGGCCCTGGCTGACTCCCTGGATTGCACGGTGAGAACCACCCACGTCCCGTGCCGGGGCTCGCGCCCCGACCTCGTGGGTTGGCGGCGCATCCTGTGTAATTCCAGACGGCCCCGTCAAGACAGAGAGCAGCGTGAAACACGCTGAAGCTGAAACAGCCCAATCAGAAGGGATTGACGCACCCCGGCCACGCGCGGACTCACGCGACGCGGGTCGTCGCGGTGTCTAGTGCGGGTGGCGGCGGGGAGGGGTG
>NZ_RAWA01000230.1 GCF_003611675.1 Corallococcus sp. CA053C
GCCCACGGATGCGCGCCTGACGCTCCTGCGGGACGCGCTCGTTCGGGCCCGCGAGCGCGTGCGCCCCCACGCCCTGCCACGCCGCTGGGCGCAACGCCCCAGCGTCACGCTCCAGGAAGAACCCTTGCGGCTTCTGGTGTCGGAGCCGGAGCTGGCGGCGTGGGGACGCCCGCGCCATCCCATCGACTTCGAGGAGCGGGGTCGCGTCGAGCTCGACCCCCGTGCGCTCATGGAGGGACGCCCCGGCCTGTCCTGCCCGTGCTCCCCCAGGGTGGCTGAAGCGCACTGTGTCCACGCCCTCACCGCCGTGGATGCGACGCTGGAGTTCCTGGGCCGTCCGAAACAGGCGGCGCGCGCCGCGAAGCTGGCGGAGGTGCTCTTCGAAGCGCCCGGCCGCGAAATCCTCGCGGCGCTGGAGACGACCTTCCTGGGCCGCCAGCTTCACGAAGCCAGTGCAGACCCGGAGCCGTCCCTCACCTTCCGGCTGGAGCCGGGGGCCTCTCGCAACTGGACCCTGAAGCCCTTCCTGCATCAACCGGCGAAGCATGGGGGCTGGTCCAAGGGGACCGCCGTCATGCCGTATGAAGGCAGGAAGGTGGCGGCCCTGCTGCGCGACCCGGAGGAGCAGCAAGCCTTCGCCCTCATGCAGGCAGGGCAGGAGCTGGAATCTTCGTACTACAGTTACGAGAGCAATGGTGTGGCAGGTGCCTATTCGTTGCTCCTTCAAGCCCTGCGTGCGCTCACGCACAGCCACCGCCTGCGCCTCGGCAGCGCTCCGGACGCCCCCGTGCGGGTGGCGGAGGCCCCGCTGGGGTTCGCCCTGGAAGAGGAAGGGCGCGCGCTGCGCCTGCGGCCGGCGGTGGACGGGCGCCCCGTGGACGCGGAGGCCTTGCAGCCACCCCCCTCCGGGCCCACGGCCCCCCATCCCTGGCTGCTCGTGGAGCCTGGCCTCCCGAGCGTCACCCTGGTGTTCGTTCCCCCCGAGGCACTGGGCCTGCTCGACACCCTGAAGCTCCATGGCACCCGCGTATCCGAGCGCCAGCGGGACGCATTCCTGGCTCACCTCTCCGGACTGGAGGCGGTGTTTCCGGTGTCGCTTCCCCCGGCGCTGGAGGCCCGTGCCGTGGATCCACAGCCGGGCCTGCTGGTGCGGCTGCGCGCGGTGGGGGAGTCCTCCCTGGAGGGCTCGCTGTTCGTGCGGCCCTTGCCCGAAGCGCCGCCGCAGCCCGTGGGCAGCGGTGCTCCCGTGGTGCGCGGGCTGCGCGCGAAGGAGCGGGTCCTGGCCCGGCGTGACCTGGAGGCCGAGCGCGCTGAAGCCGACGGGTTGCTCGAACGTCTGTCATTGCCGCCCGGGGCGTACCACTTCACCCGCGACACCCCGGAGGCCGCGCTCCACCTGTTGGAGTTGCTGGAACCGCTCACGGGACCCGGGGTGCGCGTGGAGTGGGAGGAACAGCCGTGGACCGTGACGCGTCCCCCCGACGCCGCGGGCCTGCGCGTGGAGGTCACGCGCGAGCACGACTGGTTCGGCGTGAAGGGCGGGGTGGAGCTGGAGGGAGCGCGCGTGGAGTTGGCGCTCCTGCTGGAGGCCGTGCGCCGCCATCAGCGCTACGTCCCCCTGGGCAAGGGACGCTGGATGCGGCTCACGGAGGCGCTGCGCGAGCAACTGACGCCGCTCGCGGACGTGGCCCACCCCGTGCGGCAGGGGTTGGAGGTGAGCGCCGCGGCGGCACCGGCGCTGGAGGCGCTCGCGGAGGCCGGCGCGCGGGTGCGGGCGCCTCCGGACTGGCGCGGGCTGGCGCGGCGGATCCGGGAGGCCCAGGCGCGAGCGGTGCGCGTGCCCCGGGGATTGAAGACGAAGCTGCGCGACTACCAGCGCGAGGGCTTCGTGTGGCTGGCGCGGCTGTCCGCATGGGGCGCGGGCGCGTGCCTGGCGGACGACATGGGCCTGGGCAAGACGCTCCAGGCGCTGGCCCTGCTGCTGCACCGCGCGGAGCAGGGGCCCGCGATGGTGGTGGCGCCCACGTCCGTCTGTGGCAACTGGGTGCGTGAGGCCGCCCGCTTCGCTCCTTCGCTGCGCCTGCATGTCTGGCAGGACGTGGACCGTGAGGCCCTGCCTTCCCGACTGGGGCCGAAGGAGGTGTTGATCATCAGCTACGGGCTGCTCGTGAAGGACGCGGAGCGGCTGTCCACGACGTCCTTCGCCACGCTGGTGGTGGACGAGGCGCAGGCGGTGAAGAACCCGGACACCGCCCGGGCCCGCGCGCTGCGCGCCATGAAGGCCGAGGCCCGGGTGGCCCTCACCGGCACGCCGGTGGAGAACCGCCTGTCTGAATTGTGGAGCCTCTTCCACCTGCTCTTCCCCGGGCTGCTGGGCGGGCGCGAGTCCTTCCACGCGCGGTTCGCCGTTCCCATCGAGCGCGACCGGGATGCCGGGGCCCGCGCGTCACTCGCCCGGGTGGTGCGTCCCTTCCTGCTGCGCCGCACCAAGGCCCAGGTGGCGCGCGAGCTGCCCCCGCGCATCGAGACCGTGGTGCCCGTCACGTTGTCGGAGGACGAGCGGCGGCGGTACGACGACGTGCGGCTCGCGGCGCTGGCGCGCGTGGGGGAGGACACCCCGGGGCAGGAGCGGCGCTTCGAGCTGCTGGCCGCGCTCACCCGGCTGCGGCTGGCCGCGTGTCATCCCCGGCTGGTGGATCCGGACGCGGGCCCGTCCTCCTCGAAGCTGGAGCGGTTTCTGGAGCGGGTGGAGGAGTTGCTGGCGGAGGGCAGCCGCGCGCTCGTCTTCAGTCAGTTCGTGCGGCACCTGGCGCTCGTGCGCGAGGCACTGGAGGCGAGGGGCATCACGTTCCAATACCTGGATGGACAGACGCCACCCGCGGAGCGCCAGGCCCGCGTGGAGGCCTTCCAGCGGGGGGAGGGCGCGCTGTTCCTCATCTCGCTCAAGGCCGGCGGCACCGGCCTCAATCTCACCGCCGCCGACCACGTGCTCCACCTGGACCCGTGGTGGAATCCCGCCGTGGAAGATCAGGCCTCCGACCGGGCCCACCGCATCGGTCAGACGCGCCCCGTCACCGTGTCCCGGTTCGTTTCAGAGGGCACCATCGAGGAGGCCATCCTCGCCCTCCACGCCGACAAGCGCGACCTGGCCGACAGCCTGCTGTCCGAGGCGGATGGCGCCGCCGCGCTGTCGCCCGAGCAGCTCCTGGGGCTCCTGCGCTTCGGCGCGGCGGCGTCCGGAGGCCGCGAGAGGCGCGGCGCTTAGAGGCACGGCGCTTCTGGAATAGGGTGCGGGCCCGCCCGTTGCCGGGCGCCGCTTTCGCCTCTGCCCTAGGAGCGAGGATGTTCCGACCGCCGTTGTCGTGGTTCGCCTGCCTGGCCCTGCTGGGCGCGCCCACCGTCCAGGCCCAGCCTGCGCAGGCTCCCAAGCCGCCCGCGAAGTCCGCCGCGCCTTCCTCCGCCGTCGCGAAGCTGGGCGCCGGCATCCAGACGCGCACGTTGAAGAACGGGCTCACCGTCATCGTGTGGCCCGACCACGACATCCCCAACGTGGCCCTCAACAACTGGTTCCGCGTGGGCAGCCGCAACGAGCGCCCCGGCATCACCGGCCTGTCCCACTTCTTCGAGCACATGATGTTCAACGGCGCGAAGAAGTACGGCCCCGGTGAGTTCGACCGCGTCATGGAGGCCAACGGCGGCGCCAACAACGCCTTCACCTCCGAGGACGTCACCGTCTACATGGACTGGTTCCCCGCCTCCGCGCTGCCGCTCATCTTCGAGCTGGAGGCGGACCGGCTCCAGTCGCTCGCCTTCGACCCCAAGGTCATCGAGTCCGAGCGCGGCGTCGTCTACTCGGAGCGCCGCTCCGGCGTGGACAACGACAACACCGGCGCGCTGATGGAGCAGATGCAGGCCACCGCCTTCGTCGCGCACCCGTACCAGATCCCCGTCATCGGCTGGCCGTCCGACATCGAGTCCTGGCGCATGGAGGACCTCCAGCGCTACTTCAAGACGTACTACGCCCCCAACAACGCCACGCTCGTCGTCGCCGGGGACGTGGAGCCCGCCCGCGTCTTCGAGCTCGCGGAGGCCACGATTGGCGCCATCCCGTCGCAGCCCGCCCCCGAGCCCGTTCGCACGAAGGAGCCCGAACAGCAGGGCGAGCGGCGCATCAGCGTGAAGAAGCTCGCCCAGTCTCCGATGCTCCAGGTCGCCTACCACGGCCTCGCCGCGAAGGATCCGGAGGCGGAGACGCTGGAGCTGCTGGGGCTCATCCTCACCAACGGGGACTCGTCGCGCCTGCACCGCAAGCTGGTGGAGGACGCGCGCGTGGCCATCCGCGTCCGGGGCTCCTTCTCCGCCGGCTTCGATCCGTCGCTGGCGTGGTTCCTGGTGGACCTGCCGCCCGGCGGGGACCTGCCGCGCGCCGAGGCGCTCCTCACCGAGGAGCTGGCCCGCGTGGCGAAGGACGGCGTCACCGACGTGGAGCTGCGCAAGGCGCGCAACAGCGCCCTGGCCACGTTCTGGCGGAAGCTGGAGACCAACGACGGCCGTGCCCGGGAGCTGGGCGCCGCCGCGACCTTCCGCGGGGACTGGCGCGCGCTGCTCGACGCGCCCACGCGCTACGAGAAGGTCACCCGCGACGGCGTGCGCACGCTGGCCGCCCGACTCTTCAACTCCGACCACCGCACCGTGGGCTGGCTCGTGCCCGCCACCGACTCCGCCGCTCCGGCCCGCAAGGAGGCCTCGCGATGAACGCTTCGTTCCGGCTGCACGCCGCGCTCGCCGCGCTGCTGCTCCTCTCCGCTCCCGCCTCCGCGCAGACCCCCGCGCCCGCCGCGGCTCCGAAGGCTGGAGCTCCCACCGCGACGCCGAAGCCCGCTCCTGCCGCGACGCCCAACGCCGGTCCTGGCGCCGCTCCCTCCGCGACGCCGAAGGCCGCTCCCACCGCGCTGCCGAAGCCCGCGGCGCCGAAGGGCGTCACGTTGCCCGCCGCGACCACCGTGACGTTGAAGAACGGGGCCCGGCTGCTGCTCGTGGAGAAGCGCGACCTTCCGCTCGTAGCCTTCTCTGCGTGGCTCCGGGGCGGCGCCGTCACCGACCCCGTGGGCAAGGAAGGCCTGGCCGCGCTCACCGCCGAGCTGCTCCAGAAGGGCGCCGGCTCCCGTGACGCCCAGCAGTTCGCCGACGCCGTGGACGGCGTGGGGGGCGAGCTGGAGGTGATCCCCGGCCGCGACGCGGTGACCCTCACCGGCAGCTTCCTCGCGCGCGACTCCGCGCTGATGGTGGAGCTGCTGTCGGACATGCTCGTGCGCCCGCGCTTCGACGCGCAGGAGCTGGAGAAGACCCGCGCCCGCCGCGTGTCGGAGCTGGCCGCCGCGAAGGACGGTGACCCGCGCGCCCTCCTCGGCACGTACTTCGACGCGTTCCACTTCCCCTCGCACCCGTACGGTCAGCCCATTGGCGGCAGCGAGGCGTCGCTGCCCGGGCTCGGCCGTGACGACGTGCTCGGCTGGGCGAAGGCGAACCTGGGCGGGGACCGGCTCATCCTCTCCGTCGTGGGAGACTTCGACGCGAAGGCGCTCGCCGCGAAGCTGGAGTCCGCGCTGGGCGGCTGGGCCCCCGCTGGACAGCTCCTGGCCCCGGTGCCCGCCACCGCGCCCACGAAGGGCCGGCGCGTGTTGCTCGTGGACAAGCCCGACGCCACTCAGACGTACTTCTGGATCGGCAACACCGGCATCCCCCGCACCGACCCGGACCGCGTCGCGGTGGAGCTGGGCAACACCGTGCTCGGCGGCCGCTTCACCTCGCTGCTCAACACCGAGCTGCGCGTGAAGACGGGCCTGACCTACGGCGCCCGCTCCTCGCTCTTCCCCGGACTCCAGGCCGGCCCCCTCGCCATCTTCTCCTATACCCAGACGGACACCACCGGCCGTGCCATCGACCTGGCCCTGGACGTGCTGTCGCGCTACCGCAAGGACGGCATGGACGACGCCACGCTCGCCTCCGCCCAGGCGTATGTCCTGGGGCAGTTCCCCCCGAAGCTGGAGACGGGCGCGCAGCTGGCCATGAAGCTGTCGGAGCTGGCCTTCTACGGCCTGGACGCCCAGGACGTGAACGGGTTCGCCGGCGCCATCTCCGGCACCACCCGAGACAGCGTGCGCACCGTGCTCCAGCGCGTGCTGCCCGCGCCGCAGGACCTCACCTTCGTCCTCATCGGCAAGGCGTCCGCCCTGCGCGACGTGGCCCGCAAGTACGGCCCCGTCACCGAGATGAAGATCTCCGACAAGCGCTTCACCCCGGTGGCCGCGCCCGTACGCTGAAGCGCGGTCCTCCGGGTCGTCGGGACCGCGAATCCTTGCGCTGGGAAAGCATCTCCCCGCAGGCCCGATAGGCCAGACAGGTGGCTGCGTATGAGAGGTGTGTCGGCTCCAGGCTCGGAGCCCGGAGCCGACACTCCACCATCGCGTCGCCTGGAGGCGTCATGTCGTTGCGTCGTCTGTCGTTGTTGCTGCTCCCCACCTGCGCCATGGGGTTGGGCTGCTCCGAGCCGGAGCCCACCGTGAGCTTCGAGCGCCCGGCGGAGAACCCTGAGTGCCCCGCGTCGTCCGCCGTGCTGGTGAAGGCAGACACCCGCTTCCACTCGGGCGCGAGCGTGACGGCCATCCCGCAGGACCTGTCGGGCCGCGACCTGGAGCTCCTCATCCTCCAGGGCTCCGGGTTCGAGCGCCGCACGGCGGTCCCCGTGAGCGGCGGGAGCGTCTGCTTCCGCGACGTGCCGGAAGGGGCGGACTACTACCTGCGCTCTGACACCACCTACTACCTGGGCCAGACGCGCCGCTTCAACCTGAGCGTCAACCGCAACGGCCGGCCGGACACCGTCACCTCCGCGGCCACCCAGACGCCCGTGAGGCTGGACCTCACCGGACTCCAGCCGTGGCGGGCAGACGCGCCCCCCGGTGCGGGCAGCCGGCTCCAGGTCGTCAGCGGCGAGGTGGCCTTGACGGCCAACCTCGCGTTCCCGACGGTCGCGCCCATGGCCGGCGCCACCCAGGCGCAGGGACTGGATGCCCTGGCGTCGTCCCTCGACGGCAGGCTGCCCATCCTTGAAGGGGACAAGGGAGACCGGCTCTACGTCCACCAGCTCGACATGGTGGAGGACGGAAGGCTGCCGGGCGGCGCGCCCCTGCAGTACCGCACCGTGGTGGGCAGCCTGCATGCCCCGGCCGGCTCGTTCACGCCGGATGGCGATGCGGCGCTGGTGCTGTCCGGAGCGTTGCAGCCGGTGCGCCAGGCGTCCTTCTCCCCGCAGTGGGCGCTGTCCGAGTTCACCCGCTGGCGCGCGGCGGTGAACCCGGACGCGGAGGCCCGCGTGGCCCGGTTCGACGTGCTGCCCGTGTCGTTCGGCCTGACGGCGGGCCGGGTGGGCGAACAAGGCGAGCTGTTCACGCTCCTGGTGCCGGGCGGTGAGGACGGCGACATCGCGCGCCGCTTCACCTACGGCAATCCCTATCCCGGAACCTGGGGCCTGGTGGGCTCCGCGAGCTACACCTTCGTCGCGTCCACCCCGGTCGTCGTGGGCAACCAGACCTACCGCCCCAGCGGCACCGTGCTCGTCATGAACCGGCTGTCCACCCTGACGTCCGACACCATCGTGCCGGGCATCACGCCGCCGCGTCTGCTGCGCATCGACGGGGCGGATGCCGCCACGGTGCGGGCGGTGACGTCCACCCAGCCGGTGGTGAGCTGGCGCGACCCGTTCTCGGGGATGGTCGGGTCCTACCAGGTCGAGTTCATCAAGCTGGGGGCGGAGGCCACCGACAGCCCGACGGTGAGCTTCTACGTGACGTCGGACCGGCTGCGGGTGAGCCCGCCGCCGGGCGCGCTGGAGGCCGGCTCCACGTACTACGTGCGCGTGACGGCGGACAGCTCGCCCTTCACGCCCTGGCAGGCGCCGGAGACCACCGCCGACATCCTGCCCATCTTCAAGGCGGCGACGTTCAGCGCGGCCTTCACCACGCCGTAGCCCCGGCCGTAGCCCCGGCCGTAGCCCCGGGAAGACGCTCGCTACCGCGAAGCCTGGCGGTGGCGGGCGAGGCACTGCTGGTAGCGCGCGTCCACCGACCGCGCGAACCACGCCGTGGAGCGCTCCCCGCTCAGCTTCACGCTCCGAAGCGTCACGTTCGGAAGCTGCGCGTAGGCGGGCGCCTCACCCGTCTGTTTTGCGTACACGCGTTTCACCGCGAGATACGTCTCGGTGGTCTCGAACTCCGCCGTCTTCTCCTGCTCCACGTCCTTGCGCACCCGGCGCTCGCTCAACTGCGGCGCGTGACGCTCGCGAAAGACAAGCAGGGCCTTGAGGCTCTGGCTGTCTTCACCCCGGGGCTCACCCTCCTTGTCATACAATTGCAGGTCACCATCCGTCGCAAGCGTCATCCCGGTGAGCCGGCTGACCTGGGCCTGCAGGGCGGCGTTGCGTGAGCTGTACTCGCCGCTGTTGTAGTCCGCGAAGCGGAAGAGGGGCTCGCCGTACGCGGCCTCGAAGCCCAGGAGCCGCGCCGTGCCGTAGCGCACGCCCCCGGCGCGCGTGTACAGCGACTCGCGCACCTCGTCCGGATCCGCGTCCGGGCCCGCCTTCTCCACCGCGTAGCGCACGCTGACCTGCATGGAGCCCGCGGTGGTGATGGGGTTCTGCGCCGCGAACGAGGACGGCCCGAACAGGGAACTGGCCAGGTCCGCCGCCGCGTACGTCGCCGGATAGGCCTCCTCGTAGTACGCGAGCATGTCCCGGAAGAGCCGGTCCAGGTCCCGCTCCGTGCGTGCCGCGTCCAGCCGGGCCCCGAAGGTGCGCTTCGCCCCCTTCGGCTTCGCGCCCAGCACCTCCTCCAGCACGCGCCGCCCCAGCGGGCCCAGCTTCCCCGCCGAGCTGTCCAGCTTCTGACGCACCAGCTTCGCGAGCCCCGGCACCGCGGGGTCCGCCTGGAAGCCGGACTCCTGTTCGATGATGGCCAGCACCTGACACACCACCGGCGGCGACGGGAGCTCCTCCTCCGCGTCCAGCGCCGCCAGCACGTCGCGCGCCCACCCCTCGCGCTCCTCGCCCTTCACCTTCGCCGGCAAGAGCCGCGCCACCTGCGCCACCGTCAGCCGCGGGGGCGGAGGCACCTCCGGAGGCGCCGGCGCCCGTGACGCGCACGCCACCGTGAGGCCCAGCAGCGCCACCAGCGCCGGGGCCCACGCCGTCCTCGTCCCCTCTGGCCGGGGGCTGGCTCCTTGCGTCATGTCAGCCCCCCCGCGCATGCTGCGGCCCGTCTCATGAAACACCTGAAACATCCTTCCGGGCACCGTGGCTGCGTCCAGGAACCCCCGATGACAGACTCACTCCGCGTCCTAGATGAGATTAACGGGTATTCCAGGTTCAGCCTGCTTGTTCGGGAGGGTGGGAGAAAGTAACTAAACGCACTTTCTCCAAAAAGTAGTTGCACTGATGAAAACAAGTGTGTCACGTATCATCCCGCTGTTTCTTCATGGAGGTATCGCGTTGGCTACTCGACTGTTGAAGACGATTGGCGCGGCCTGGCTCGGCGTGGCTCTGACGGCGTGCGGTACGCAGGGTTCCACGGGTGACGAGGTCCAGGCCCCCGAGCAGGAGAAGTCGGGCGAGGACATCCAGAGCACGCTGAACGCGCTCGGTGGTGCCCAGGTGGTGGGTGTGCACGCGGACGGCATCCCGGACAGCATCCGGGGCGAGCTGGGTCGCGCGGTGGGCACGCTGAACACGCTGTCCGCCGGGCATCAGGCGGTCGCGGGTGTGGCCCCGGCCTTCCGGCTGAACGCGGAGGACCTGGTGCTGCGCAACGCGCACAGCGACGCGCAGGGCAACCAGCACCTGCGCTTCAAGCAGCTGAAGAACGGCCTGGAAGTCGTCGGCGGTGAGCTGGCGGTGCACGTGCGTCAGGACGGCACGGTGTACGCGGCCAACGGCTCCGCGCGCGACGGCGTGAAGCTGTCCGCCACGCCCCGCATCGCGGGCACGGCGGCCACGCAGGCGGCGCTGGCCGCGACGGCGGGCAGGGACCTGTCCGCGCAGGGCTCGCCCCGCCTGGTGTACGTGCGCACCGAGGAAGGCGCGCTGCGCCTCGCCTACGAGGTGACGGTCACGGGCGAGGGTGCGGAGACGCCCATCCGCGACCTCGTGTACGTGAACGCCCAGGACGGCTCGCTCGTGCTGCGCGCGCCGCAGATCCACACGGCGCTCAACCGCAAGCTGTACAGCGCGAACAACGGCACCACGACGCCGGGCACGCTGAAGCGCAGCGAGGGCCAGGCGGCCATCGGTGACGCCCATGTCGACACCAACTACGACATGCTGGGCTACACCTACAACTGCTACAAGACGCTCTTCAACCGCGACTCGCTCGACAACGCGGGCGCGACGCTGATCAGCACGGTGCACTACAGCACCAACTACGTGAACGCCTACTGGGACGGCACCCAGATGGTGTACGGCGACGGCGACGGCGTGAACTCCATCGAGCTGGGCAAGGACGCGGACGTCACGGTCCACGAGCTGACCCACGCGGTGACGTCGTTCGAGTCCAACCTCACGTACTCCGGCCAGTCCGGCGGCCTCAACGAGGCGATGTCCGACACGTTCGGCGCCATCTGCGAGAGCTGGCAGTCCGGCACGTGGAGCACCGCGGCGGCCATCTGGATGGTCGGCGAGGACGTCTGGACCCCCGGCACGGCGAACGACGCCCTGCGCTACATGGATGACCCGGCGAAGGACGGCGCGTCCAAGGACTGGGCGGCCAACGTGACGTCCGGCACGGACGTGCACTACAGCTCCGGCGTGCCCAACCTGGCGTTCGCGCTGCTGTCGAAGGGTGGCGTGCACCCGCGCGGCCGCAGCACCATCAACGTGCCGGCCATCGGCGTCGAGAAGGCCGCCCGTATCTGGTACAAGGCCAACACGGACATCTACACGGCGGGCACCACGTTCCTGCAGGCGAAGACCTGGACCATCCAGGCCGCGCAGGAGCTGGGCTACGACCAGGCCACCCAGGACGCGGTGAAGGCCGCCTGGGAAGCGGTGGGCGTGGGCGGCGTGGTGGTGCCTCCGACGACGGTCCCGCTGACCAACAACGTCGCGGTGACGGGCATCGCGGACGCGGCGGGCAACAACAAGTACTACACGCTGGCGGTGCCCGCGGGCGCCTCGGCGCTGACGTTCACCACCTCCGGTGGCACGGGTGACGTGGACCTGTACGTGCGCTTCGGCTCCGCGCCGGACTCCGCGACCTACGACTGCCGTCCGTACGCCGGTGGCAACGCGGAGACGTGCACCATCACCAACATCCAGGCCGGCACCTACTACGTGATGCTCAACGCCTACTCGGCGTACTCGGGCGTGACGCTGAAGGGCAGCTACACGACGGGGACCCCGTCGGGCAACGTGCTGCAGAGCGGCGTGGCGGTGACGAACCTGTCCGGTGCGGCCTCCTCCTTCACCACGGAGTGGACGACCCTGGACGTGCCGGCGAACACGACGGTCACCATCACCACCACGGGTGGCACGGGTGACGCGGACCTGTACGTGCGCTTCGGCTCCTCGCCGACGACCACCACGTACGACTGCCGTCCGTACGCCTCCGGCAACGCGGAGACCTGCACGCTGACCAAGACGACGGCGGGCAAGTACTACGTGAAGGTGCGCGGCTACACGGCGTACTCGGGCCTGACGCTCAAGGCCGTCTACTAGTCGGACCGGTTGGATTGAAGACAGGCACCCGGGGAGCCCCAAGGCTTCCCGGGTGTCGTCGTTTCGGGGGGCCAACGGCGTGGCTTAGCGGCCCACCTGCACGTCGCGCGCGACGGTGCGTCCGCCGATGAGGTCGAACCGGGCGCGCACCGGGGTGCCTTCGCGCAGCTCCAGCTCTTGGATGGGCACGCGCTGGCCCTGGCGCAGGCCCCGGCTGCGAGGGTCGAGCTGGAGCTCGTAGACGGTGCCTTCGGCGTCGAGCACGTGCAGGCTGTCGCGGCCCACGCGCGTGACCTTGCCGCTCACGGTGCTGGAGGCGATGACGACCTGCTCCAGCGGCCGGTCCGCGGTGTTGTCCGTCACGGCGGCCTGCGCCGCCTTGGCCGCGCCCTCGTACCAGGCCTCGTCGTCGTCGGCCTGGACCGCCTGCGCGCCAATCATCACGCGGCCTTCGTCCGGGGCCAGGGTCGCGGGCAGTCCGTTCGCGTCCACCGGGGCCTGCTGGGGCGCCGTGTTCGGCGCCGCTCCGCCCTGGGGGGCATTGGGGGCCGGGGCCTGCTGGGCCTGGGCGTCGCCGCTGCCTCCGGTGGCCGGGGCCTGTTCCTCCTCCATGCGGTCGGGTTCATTCGCTGGCGAGCCGCGCAGCAGCCGTTTGGCACCCAGCGGTGGCGCCGTGTCCGGCGGTATCTGGGCAAATGCCTGGGACCGGAGGCCGTCCGTCGTGCCCTGTGCCATGACGGGCCTGGCGGGCACCCAGAGCGCCCCGTTCGTGGAGTCCCTCACCGGTGTCGCCTGGAGCCCCGTCGCGTCCGGGCTGTCATGCTCCCGACATCCGGAAGCCAACGTGCACAACCCCACCATTCCCATCCACACCCAGCGTCCACCCATCCGCCAACCCTCCCGCCGGCAAACGTGCGGACGACGTCGGGGCGTTGCAAGCGCCCGGCGTCGGGGTGGGGTTGGTCGCTCGGTAGGGGCAGCCGGTCAGGCAGGGAAGGTGGCCGCCACGGCGCGCACGTGCTCGCGCACCAGGTCCCTCGCGGCGAGCAGCTCCGGGGCGCTTCCGGGCGTGTAGCCCAGGCACAGCACCACGTCGTCCTCGGGCGCGGCGCGCGTGCCCAGGGCCGTGTAGTCGAGCGAGCGCGGAACGGGTTCGCCCTCCGTGTCGTGGGTGAAGCGGCCGAACACCGTGGCCTGGGCGTCGCGGCCGGGAGCCGTCTCCTTCAGCGCGAAGAGGCGGCGCATCGCGCAGAGGGATTCCGGGCGCTCGCGCAGCAGCTCCGGGTGGGCGGGGCCGCCCAGCTCCCACTCGAGGAGCTTCAGGCAGCCGCGCACGAACTCCACGTCGGTGATGACCAGGCCGTAGAGGTACCAGTCCGCGCACGCGGCCTGGACCAGCCGCGCCTGCGCGTCGGTGAGCCAGCCGAAGGATGGACAGGTGAAGGTCTCACAGACGGTGGCGCGGTAGACGCCGCAGTCGCGCAGGTCCGTGCCGCCCGTCACCAGGGGATGCCCCAGGCAGCCCACCCGCTGTTGATCCGCGTCCAGGAAGCCCAGCAGGGGACACACCCGCACGATGGGGAAGAGCGCGGAGGCGCCACGGTTCGCGGTCAATTCGCGCGCGGCCTCGCCATAGGCCTCCGGCGTCCGGGGCGCGTGGGCGAGCCGTGCCGTCTGCGTGGCCAGCCGCTGGGTGAGCGCCGCGCGCGAGTGGTCGCGGAAGTTGTAGAGGCCGCAGCAGGCACCGCACGAGGCGCCCCCACCGGGCTGGCACAGGTGGAAGGAGACCGACATGCCCGTCATTGTGACGGATGCCGGGCTCCCGCGCCCGTGCTTGAAGCGCTCAGAACCAGTCGGCGTGCATGCGGGCGTAGGAGTCCTCACCCGTCCGGCACAGGTGGGCGAGCAGCGGCACCCGGGGCACCTCCACCGCGAACCAGTACTGCGCGGCGGCGAGCTTCCCTTCGTAGAAGGCGCGGTCGGAGCCACCCGCGTCCTTCGAGGCCGCGCGCGTGAGGGCCTCCTTCGCGGCGGCGGCCTGCGCGAGCCAGCGCCACGCCACGGCCACCACGCTGAAGAGCTCCAGGAAGTCCGAGCTGTGGCGCAGCATCGCGTCCACCTCGCCCGCCATGCCCCGCGCGCCCAGCTCCAGCGTGAGGGCGCTGGCCTGCTGGAGCGCGTCCTCCAGCGCGTCGCTCCAGGCGGGGTCCACGCCCGCGGCCCGGGCGCGCGCGGTGGTGGCGTGCACCTCCTCGTCGAGCGCATGCAGCGCGGCGCCGCCACCCGCCACCGCCTTGCGTCCCAGGAGGTCCAGGCCCTGGATGCCGGTGGTGCCCTCGTGGATGCTGTTGAGCTTCTGGTCGCGCAGCCACGCCTCGGGGAGGTATTCGCTGGAGTAGCCGTAGCCGCCGTGGATCTGCAGCGCGAGCGCGTTGGACTCGAAGCCCCTCTCCGCCGGGAACGTCTTGGCGATGGGCGTGAGCAGATCCAACAGCAGGTGCGCGCGCTTGCGCGTGGCTTCATCCGGCGCGTGGTTCGCGAGGTCCGCCTGCGTGGAGGTGGTGAGCAGCAGCGCGAGCCCGCCCTCCACGATGGCCTTCTGGCGCAGCAGCATGCGCCGCACGTCCGCGTGTTCGATGATGGGGGACTGCGCGCGCGCGGTGTCGCGGGCGCCGGCGGGACGGCCCTGGGGGCGTTCGCGCGCGTAGGTGAGTGACTCCTGGTAGGCGACGGCCGCGGTGGCGACGCCGTTGAGGCCCACCATGATGCGCGCCTCGTTCATCATCTGGAACATGCAGGAGAGGCCCCGTCCGGGCTGCCCCACGAGCCAGCCGTGGCAGTCGTTGGACTCGCCGAAGTTGAGGACGAGGCTGGGCAGGCCGCGCCAGCCAATCTTGTGGATGACGCCGGCCACCTGGACGTCATTGGGGACGAACGAGTCGCCCTCCGGCCGACGCGCGGGCACGGCGAAGAGGGACACGCCGCGCGTGCCGCCCTCGGCCCCGTCGATGCGCGCCAGGGTCAGGTGCACGATGTTGTCGGTGAAGTCCTGGTCACCGCCGCTGATGAAGATCTTCGAGCCCTGGAGGCGGAAGCTGCCGTCGGGCGCGGGTGTGGCGCGCGTCTTCACGTCCGCCAGGCTGCTGCCGGCCTGGGGTTCGGTGAGGGCCATGGTGCCGGTCCACTCGCCCCGGTACAGGCGGGCCATGAAGTGCTCGCGCAGGAAGGGCGTGCCGAAGACCTCCAGCAGGTGCGCGGCGCCGAGCGTGAGGCCCAGGTAGCCATAGGCGCTGAGGTTCGCGGCCATGAGGTAGGCGCTGGCCACGGCGTGCACGGTGAGGGGGAGCTGCTGGCCGCCGACGTCGGAGGGGCGGGTGGCGGTGAGCAGGCCCAGGTCCACCATGCTGGCGTAGAGCGAGCGCATGGCGGGATGCACGCGCACGCGTCCGTGTTCGAAGACGGGCGGGGCGGCGTCCATGGGCCGGTAGG
>NZ_RAWA01000231.1 GCF_003611675.1 Corallococcus sp. CA053C
GCCCCGCCGTCAGGCCGCGAGGGCCTTGCGGATCCGCGCCAGGGCGTCGTCGATGTCCGCCCTGGACACGTCCAGGTGGCACACGAGGCGGATGGAGTGCGGGCCCGTGGGGTTGGCCAGGACGCCCTGCTTCAGGAGCAGCGCGGAGGCCTCCGCCGCCGGGCGCGTGAGGTTCGCGAACACCATGTTCGTCTCCACCCGCGCCAGGTCCACCGTCACGCCCGGCACCTGGGCCAGCCCCTCGGCCAGGCGGCGCGCGTTGGCGTGGTCCTCGGCCAGCCGCTCCACGTGGTGCTCCAGCGCGTACAGCGCCGCCGCCGCGAGGATGCCTGCCTGCCGCATGCCTCCGCCCAGCCGCTTGCGCAGGCGCCGCGCCTCGCGGATGACGTCCGCCCTGCCCGCGAGCGCCGAACCCACCGGCGCCCCCAACCCCTTCGAGAAGCACACCGACGTCGAGTCCGTCAGCGAGGCCCACGCCTTCGCCGGCTGCCCCGCCGCCACCTCCGCGTTGAACAGCCGCGCTCCGTCCAGGTGCACCGCGAGCCCCGCCTTCCGGCCCGCCTCCACCACCGCCCGGAAGCGCTCCACCGGCCACACCGTGCCGCCCCCCCGGTTGTGCGTGTTCTCCAGCGACAACAGCCGCGTGCGCGGGTTGTGGATGTTGTCCTCACGCACCGCCGCCGTCACCGTCTGCGGCGTCAGCAGGCCCCGCTCGCCCGGCAGCGGCGCCGGCTGCACGCCCCAGAGCGCCGGCACCGCGCCGCCCTCGTAGTGCAGGATGTGGCTGCCCTCCTCCGTGAGCACCTCGTCGCCCGAACGGCAGTGCGCGCCGATGGCGATCTGGTTGGCCTGCGTGCCGGACGGGACGAAGACGGCGGCCTCCAGGCCCAGCCGCTCCGCGACCCGTTCCTCCAGCTTGAGCACCGTGGGGTCCTCGCCATAGACGTCGTCGCCCACCTCCGCGTCGGCGATGAGGCGCCGCATGGCGGGCGTGGGCTTCGTCACGGTGTCGGAGCGGAAGTCGATGGGCTTCATGGTTCTCCTCGCTTCAAGAAAGGGGGGGCCTGCCCGCGGTGCTTGGGCCCGGCCCTCCCGTGACATACAACGCCCGCGTGGCCCGGCGAGAGACAGTGGCGGAGAAGCGGCAGCGCGCGGTGGCGGTCCTGGACGGTCTGGAGGCGGCCATGCCGGACGCCCGCATCGAGCTGGACTACCGCACCCCGCTGGAGCTGCTCGTCGCCGTCATCCTGTCCGCGCAGTGCACCGACAAGCGCGTCAACCTGGTGACCCCCGCCCTGTTCGCCCGCTTCCCCGACGCGCAGGCCTATGCGCGCGTCGAAGCCGCCGACGTGGAGCCCTTCATCCGCACCTGCGGGCTGTACCGCGCGAAGGCGAAGAACATCGTCGCCACGGCGCGCACGCTCGTCTCGGAGCACGGGGGCCAGGTGCCACTCGTGCGCGACACGCTGGCGCAGCTGCCCGGCGTGGGCCTCAAGACGGCGGGCGTGGTGTGCATCCACCTGGGCGGCGACGCGGCCTTCCCCGTGGACACGCACGTGAAGCGGCTGGCGTACCGGCTGGGCTTCACCACCCACGAGGATCCGGACAAGGTGGAGAAGGACCTGCAGGCGCTGCTGCCCCGGGAGCGGTGGACCCTGGGGCACCAGCTCCTCGTGTGGCATGGGCGGCGCACCTGCTTCGCGCGCTCGCCTGACTGCGCTTCCTGCGTCGTGGCGGCGCGGTGCCCGAAGAAGGGCGTCGCCACCGCGAAGCCTTAAGCGGACGCCGGGGCGCCCTGGTCGCGCGACGTCTTGAGCTTCTTCATCCGCTTGCGGATGAGCTCACGCTTGAGCGTGGAGACGTGGTCCACGAAGACGGTGCCGTCCAGGTGGTCCGTCTCGTGCTGCACGGCGATGGCGAGGAGGCCGTCACAGCGCAGCGTCTGCTCCTGGCCGTCCTCGTCCAGGTAGCGCACGGTGGCGACAGCGGCGCGGTCCACGTCCTCGGCCTCACCGGGGATGGACAGGCAGCCTTCCGTGTAGGTCGTCTCCCCTTCGAGCGCGACGAACTCCGGGTTGATCATCGCCAGGGGCTTGGAGTCCGGCTGCTGCGGACGGGTGTCCAGGACGATGATGCGCTGGAGCACGCCCACCTGCGGGGCGGCGAGGCCCACGCCTTCAGCGGCGTACATCGTCTCGAACATGTCCTTCACCAGCGCACGGACCTTGTCGTCCACCTTCGCCACGGGCCGGGCCTTCTGCTTCAGGATGGGGTCGGGCCAGATGAGAATCTCGCGAACCATGGGGGACTCTTAACCCCACCGGACCGCGACGGGCAACCGTCCCCGCCGGCCATCAGTCGAGCAGATTACGGGCGTACTCGCCCCTCAACCGGTCGTCGCCCAGGGCCCGGGCGGCCTCCGTCAGCACGGCGCGGATCTGCTGCGCCCGGTGCTGGAGCGCGGGGTCCGGATGGCCCGCGAAGCGCAGGGGGTGGAACTCGGCGGCCAGGAGAGCGTACGCCCGCTTGACCTCCTCGCTGCCCGCCGAGCGCGCGAGCCCCAGGACCGTGAAGTAGTCCGCGTCCTGGATCTCCTCGAACTTGGACTCCAGGCGGTGCACGTCCAGCTCCGGCGGCAGGTCGCCCGAGGCGTCCTCCGACGGCGGGTGCAGCACGATGAGGCCCAGCGTCCGCGCCACGGCGAGCGTCTTGAGCGCCCCGTCCTGCGGCAGGCCCGCGCCCAGCAGCAGCGCCTCCAGCGTGCGCTCTCCGTCCACGCCCTGCAGGAGCTGCAGCTCGCGGGCGGAGAGGCCGAAGTCGGCAGGGGCCATGTGCGCGTTGCCTCGCGACACCTGGGCGCGCAGGGAGCCGGCCGCGTCCAGCAGGGACTCCGCGGTGAGGGTGTTGCGCAGCCCTTCCGCGAGCAGGTGCAGCGGCGGGCGCGTGGCGGCGGCGAGCGCGACCTCGTGCGGCGCGGGCTCCTGCACCAGGCGGTAGAGCGTGGAGGGTTCGGCGAGCGCGTCCAGGAAGACCTGTTCGGTGTAGCGCTGCACCAGCGGGACGGATTCGGCTTCACGCACGTAGCCGCGACCGCGCAGGGCCTCCAGCAGCGTGCCCGTGGTGGCGCTGCGCACCAGCCGGAGTTCGGCCTCCTGGCGCGCGTCGATGAGGCCGTCCGCGCGGGCCCGGTCGATGAGGGATTCGCCCTGCGCCGAGGACGCGGCGCCCACCAGCACGCCGTCGCGCAGCCACAGCACGCGCAGCGCGTTCATGACCTTGAGCTCCAGGCGCACTTCCATGCGCGCGTCGCACAGGCGCAGGACGAGGCGCGAGAGCCCCTCTTGCGTGAGGCTGCCGCTGCGGGCCACCGCCATCTCCGGACGGCCCGGTGATTCGAGCGGGATCAGCGAGGCTCGGGCCTGCGCCGCGGCCTCCTCGGCATCGCGCTGTGCGCGGGCCTCGAGTTGCTCGCGCTCGAGGTCGTTCTGGAGGCGCTGGTCGATGACGTCGGCTTCCAGCTTCACGCGGGCTTCGCGCTCGCGGGCCAGCTCTTCGCGGAGCTGTTCGAGCTGCGCCAGCAGGGTATCTCGCGTCTGCGCGAGGGCCGTGGACTGCGCCTGGAGGCGGGCTTCGGTTTCGGTGCGCGCCTGGGCTTCCGCGGCGAGTCGGGCTTCGGCGGCGGCGCGCGCCTGGGACTCGGTTTCGATGCGCGCTTCGAGGTCCTTGCGCGCACGGACCTCCGACTCCAGGCGGACCTCCAGCACGGTGCGCTGGCGACCTTCGGAGGTGGCTCGCGCGGTGGATTCGGTGGCCTTCTGTTCGGCGCGGAGGATCCGGGCTTCCGCTTCCGCACGGGCCTGCGCCTGCTGTTCCGCGCGGCTGGCCGCGTCGGTCTGGGCGTGTGCGGACTGTTCGGCGCGGGACTCCGCCTGGGCCAGGGCCTGCGTGAGCTGATCCGCTCGGGCCTGGGTCTCGGCTTGCGTCCGCGTGAGCTGATCCGCGCGGGTCTGGGCTTCGGTCAGCTCGCGCGCGAGTTGTTCGGCGCGGGCCTCGGCGGCGGCGAGCGCTTGCGTGAGCTGATCCGCGCGGGCCTGGGTTTCGGCCTGGGATTGCTGGAGCTGTGTGGCGTGGGTCTCTGCTTCGGTCCTGGCTTGCTCGAGCTGTTCGGCGCGGAGTTCCGCTTCGGCCTGGGCCTGCTGGAGCTTTGCTGCGCGGGCCTCCGCTTCGGCACGGGCTTGCTCGAGCTGCTCAGCACGGGCCTGTACTTGCTCAAGCTGTTCGGCGCGGGCCTCGGCTTCGACCTGTAGCTGCAGGAGCTGTTCGGCGCGGGCCTCGGCTTCGACCTGGGCTTGCGCGAGTTGTTCCGCGTGGCTCTTGTTCGCATCCGCCAGGGACTGGGTGCGCGTCTGCGCTTCGGCGCGGGCTTGCTCGAGCTGTTCAGCGTTGGCGTCGCGATCCTGCTCGGCTTCGCTTGCTCGCGCTTCGGCGCGCTCCACGGCTTCCGACAGCTCGTTCACCCGGGCTTCGGATTGGAGCAGCGCTTCCGCGGCACGCTCCGCCTTGGCTTCCGCCTGCTTCACGGCCCGCGTCAGTTGCTCCGCGCGGGCTTCGGACTGGAGCAGCGCTTCGGCGGGCTGAGCGGCCTTCGCCTCCGCCCGCTGGCGCGCCTGCTTGAGCTGCTCCATCCGGGCGTTGGCCTGATTCAAGGTCTCCGCGAACTGGGCTTCGGTCCGCTTCCGCGTGTCCTCGGCCTGTTCCGCCCGGACGTGGGCCTGGGTCAGGGCTTCGGCGGACTGCGCGGCCCGGGCCTCCGCTTCGGCCAGGGCCTCGGCGGATTGCGTGGCGCGGGCTTCGGCCTGCTTCCGGGCCTCCTCGGCTTGCTCCGCTCGGGCTTCCGCGCTGGCCCGGGCTTCCTCGGCCTGCGTGGCACGGCCTTCCGCGTGACCCAACGTCTGGGCGGACTGCTTTCCCTTCGCCTCGACCTGCAACAGCACCTGCGCCAGTTGCTGCGCTCGCGCCTCGACCTGCGCCAACGTCTGCGCGGACTGCTTCGCCTTCGCTTCGGCTTGCGCCAGCGCCTGCGTGGCCTCCTGCACCCGGGTCTCCACCTGGGCCAGCGTCTGGGCGGTCTGCTTTCCCTTCGCTTCGGACTGGGCCAACGACTGGGCCAGTTGGTGCGCTCGCACCTCCACCAGGGACAGCGCCTGCGCGGAGTGCTTCACCTTCGCTTCGGCGCTGGCACGGGCCTTGGCCTCCGCGTCGGCTCGCGCTTCGGCCTCCGCACGCCGGGCCTCCAGGTCCGAGCGGAGCGCGGCCTCCTTACCGTCGCGGGTCTCGATCTCCTGACGGGCTTCGGCTTCGGTCTCCGCTCGCTGACGGGCTTCCTCGCGGGCAGTGGCTTCGGCTTCCGCGCGGGCTTCCGCCGCGAGCCGGGCTTCGGCCTCCGCTTCCGCCCGGGCCTCCGCCGCGATCCGCGCTTCGGCTTCTGCCTCCAGCCGTGCTTCCACGTCGGTGCGGGCCGCCTGCTCCAGTTCCGCGCGGGCTTCGGCCTCCTCGCGGGCCTGGGCCTCCTCGCGGACGCGGGCTTCGGCTTCTTCGCGCGCCTGGACCTCCGCGGCGACGCGCTTCTCGAGCTCAACGATCTCGAGCCGCGTCATCTCCGCGAGCGCTTCGGCCTCGCGGCGT
Source organism: Corallococcus sp. CA053C (assembly GCF_003611675.1). Lineage (GTDB taxonomy): Bacteria > Myxococcota > Myxococcia > Myxococcales > Myxococcaceae > Corallococcus. The sequence goes on from NZ_RAWA01000231.1 coordinate 5,686, forward strand.
GCCCGCTCCTCGGCTTCCGCTCGGGACTCGGCGTCCACGCGACCGCCGGCCTCGGACGCGAGCCGGGCTTCGACCTCCGCCAGGGCTTGCGTCGCCGACACGGCCCGGACTTCCGAGTCCGCATGGGCCGCGGAGGCCTGCTTCAGCAGGGACTCGGCGCGGGCGCGAGCGTGGACCTCCGCTTCGGCACGCACCTCCACGGCGCTCCGGGCCTCGACCTCCGCGTCCGCTTCGAGACGGGCATCCTCTCGCGCTCGCGCCTCACTCGCGATGCGGTCCTCCAGTTCGACCCGGAGCGCCTGCTCCGACTCGGCCAGGGACTCCGCGTCCAACGCGCGGGCCTCCGCCTCCTCGATGGCGGCGTACGCCAGGGCGAGTTCCTCGCGCAGCGCTTCGAGCTTCGCGTCCAGCTCCGGATTCGGTGCGTCCGCTTCCGCGGCGGGGACGACCGCTTCCTGGAGCGCGGTGCGCGACTTGCTCGCCCGGCGAAGGCCTCCCGGCACCGGGACCGGTGGACGCGTGGATGGGCTTTCCCCTCGGGACCCTGGGCTTGCGTCCGATGCACCGGTGCGCGAGGGAGTGCGGTCCGTCGGCACCGCGTCGTCCGACGCCGATGCACCTTCCGGATGCGCGGCGGCACGGTCCGTCAGCGCCGGTTCACCTGATCCATGCCGGCCCGTCGGAGGCAGCGGGGACGGATCCGCGTCGGAGGCATCGTGCGAGTCCGCCTCGGCATCCACGCCTGAGCGAGCGTCGTTCGCACGGGCTGCATCGCGCGATTCCGTCCCGGCATCCGCGTCCGACCGAGCACTGCTCGCACGGTTCGCATCGCGCGTTTCCGCTCCCGCATTCACGTCAAACCGAGCACCGGTTGCACGGTTCGTATCGCGCGATTCCGTCCCGGCATCCGCGTCCGCAGGAGTGCCCTTCGCACGGGCCACATCGCGGGCTTCCGTCCCGGCATCTACGTCCGAGCTGGCACCGCTCGGATTGCGGAAATCCAGGCGTGAAGCAGTGCTGTCCTCGGAGGCCTCCGGATCCGACGTCCCTTCGTCCTCCGTACGCTCGACAGCACTCGCACGCGCCGTCCCTCCCGAACGCGTCGGTGATGCGTCCCGGGACTCCGGCTCCGACCACGCGAGGGGCGTGGCACCTTCCGCGTCCGGGGCCCTCGCGTCGTCCACCGTCTCCGAATCGAACCAGTCCGCGCCCACCGGCTTCGCGGACGCATCAGGCTCCCCACCCTCCTCCCGCTCACGCGCGGTCGCGGAGGCCTTGAGCTCCGCCTCCAGCACGTCCCAGTTCGACAGGCCCGCCGCCGCCAGCTCCTCCTCGGTGGGCTCCGAGGCCACATCCGCCGCGGCCGCATCCGCCCGCTCTCCCGCCGCCACGTCGTCCGCGACCGAACCGAAGTCCGTCTCGTCCGAAGCCTCCGCCGCCGGCACGACCGCCGCCGCCGGACCCGCGCCCGCACGGCGTGCTTCCAGCTCCGGATCCGGCGCCAGCTCCGTCCAGGCCAGCGGCTCCGTCCCTGCTCGCGCCGGGGCCTTCGCTCCGTCCTCATCCGAATCGACGTTGAAGAAGTCCTCGTCCCCCAGGCGGGGCGCGGGCTTCACCGGCTTCAGTCCCGGCGGGGTGAGGTGCTCCTCCCGGAACGCGAGCCTCCCCGTGGGCAGCCCTGCTTCCGCGTCCGCCTCCCGCGACAGGCGCTCCGCGTCCGCCCGCAGCTCCGCGTCGAAGTCCTCCGTGACCGCCAGCGGATCCTTCACCGGCTGCGCGTTGGCGCGGGGCACCATCTCGTTCGGGAAGGGGAAGCGCAGCGTCGTGCGCTCCTGCAGCGACCGCACCTCGGGCACCGGAGGAAACGCCGCTTCCGGCGCTGGATCCTCGTCCCACTCCTTCCCGATGTCCGCGTCCGGATCCTCCTCCCCCCACGCCTGCCCGGAGTCCCCGTCCGACGCCGTGCCCCCCGTGAGCGCCGAGTCGATGGACGCCATCGCCTCCGCCTCCACCTCCTGATGCGCCTGCTCCAGCGCGGCGTTCATCACCAGGTGGGTGCTGTGCTCGCGCTGCTGGTGGACGACGTGCGCGCTGCGCTCCTCGCGCGTCATCGCCGCCACTTCCCAGTCCGTCTGGTTCAGCGGCGCCAGGTCCCCGAACAGCGCGTTCGCCAGCGCCGGGTCTCCGCCCACCGCGTGCGCCGTCGTCGCATGCCACGCCTCGTCCGACGCGGGCACGCCCGCGCTCGTCGGCTCCGTCAGCGTCCGGTTCTCCACCACGCGCCAGCCGTCCGCCTCCGCGGGCGCACGGATCAACGTGTCCACCAGCGTCACGAACCCGGGCCCGTCCAGCGGCAGCGGCGCCACCGGCGCGCTGAAGCCTTCAATGGCCTCGCTCAAGAGCAGCACCCGAGCCTTGTGGCCATCCGGGTGCACCACCAGCTCTTCCAGCACCACGCGCCCGCGCCCGCTCTCCACCCCCGGGGCGAGCACGATGAGCTCCGGCAGGTGGTGCCCGAAGGCGATGAGCGCGTCCGCGGCGGAGGTGGCGAGGATGACCTCGTGCCCTTCGCGGGACAGCAATCGCCGGACGGCGGCGATGGTGGCGATGTCGTCGTGTACGAGGAGGACCGAGGCGCCCATGGGGGGCCTCACAGTCTACATCATGGCCCCGGGATCCACGTCGATGACGACCTTCACCCCGGAGGGCACATCCGCCAATGCCGCTTCCAATCGAGCGAGCAATGGGGCAAGCGCCGCATGCGTCGGCGCCTTCAGGAGCAGCTGCCAGCGCGTCTTGCCCCGGATGCGGGCGATGGGCGCCAGCGCCGGACCCAGCAGGCGCACCCCCGCCGAGGCCGGCGGCATGTGCCTTCCGACGAGGTTCCCCAGGAAGCGGGCCACCCCGGCCGTCTGCTCCGGGTGCTCGCCCTCCAGCCGGACGGCCGCCATGCGCGTGAAGGGCGGGTAGGCCAGCGCCTTGCGCCACTCCAGCTCCTGCTTCGCGAACCCGTCGAAGTCGTGCGCCAGCATCCGCTTCACCGGCTCCGCGTCCGGGTTGTACGTCTGCACCAGCACCCGCCCCGGGTCCTTCCCGCGCCCGGCCCGCCCCGCCACCTGGGTCAACAGGTGGAAGGTGCGCTCGGCGGCGCGGAAGTCCGGGATGGCCAGCGACGTGTCCGCCATCACCACGCACACCAGCGTCACGCCCGGGAAGTCGTGCCCCTTGGCCACCATCTGCGTGCCCACCAGCACGTCAATCTCGCGCCGCGCGAACGACGCCAGGAGCTCCGTCAGCCGCTCCGCGCTCGTCGCCGAGTCCCGATCCAACCGCGCCACGCGCGCGTGCGGCATCCGCTCCGCGACCTCCGTCTCCACGCGCTCGGTGCCGATGCCCAGCTTGAGCAGCGGGCCCGTGCACTCGCGGCAGCGGTCCGGCACCGGGAACGCCACGCCGCAGTAGTGGCACACCACCCGGTTCTGCGAGCGGTGGTGCGTCATGCACACGTCGCAGTCATGGCACTTGAGCGACAGGCCGCACACCTCGCACAGGAGGATGGTGCTGTGGCCCCGGCGGTTGAGGAACAGGATGACCTGTTGCCCCTTCGCCACCGTCTCCTCCATCGCCTGGAGCATCTGCGGGCTGAGGATGGGCGCCTCTTCCGTCACCTGCCCCTCGCGAGGACGCTCCACGCGCAGGTCCACCAGGCTGATGCTCGGCATGGGCCGGTCATCCACCCGGTTCTTCAGCTCCAGCAGCTTGTAGCGTCCGGCGCGCGCGTTCTGGAGCGACTCCAGCGCGGGCGTGGCCGAGCCCAGCACCACCACCGCGCTGGCCTGCTTGCCGCGCACCACCGCGAGGTCGCGCGCCTGGTAGCGCAGCTTCTCGTCCTGCTTGAAGGACGGGTCGTGCTCCTCGTCCACGACGATGAGCCCCAGGTTCTCCACCGGCGCGAACACCGCCGAGCGCACGCCCACGGCGATCTTCACCGTGCCCTTGCGCAGGGCCTGCCAGTGGAACAGCCGCTCACGGTCCTTCAGCCCCGAGTGCAGCACCGCCACGTCCCCACCAAAGCGGCTGCGGAAGCGCCCCACCAGCTGCGGCGTCAGGGCGATCTCCGGCACCAGCACCAGGCTGCCCTTGCCCTGCGCCAGCGCGTGCTCCACCGCGCGCAGGTACACCTCCGTCTTCCCGCTGCCCGTCACGCCGTGCAGGAGGTACGGCTGGAAGCCGCCCGCGTCGATGGCGCCCTGGAGCTCCTTCACCGCCACGTCCTGCTCCGACGTGAGCCGGTCCGGACGGCCCTGGATGAGCCCCTCGCGCACGCCGGGCTCGAGCGTCACCTCCACCAGCTTCACCAGCCCGCGCGCCGCCAGCTTCTTGAGCGTCTCGCGCGCGCCGGGGATGGCGTGCGCCACCTCCTCCAGCTGCGCGCGGCCGCCCACCGCCAGGAGGTACTGGAGCGCGGCGGCCTGGGCCGGCGCCCGGGCGAGCTGCGGCGGGGGCTCCGTGACGAGCGCCTCCGCGAAGTGCTGCACGTCCGCCTTCGCCGCCTTCTCGTCCACCGCGGTGGAGAGGCCCGGCGGCAGCGCGCCGCGGATCACCTCGCCCAGCGGGTGGCGGTAGTGCTCGGCCGCGAAGCGCAGGAGCGCGATGAGGTCCTTGGGCAGCGAGGGCGAGTCGTCCAGCACGCGCTGGATGGGCTTGAGCCGGACGCCGCCCTCCACGGGCGCGGAGGCCGGGCCCAGGTAGAAGCCCAGCGCCATGCCCCGGCCGAAGGGCACGAGCACGCGCTGTCCCGGGGCGAGCGTGCCCGCGAGCGCTTCCGGCACCAGGTAGGTGAACTCCCCGCGCACGGGACGGCCGACGGCGACGGACGCAAGGAGGGCGGGGGTGGCGCTCACGACGGGGCGCACTGTAGCGGCGCGCTCCCGGGACGACACTTCCCTTCCCACATCCGTACGCCGCGTCCGCAATGGGATGGAACCGCGAGAGGGAACCTCACCTTCCGTCCCCGAACCGCCCAGCGCGAAGTGCTCCTGCTCCATGGCCGACCTCTTCCGCCAACACACCCGACCCCGCCCGTCCTGCACCCGGGATCCACTGTGCCCGGAGCGTCTGACATGCCCCTTGATTTCAAGGGAAAAGCGAAGGGCCCCTTCCGCACCGGCAGCGTGCGAAAGAGGCCCTGTCACCTGCGGGAGCAGCGTGCGGACTAGCGGCCGACGGCCTTCTTGAACGACGGGCGGTTGGCCACCCGGTCCCACCACGCGGTCACGTTCTTGTACTGACCGATGAGGCCCGCCTCGCCCATGGCCATGAGGTAGTCCATGTACGGCGCCCAGGTGACCTCCGCGAGCGTGAAGTCCGTGCCCGCGAGGAACGGCTGCTTCGCCAGCGCCGCGTCGATGACCTCCAGGGGGCGCTTGATGCCTTCACGGCCCTTCGCGACGTTGGCCTCGTCGTTGGTGCCCCGGAAGCGCTCCATGACGATCTTCATCGCCGGGCCGGAGAAGTAGGACTGCTCCACGGCCATGAACTGCTCCATGAGCGCGTAGGCGCGGGGATCCGCCGGCGTCAGGGACGGGCCCGGCAGGGTGCGGTCCAGGAAGCGGATGATGGCGCGCGACTCGTACATCATGAAGCCGTCGTCCGTTTCGAACGCGGGCACCACGCCGAAGGGCTGGCGCGCCACGTGCGCGGGCGACTTCTGCTCGCCCTTCATCAGGTCGATGTTGATGAACTCGGCCTCGCGGCCCTTCTCCGCCAGGACCGTGAGGACCTTGCGGGTACACGTGCTCATCGGGTTGCCGTAGACCTTCATGTGGATCGCCTCCGCGCCAGAGGCCGGGGAGATCCCGGCCTTGGAAATGGGCGGGACTTTCCATGCGCGCCCCACCCACCGCAAGCGATTCAGCGGTGACGCGCTACGGCGTGAACAGCTTGTCCGGCACCGCGGAGCGGTTGTCCGCCTTGAGGGCGGTGAAGCGCAGCACGCGCTGGCCTGCTCGCCACACCTCCACCGTGCGGGGCATCCAGTCCCCGGTGGACGGCGACGCGTAGTCCACGAAGCGCACGTCCCAGGCGGTACCGGCGGTGTCGGTGTAGCGCACGCGCGCGGGACGGAAGGCGTCCTTGTAGACCCAGAACTGGGGCTTGCCCTCGGTGGGGTCGCCCAGCACGTACGTCACCTCTCCGCCGAAGCGCGCCAGCGAGGTGCGCTTCGTGTCGATGCCCAGCCCCTGGAGGTACGTCTCCTGGGCGAGCTTGGTGTCCTGCACGCTGCCCGCGTCCTGCGCGAGCAGGGCGCACACCTGGGCGACGAGCGCGGAGACGGCGGGCAGTTCCTTGCCCTCCACGCGCTTCCTGCCGGAGACCTGCACCGTCGCGGCCTTGCTGCTGCTTTCGGGCGAGCTGGCGTCGAAGCGGCAGCGGCCCGGAATCTTCACCGACAGCACGCCGTCACCCTGGAGGTCCGGGCGGTCGGTGGGGACGTTGAGGGCGGCGCCCGCCTCCTGCACGGCGGTGCCCGAGTAGATGACGGAGCCCTCCACGCGGAAGGCGGACAGGTGCTTCTCCTCGCGCGCGGTCGCCATGCGCCGCAGGATGGAGCCGCCGGGCAGCACATAGGCGCCGGCGGTGAGAGAGGCGAGGACCACGGACACGGCGATGAGACGCTTCACGGCTTCTCCGTCTTGACGACCTCGCGCATGTACTCCAGGAGTCCTCCGCGCAGGTCGGGGCGCTTGAGCGCATAGGCGATGTTCGCCTTCAGGTAACCCACCTTGTCACCGGCGTCGTAGCGCTGTCCCTGGAACTTGTAGCCCAGCAGACCTTCCGTCTTCTGGAGGGTGGCCAGACCGTCGGTGAGCTGGATTTCGCCGCCCACGCCGGTGGTCTGCTTCTCCAGGATGGGGAAGATGGACGGGGGCAGCACGTAGCGGCCAATCACCGCCAGGTTCGACGGGGCGGTGCCCTTCTTGGGCTTCTCCACCACGTGGTCGATTTGGATGACGCCGTTGCCGATGTCCCTACCGGCGGCGATGCCGTACAGGTGCGTCTCGCTGTCGGGGACCTCCATGAGCGCGATGACGGCCTTCTGGTGCTGCTGGTAGACGCGCGCGAGCTGGCCGATGCCCGGCTCCTCCGCGTCGATCATGTCGTCGCCCAGGAGGACGCCGAAGGGCTCGTGGCCGATGACGCTCTTGGCGCACAGCACCGCGTGGCCCAGGCCCAGCGGCTCCTTCTGGCGGACGCTGATGATGCGCACGAGGTTCGCGATGGCGCGCAGCTTGTCGGCCTCCGCCGTCTTGCCGCGGGCGCGCATCGTGGTCTCCAGCTCGAAGCCGATGTCGAAGTGGTCCTCGATGGCGGACTTGCCGCGGCCGTTGATGACGACGACGTCCTCGATGCCCGCGGCCACGGCCTCCTCCACGATGTACTGGAGGGTGGGCGTGTCGACGATGGGCAGCATCTCCTTGGGGACGGCCTTGGTGGCCGGCAGGAAACGGGTGCCCAGGCCAGCGGCGGGGATGACGCACTTGCGGATGAGCTTCGCTGCCTTCGTGTCGGGAGAGGACATGGGCGGGGGAATCTATTGGTGGCCCAGAACCCCAGCAAGCCGGATAGATTCCCCTTCGCCATGCCGCTCCGTGCCATCGCTGTCGCCCTGTCGTTGACGCTGTCCCTGGTTCCCATCGTCGCCCGGGGCGCTGAACCGGCGGAGGAGTTGCGCAACATCGCCAATGCGCGGGCCCTGGGCATGGGCAGCGCCTTCCGGGCGACGGGGCTGGGTGCGGACGCACTCCAGGGCAATCCCGCGGCCATGGCGCTGTTCCCGGCCTACCGCATCGAAGGGACGGGGGCGTACGACCCGCGCCTGAAGCAGGGGTTCCTGGGCATCAGCCTGGCGGACTCCAGCAGCGGGCGGCTGGCGCTGGGGGTGGACTACCACTGGCTGAGCCTGGGGCGCGGCGGGGGCCGGACGTCGGCGAACCTGAGCTCGCTGGGCGGGGCGCTGCCCCTGTCGCAGTCGCTGCTCATCGGCCTGTCGGGGCACTACTTGCGGCTCAACGGGCAGACGCGCTTCGCCAACTCCATCACGCTGGACGGCGGCATCCTCGTGCGGCTGGGGGAGCAGGTGACGGTGGGCGTGTCGGGGCACAACCTCATCGACACGGACAACGTGGAGTTGACGCGCTACTACTCCGCGCACCTGGGCTACGTGGGGCAGGCGGCGGTGCTGGCCTTCGACGTGCGCGGGGACTTCGAGACGCGCGACTCGGCGGTGTTCACGTACAACGCCGGCGCGGAGTACATCCTGAACCAGGTGGTGCCCCTGCGCGTGGGCTACACGTACGACGGCTTCCAGCGGATTTCACGGGTGACGACGGGCCTGGGTTTCCTGTCGTCCGGCGGCGGCGGCGTGGACGTGGCGTACCAGCACGACCTGGGCGGGGAGAACGGGCGGCTGCTGGTGCTGACGCTGCGGCTGGCGGTGAACTGAGCCGTCAGCGTCCGCCGCGGGCGGCCTCGGCGGGGTCGCGCAGGGCGAGGTAGCGCTCGGAGGCGGCGAAGCGGACCAGCTCCTCCAGCTCCGAGTCGTGGGGGCGGCGGGCGCGCAGCGCGGTGAGCGCCGGGCCCGGGCCTCCGCAGGCGACGAGGCCCGCGCGGTTGGCGGAGTCCCTCGCGGCGGCGGAGAGCAGGGACGCGTCGAAGTCGCGGGTGCCGGGCTCCATCAGGGCGCTCGCGCGCTCCAGGGCCTTGGGGGACAGGGACTCGCGCACGACGCGGGCATCGTCACCGGCGCCCTTCGGATCCTTGAGGACGGAGGACAGGAGCGCGAGCGCGCGCAGCAGGTGGTCCTTGCGCAGGGCACGCAGGGCGAGCAGGTCCGGCGACAGCGAGAACAGGGCGCGTCCGGCGTGGAAGCGCAGCTCCGCGTTGGAGGGGGGCTGCTGGACGAGCAGCCTGCCGATGACGAGGCGCGGGGCGGTGGTGTGCAGCGGGGTGATGTTGGCGGTGTCGTCGTCGCCCGCGACGAGCTCCGGCAGCGGCACGCCGAGCAGGCGCGCGACGGTGTGCAGCGCGTCCAGGATGGCGGCGGCGCCGGGGCCCGCGGAGGCGCGCAGGGGCTCCGTGGTGCTGGCGATGCGCGCCGGGGACGGGAACAGCCGGCACAGCGCGATGCCCACGCAGGCGAGCAATTCACCGGCCGGGGTGCGCAGGCCCGGGTGGCGCAGGCCGGCGCGCTCCTGGCTGGTGAGCGGGGCGCGCTGGACGCGGGGCGCGGGCACGTCGCGGCCTTCCAGTGCTTCGGCGAGCTCGCGCATGAGCGCGGCGCGGGTGAGGTCCTTGCGCTGGTCGAAGTGTTCGACGAGGCCGCGGTAGGGCTTTGGATCCAGCGGGCGCTCGCGCACGAGCTTGAAGACGATGGGTTCGGCGGAGGTGGCCTCGGCGGGCGGCGCGTCCGGGACGAGCGGGGTCTCACGCGTCTCCGTGGCGCCGACGGTGGGGCGGCCTCCCGCCTGGGGAGGGCGCCCCACCGTCGGCGCCACGG
>NZ_RAWA01000232.1 GCF_003611675.1 Corallococcus sp. CA053C
AGATGTGTACAAGAGACAGATCCCGTACAACCGCACCATCACCCGCGAGTTCCTCCAGCAGGTGAAGGACACCTGCGCGGCGAACGGCGTCCTCTTCATCCTCGACGAGGTCGTCACCGGCTTCCGTCTGGCATTGGGCGGCGCGCAGCAGTTCTTCGACATCCAGGCGGACTTCGTCACCCTGTCCAAGGGCATCGCCGCGGGCATGCCCCTGTCCGCCATCGCGGGCCCGGCGAAGCACCTCTCACGCCTGAGCGAGCTCCAGGTGTCCACGACGTTCGGCGGCGAGATGCTCTCCCTCGCCGTCTGCGAGGCCGTCCTCCGCGAGTACAAGAGCACGAACTACATCGAACACATCGCCTCCCTGGGCCGCCTGCTGCGCGCGGGCGTCAACGCGCACGCCCGGGCCACGGGCTCCACGCTGGAGGTCATCGGCTACGACGCCGTGCCCTTCTTCCGCTTCAGCAAGGACATCCCCGAACACATCCAGAAGATGATCCCCTTCCAGGCCGGCATGGCCCGCCGGGGCGTCATCCTCCGCCGCGACCTGAACTTCATCAGCGCCGTGCACACCCACGAGCAGGTGGAGCACACCATCGCCGCCGCCGGCGAGGTGCTGCGCGAGCTGGCCTCGACGTCCGCCAAGGCCAGCGCCGCCTGAATACGGAACATTTCCAGGCTTGAGCCTTCTTGACAGGAATTCATGACCATGGCACTTCCGGATCCTGATTATGAGAACCGTTCTCATTTTCCAACAGTCGGACCAGGCGAGCGGATGATGGGTGCGACGACAGGACTCGCGGTGGTGACGGGTGCGGCCCAGGGCATTGGCGCGGCGGTCGCGCGCAAGCTGGCGCGCACGATGCCGGTCGCGGTGTTCGACCGGAACGGCGCCGGGCTGGACGTGCTGGTGGCGGAGTTGCGTCAGCAGGGGCTTGCCGCCACGGCGTTCCCGGTGGACGTGCGGGACATGGCGGCCATCGAGGACGCCGTCACCCAGGTGGAGACCCGGCTGGGGCCCATCCAGGTGCTGGCCAACGTGGCGGGCGTGCTGCGGATGGGCGCGGCGCTCACGCTCAGCGATGCAGACTGGATGACGACGTTCGCGGTCAACACCCACGGCGTGTTCCACATGTCGCGCGCGGTGGCGAAGCACATGGTGCCCCGCCGCTCGGGCGTCATCATCACGGTGGGCTCCAACGCGGCGGCCGTGCCGCGCATGCAGATGGCGGCCTACGTGGCGTCCAAGGCCGCCTCCACCATGTTCACCAAGTGTCTGGGGTTGGAGCTGGCCCAGCACGGCATCCGCTGCAACGTCGTGTCTCCAGGCTCCACCGACACCGCCATGCAGCGCGCGCTGTGGTCGGAGGACCGGGGGCCGGAGGCCGTCATCGCCGGCTCGCTGGAGACCTACCGCACCGGCATCCCCCTGCGCCGCATCGCCACGCCGGACGACATCGCCGACTCCGTGGTGTTCCTCGCCTCCGAGCAGGCCCGCCACATCACGATGCACGACCTGTGTATCGACGGCGGCGCCACCCTGGGCGTCTGAGCGCCCACCTCCCTGCCGCCTCGTGACACCGCACCCTTCCCTCCCAGGGCGGGCCCTCGTCCCCCCTCGCATCCTCCGGAGTTGAGAATGACTATTAATTCCAGAATCGTAATGACCGTGACGCCGCAGGGAGGTGCCTGGTGAGCGCCGTGGTCATGGAGCGGGAGCAGGAGTCGCTGGCGGCGCAGTTGCTGCGGGACTACTCCGCCGGCTCGTCGTTCTTCTTCGCGTCCCCCAAGCGCACGATGCTGGCGCGGGGCGTGTTCGCGACGGTGCCGCACGAGGGCGGGACGAACTCGATGGACGGGCTGCCCGCGCGGGTGGCGGCGGTGCTGGACGCCTCGCGCGAGGCGGCGCACGACATCCCGGTGGCGGTGGGCGCGGTGCCCTTCGACGGCCGGGTGGCCGCGCAGCTGGTGGTGCCCATGACGTTGCAGCGCGCGGGGCCGCTGGTGTTCGACCCGGCCGCTCCCGCGCAGCTTCCCCTGGCGGCGAAGTACACGATGCGCCCCGTGCCGGAGCCGGCCGCGTACCTGGACGGCGTGGCGGCGGCGCTGAAGCTCATGCAGGAAGGGCCGCTGCGCAAGGTGGTGCTGTCGCGCTCGCTGCACCTGGACACGGCGACGCCCATCGACCTGCGCCAGCTGCTGCACAACCTGGCCCGGCGCAACCCGCATGGCTACACGTTCGCGGTGGACCTGCCGCCGCACGCGGACGGGGCCTCGGGCCGGCGGACGCTCATCGGCGCGAGCCCGGAGCTGCTGGTGTCGCGCTCCGGGTTGCAGGTCATCGCCAATCCGCTCGCGGGCTCCGCGGCGCGCAGCCCGGATCCGGTGGAGGACCAGGCGCGGGCGACGCGGCTGATGGCCTCACCCAAGGATCTGCACGAGCACGCGGTCGTCATCGACGCGGTGGCTGAAGCGCTGCGTCCCTTCTGCAAGACGCTGGACGTGCCCCGGGGCCCGTCGCTCGTGAGCACGCAGACCATGTGGCACCTGTCCAGCCGCATCCAGGGCGAGCTGAAGGACCCTTCCATCACGTCGCTGACGCTGGCGCTCGCGATGCACCCGACGCCCGCGGTGTGCGGCCACCCCACGGAGCTGGCGCACGAGGCCATTGGCCACATCGAACCGTTCCAGCGCGGCTACTACACGGGCACGGTGGGCTGGTGCGACGCGAACGGCGACGGGCAGTGGGCCGTTACCATCCGCTGCGCGGAGGCGGACGAGCACACGCTGCGCCTGTTCGCGGGCGCGGGCGTCGTCGTGGGCTCCACGCCGGAGGCGGAGCTGGCGGAGACGGAGGCGAAGTTCCGCACCATGCTCCAGGCCATGGGCCTGGGTGGCGCCGGGGTGCAGCCGTGAGCCCGGCCCGCGAACACCTGCCGGGCTGCCCCACCTGGCCCGAGGACTTCGCCCGGCGCTACCGCGAGGCCGGCTACTGGCGCGGTGAGACGTTCGGTCAGCTCCTGCGCGACCGCGCCCGGGACTTCGGCACGCACGTGGCGCTGGTGGCGGGCACGCACCGGTGGACGTACGCGGAGCTGGACGCGCGCGTGGATCGGATGGCCTCCGGGTTCCACGCGCTGGGCATTCGCGCACGGGACCGCGTGGTGGTGCAGCTGCCCAACGTCGCGGAGTTCTACGAGGTCGTCTTCGCCCTCTTCCGCATGGGCGCGCTGCCGGTGTTCGCCCTGCCCGCGCACCGCGCGTCGGAGATCGGCTACTTCTGCGCCTTCACCGAGGCGGTGGCGTACGTCATCCCGGACCGCTTCGGCGGCTTCGACTACCGCGCGCTCGCGGAGCAGGTGAAGGCCGCCACGCCCACGCTGAAGCACGTGCTCGTCCTGGGTGACGCGGGGTCGCACACCGCGCTCGCGTCCGTGCCCACGGAGCCCGTGACGCTGGAGGGCCCTGCTCCGTCGGACGTGGCGTTCTTCCAGCTGTCGGGCGGCAGCACCGGCGTGCCCAAGCTGATCCCTCGCACGCACGACGACTACCTCTACAGCGTGCGAGCCAGCGTGGACGTGTGCCGGTTCGACCGCGACACGGTGTACCTGTGCGCGCTGCCAGCGGCGCACAACTTCCCGCTCAGCTCGCCCGGCGTGCTGGGCACCTTCTACGCCGGTGGCACGGCGGTGATGGCGCTGCACCCCAGCCCCGACGTGGCCTTCCCGCTCATCGAGCGCGAGCGCGTCACCGCCACCGCGCTCGTCCCTCCGCTGACGATGGTGTGGCTGGACTCCTCGCAGGCGAAGCGGCACGACCTGTCCAGTCTCAAGGTCCTCCAGGTGGGCGGGGCACGGCTGAGCGACGAGGCCGCCGCGCGCGTGCGTCCCACGCTGGGCTGCGCGCTCCAGCAGGTCTTCGGCATGGCCGAGGGGCTGGTCAACTACACGCGGCTGGACGACCCCGAACAGCTCATCGTCACCACGCAGGGCCGCCCCATGTCCGACGCGGACGAGCTGCGCGTGGTGGATGACGACGACGTTCCGGTGGCGCCCGGCGGGACGGGACATCTCCTCACGCGTGGGCCGTACACCATCCGCGGCTACTACAACGCGGAGGCGCACAACGCGCGGGCCTTCACGTCCGACGGCTTCTACCGCACCGGCGACCTGGTGCGCCTGACGCCCGAGGGCTACCTCGTGGTGGAGGGCCGCGCGAAGGATCAGATCAACCGGGGCGGCGACAAGGTCGCGGCCGAGGAGGTGGAGAACCACCTGCTCGCGCACCCCTCGGTGAGCGACGCGGCGGTGGTGGCCATCCCCGACAAGTTCCTGGGCGAGCGCACCTGCGCCGTCGTCATCCCGCGAGGCGAGGCTCCGGCCGCGTCGGCGCTCAACGCCTTCCTGCGCCAGCGCGGGCTCGCGGCCTTCAAGATCCCGGACCGCATCGAGTTCGTCGCGGCCTTCCCGCAGACGGGCGTGGGCAAGGTCAGCAAGAAGGCCCTCCGCGACAGCCTCCGCCAATCCCTCTCCACTCCCTCCCCCTGAACCTGGAGTCACCCATGGCCCTGCCTGCCATCGCCCCCTATTCCATGCCCGGCGCGGAGGACCTGCCCCGGAACAAGGTGTCCTGGACGCCGGACCCGAAGCGCGCGGCCCTGCTCATCCACGACATGCAGCGCTACTTCGTGGACGCCTTCACGCCCGGTCAGCCCCCGGTGACGGAGCTGGTGGCCAACATCCAGCGCCTGCGCGCGCACTGCGCGAAGCTGGGCATCCCCGTCGTGTACTCCGCCCAGCCGGAAGGCCAGACGCCCGAGCAGCGCGGCCTGCTGCTGGACTTCTGGGGCGCTGGCGTCCGGGGCGGCCCGGAGGAGAAGCAGAAGATCATCGACGCGCTCACCCCTGGCGAGGGCGACCTCTTCCTCACCAAGTGGCGCTACAGCGCGTTCCGCCGCACCGGGCTGATGGAGGCCCTGGCCGCGCAGGGGCGGGATCAGCTCATCATCTGCGGCATCTACGCGCACATCGGCTGTCTGCAGACGGCGAGCGACGGCTTCATGAGCGAGGTGCGCCCCTTCCTCGTCGCGGACGCGGTGGCGGACTTCTCGCTGGAGAAGCACCGGCTGGCGCTCGACTACGCCTCGCAGCTCTGCGCGGTCGTCACCTCCACGCAACAGCTCATCGACGCGCTGCCCCTGTCGGAGTCCACGCCCGCGGTGAGCCGCGAGCAGCTCCGCGCGGACGTGGCGGAGCTGTTGATGGAGTCCGCGACGGCGATTGGCGAGGACGACAACCTGCTCGAGCGCGGCATGGACTCCATCCGCCTGATGAGCCTGGTGGAGCGCTGGCGGCAGCACGGCACCGAGGTGTCCTTCGTGGAGCTGGCGGAGAAGCCGACGCTCACCGACTGGTACTCGCTGCTCGCCGCGAAGCAGCCTGCCGAGCCTGGCGCGCCCGGCGCGCGCGCGTCGTAGCCCGCCTCCCCCTTCCCTTTCGGAGTCCCGCGTCATGCACGAGTCACAGGACGAGAGCCACCCGCTGTCCGCGGCCCAGCACGGCATCTGGGTGGGGCAGCAGCTCGACCCCAAGAGCCCGGTGTACAACGCCGGGGAGTGCATCGAGCTCCACGGCGCGGTGGATCCGGTGCGCTTCGAAGCCGCCCTGCGCCGCGCGGTGGCGGAAGCCGAGGCCCTGCATGCGCGCTTCGTGACGGACGTGGCAGGACCGCGACAGGTCCTCGACGCCGGGATGGACTGGACGCTCCAACGCGTGGACCTGGGCGCGGAGGCGGATCCCTGGGCCGCCGCGCAGGCGTGGATGTGGCGGGACCTGGGCCACACGGTGGACCTGGCGAAGGGACCGCTGTTCTCCCAGGCCCTGCTCACGGTGGGGCCCGAGCGATCCTTCTGGTTCCAGCGCATCCACCACATCGCCATGGACGGCTATGGCTTCTCGCTGCTCGCGCGGCGGGTGGCGGAGCTCTACACGGCGAACGCCACCGGCAAGGTGGCGCCCACGGGCTTCAACCGCCTGGGGCCCGTGCTGGACGAGGACCGGGCGTACCGGAACAGTCCCCAGTGGCTCGCGGACCGCGACTTCTGGGTGGCGCGCTTCGAGGACGCCCCCACGCCCGCGCTGCTGGCGGACGCGGCGCCCATGTCCTCGCGCTTCCTGCGGCGCTCGGAGGCCCTGTCCGTCGACCTGATGCTGGCCCTGCAGAACGGCGCGAAGCAGGCGGGCGTGAGCTGGTCCGACCTGGTGCTGGCCGTGACGGCCATCTACCTGCATCAGCGGACGGGCGCGGCGGAGGTGGTGCTGGGCCTGCCGGTGATGGGGCGGCTGGGGTCGGCGGCGCTGCGGGTGCCGTGCATGGCGATGAACATCGTGCCGCTGCGCATCGCCGTGCGACCGGACGCGGGGCTGTACGCGCTGGCCCGTGACGTGGCGGCGGAGATGAAGGCCGCGCGTCCGCACCTGCGCTACCGGTACGAACAGCTCCGGCGCGACCTGCGCCTCGTGGGGGGCCAGCGCAAGCTCTTCGGCCCCGTCGTCAACATCATGCCGTTCGACTACGCCCTGGACTTCGCGGGCGTGTCGGGCACGGCGCACAACATCTCCGCCGGTCCGGTGGAGGACCTGTCGTTCGGCTTCCATGACCTGGACGCGAACCCCGCCTGCTACACGGAGGAGTCGCTGGCCCTGCACCAGCGGGGCTTCCTCCTGCTCCTGGAGTCGCTGCTCCTCGCGCCCGAGTACCCCGTGCGGCGAGGCCCGTCGGACTGGAGCGCCAGCGCGGTCGCGGGTCCGGGGGCCTCGGTGCTCGATGGCGGGCCGGTGCCCGACGTGCGGCCCGTGGTGGAGTTGCTGAAGGCTCGGGCCGAGGAGCGGCCCGAGGCGGTCGCACTGGAGCACGGCGCGTGGCGGATGACGTACCGCGAGCTGGTGGCGGCGTCCCAGGCGCTGGCGCTGCGGCTGACGGATGCGGGCGTGCAGCCGGACACGGTGGTGGCGGTGAAGATCCCCCGGGGCACCGACGCCATCGTCGCGAGCCTGGGAGTCCTGTTCGCGGGCGCGGGCTACCTACCGCTCGACCCCACGGGTCCGGCCACGCGCAACGCGGCCATCCTGGAGGATGCGCGGCCTTCCGTGATGGTGGTGTCCGAGCGAGTGACGCCCGACGCGGATCCGACCGCGCCCGGGATCCTCGTCGTGAGCCAGCTCCGTCCGCGTGAAGAGGCCGCACCGCTCGTCCCCGCCTCCGACGCGGAGGCCCGGCTCGCCTACGTCATCTACACCTCCGGCTCCACCGGCCAGCCCAACGGCGTGCAGATTTCCCGGGGCGCGCTGGCCCACTTCGTCGCGGGTGCGACGCAGCGCTACGGCGTCGGTCCCAAGGACCGGGTGCTCCAGTTCGCCCCGCTCCACTTCGACGCGAGCGTCGAGGAGATCTTCGTCACGCTGTGCGCGGGCGGGCGACTGGTGCTGCGCACGGACGAGATGCTCCAGTCCGTGCCGCGCCTGATGGACGCCTGCGCCGAGCACGGCATCACGCTGCTCGACCTGCCCACCGCCTTCTGGCACGAGCTGGCCTACAGCCTGTCCACCGGCGCGGCCCGACTGCCGGACTCCCTGCGCACGGTCATCATCGGCGGAGAGGCGGCCCTGCCGGAGCGCATCGCGCGGTGGAAGGACGTCGCGGGCGACCGCGTGCACCTGCTCAACACCTACGGTCCCACCGAGGCGACCGTGGTGGCCACCGTCGCCACCCTCGCGGGGCCTGATGCGATTCCTTCCGGTGACGAGGTCCCCATCGGCCGTCCCCTTCCGGGCGTGGTCGCGGCGGTCCTCGCGCCCCAGGGGCGGCTGGCGGCACCGGGCGCGGAGGGCGAGCTGTGCCTGATGGGCGGCGGCCTCGCGCGCGGCTACCTGGGACGCCCGGCGCTGGACGCCGCGCGTTTCACCCGGCTGGAGTTCCTGGAAGGCCGGCCGCGCGCCTACCGCACCGGCGACAAGGTCCGCGTGCGCGAGGACGGCCAGCTCGTCTTCGTGGGCCGGGTGGATGACGAGTTCAAGATCAGCGGCCACCGCATCGACCCGGGTGAAGTTGAAACCGTGTTGCTGCGGTATCCGGGTGTCCGCGAGGCCGCGGTCGTGGGCCAGGTGCTTCCGGGAGGCTCGCGCCGGCTGTGCGCGCACCTGGTCGCCTCGCCCGAGCCCACGCCCTCGGAGCTGCGCAAGCACCTGCTGGCCGCGCTGCCCGCGCCCATGGTGCCCGGCGCCTTTGTCTATGTGGACCGGCTGCCCCGCACGCACACGGGGAAGATCGACCGCAACGCGCTGAAGAACGCCCTGCCCTCGGACGAGGTCGCGGAGCTGATCGCCACCGCGACGCCGCTGGAGCGCACGGTGCTTCAGGTGTGGGAGCAGGTGCTGGGGCGCGCCGCCACGTCGCTCCAGGACGACTTCTTCGAGCTGGGCGGCCAGTCCCTCCAGAGCATCCAGGTCGCCAACCGACTGGGCGTCGCGGTGGGCCGCGAGGTGCCCGTGGCCACCGTCTTCCGCCACCCCACGGTGTCGGGCCTCGCCCAGGCGCTCCAGCGTGGCAGCGCGGAGGGCCCCGAACCCGGAGGCCTCACGGCCGCGATGCTCGCGGACGCGGAGCTGGGTGAGGACGTCGTCCCCGCCACCACCGGCGAGGCCTGGGCGCGCGAGGCTTCGCGATTGGGCACCGGCGTCCGCCAGGTCCTGCTCACGGGCGCCACCGGCTTCGTCGGCGCGCACCTGCTCCACCAGCTCCTGGCCCAGACGGACGCGCGCATCATCTGCACCGTGCGCGCGAAGGACGAGGCGCAGGCGATGACGCGCCTGCGCTCCGCGCTGCTGGGCCAGCAGCATTCGACGAAGGGGCTGGAGGCGCGGGTGCTCGCGTTGCCGGCGGACCTGGCGCAGCCCCTGCTGGGCCTGGACGCCGCGCGCTTCCATGGCCTGGCCGCGGAGTGCGACGCCATCATCCACAACGCCGCCGTGGTGAGCGTGGTGCGGGAGTACGGCAGCCTCCAGGGCGTCAACGTGCGGGGCACGCGCGAGCTGCTCAAGCTGGCCGCCGCCGTGCGGCCCAAGCCCTTCCACTACGTGTCCACGCTGGCGGTGGCGCCCCAGGCGAACCTCTCCCCGGACGTGCCCGAGTCCTTCGTCCCCGCGCACCCCGGCCTGCGCGACGGCTATCAGCAGAGCAAGTGGATCGCGGAGCGGCTGGTGCAGCAGGCGTCGGAGCGCGGCCTGCCCGCGACGGTGTACCGCCTGGGCCGCGTGGTGGGCGCGCCGGACACCGGGCTCGTCAACACGCAGGACCTGGTGTGGCGCATCGTGCTGGCGGGACTCCCCGTGCGCGCGCTGCCACTGCTCGACGTCGGCGAGGTGTGGACGCCGGTGGACTTCGTGGCCCGCGCCATCGTCCAGCTCGCGCGGCGCTCGCATCCGGGCGCGGTGTTCAACGTCACGCCGACGGCGGAGGTGCGCCTGTCCGAGCTGTTCGGCTGGGTGCGCGACTACGGCTACCCGCTGGAGCTCTGTCACGTCCCCGAGTGGCGCGAGCGGGTGGCGCGGGGCTCGGGGGGCCATGACGCCACGCTCGCGTTCTTTGATTTGCGCGGCGGTGACTCCGCACCGGCCTTCGGGCTGGGGCCCATCCGCTGCGAACGGCTGCTGGCCGCGCTGGAGGGCACGGGCGTCACCTGCCCTGCCACCGACCGGAAGCTCCTCTACCGATACCTCGACTTCTGCGTCGCGCAGGGAATCCTGCCGCCGCGAGAAACGGCGCTCCCGCGATGAACACCCCCTGGTCTCCCTCCTCCTGGCGCTCGAAGCCGGTGCGCTACCTGCCTGATGACTACCCCGACCTCGCGGCCCTCGCGCGCGTGGAGGCGGAGCTCGCGACCCTGCCGCCCCTGGTCACCGCCGCGGAGACGCGCCGACTGCGCGACGCGCTGGGACAGGTCGCCCAGGGCAAGGCGTTCCTGCTCCAGGGCGGTGACTGCGCGGAGAGCTTCAAGGAGTTCGCCGCCGACAACGTCCGGAGCACCTTCCAGCTCCTGTTGCAGATGGCCGGCGTGCTGACGTTCGCGGGCGGCTGCCCGGTGGTGAAGGTGGGCCGCATCGCGGGCCAGTTCGCCAAGCCGCGCTCCAATGCCACGGAGACCGTGGGCGGCGTCACGTTGCCCAGCTACCGCGGCGACATCATCAACGGCATGGACTTCAACGCCCGCGAGCGCACGCCGGATCCGCAGCGCCTGCTGCGCGCCTACCACCAGTCCGCGGAGACACTGCAACTGGTGCGCGCCCTGGCCCGTGAAGGCTACGCGGACCTGGCCCAGCTCCTGGGACACCGGCCGGAGACCGAGGGCGCCGTGCGCCCGGTGGACTTCTTCACCAGCCATGAGGCCCTGCTGCTCAACGTCGAGCAGGCCATGACCCGCGTCGATGAGGCGACGGGCGACTGGTACGACACGTCCGCGCACATGCTCTGGATTGGCGAGCGCACGCGCCAGTTGGAAGGCGGCCACGTGGAGTTCATGCGCGGCATCCAGAACCCCATCGGCTTGAAGTGCGGCCCCACGATGGAGGCGGACGACCTCCTGCGCCTCATCGACACGCTCAACCCACGGGGCATCCCGGGCAAGCTCACGCTCATCGGGCGCTTCGGTTCGGATCAGGTCGCCGAGTGCCTGCCCCGCCTGATGGCCGCCACCCGCCGCCACGGCAGCCCCGTGGTGTGGTCCATCGACCCGATGCACGGCAACACACACAAGGCGACCAACGGCTACAAGACGCGTTCGGTGGCGCGGATCCTCGCGGAGGTGATGGCCTTCCTCCAGGTCGCGGCGGCCGAAGGCGTCCACCCCGGCGGCCTCCACCTGGAGATGACGGGCCAGGACGTCACCGAGTGCCTCGGCGGTCCGCTGGATGTGTCCGAGGACGACCTCTCCAGCCGCTACCACACGCACTGCGATCCGCGCCTCAACGCGACCCAGGCGCTCCAGCTCGCCTTCCGCGTCGCGGATGGGCTCCACACCGTGCGCGCACCGCAGGCCCGCGCAGCCTGATCCACCGTGAAGTCTTGACAGCCCAGACTCGGAGCCGCTAAACGTCCCACCGCTGAAAATGATAACCATTTTCAAAATCATGAGCAGGACGGGGCGGTTCGGGACGGTCGCGGCACTGCTGTCGAGCCTGTGGGTCGGCGGGCCGGCGCATGCGGGTGCGATGCAGACGGGCGGCGTTGAAGCAGCGCGGACCGACACGCCCGCGGAGCAGACGGCGCCCGCTCCGGCGGCTCCCGTCATCGAAGCGCCGAAGCTGATCCAGTTCATCGAGGCGACCTACCCCGCCGAGGCCCGACAGGCGCGGCTGGAAGCGAACGTGCGCCTGCGCCTGAAGCTGGACGCCCAGGGACAGGTCACCCAGGCCGAGGTGTTGGAGCCCGTGGGTCACGGCTTCGACGAGGCCGCGCGCACGGCCGCGCTCCAGTTCCGCTTCGAGCCCGGGAAGCGTGACGGCGTCGCGAAGCCCTTCCGCGTCCTCTACACGTACGCCTTCCGGCTTCCGGAAGCCGCCGCGCCGTCCAGCCCGGTCGCGGCGCAACCCGCGGAGCCGCCCTCCACCGCGCCAGACGTGGGCGGCGATGAGAACGTCATCGAGATCACCGTCGTCGGTGAATCCGCCGCCGAGCGCCGCCGCCAGTCCGCGGAGGCGGTGCAGGTCGTGGAGATGGAGCAGATCGGCCACGAGACCGCCGACCTGGGCAAGGCGCTGGCGCGCACCGAGGGCGTGGACGTGCGCCGGGCGGGTGGCTTGGGCAGCAGCACGCGCATCTCGCTGGCGGGCCTGTCGGACGACCAGGTGCGCTTCTTCATCGACGGCATCCCGCTGGAGTTCGCGGGCTACGGGCCGGGGCTCGCCAACGTGCCGGTGAACCTGGTGCAGCAGATGGAGGTCTACCAGGGCGTGGTGCCCATCCGCTTCAGCGCGGACGTGCTGGGCGGCGCCGTGCAGCTCGTCACTGATCAGGACGTGGACGGCTCGGGGGGCGCGGCGTCCTACGAGCTGGGCTCCTTCGACACGCACCGCCTCACCGCGAGCGGCCACCACCTCCAGGAGTCCACCGGCCTGCTGGTGCGTGCGCACGGCTTCTACGACAACGCGCGCAACGACTACCCCGTGGATGTGGAGGTCGCGAACGACGTGGGCAAGCTGGTGCCCGCGCGGCTGCCCCGCTTCCACGATGGCTACCAGGCCGGCGGCGCGAGCCTGGAGGTGGGCTACGTGAACCGGCCGTGGGCCCAGCGCCTGCTGGTGCGCGCCTTCGTCAACGCGTCCGACCGGGACATCCAGCACAACACGTCCATGTCCCAGGTCTACGGCGACGTGACGGGCGCGGAGGGCTCCGCGGGCACCACGCTGCGCTACGCGCAGGCCTTCAGCCAGGGCCTCAGCGTGGACACCGTGGGCGGCTACACGTTCCGCCGCAGCCGCTTCCTGGACGTGAGCACATGCCGCTACGACTGGTACGGCCGCTGCTTCTTCACCCTGCCCACCGGGGGCGAGATGGAGTCCCGGGCGGTGGAACGCTACGTCAACCAGCACACCGCCTTCGCGCGCTTCAACGCGAGCTGGATTCCAGGCGGATCGCACGTCCTGCGGCTCGCGGTGGCGCCCACCTTCGTCGTGCGCACGGGCGAGGACCGCCAGCTCCAGGCCCTCGGCCAGACGGATCCGCTCTCCGCGGCGCGCGACGTGGGCTCGCTCGTGACGGGGCTGGAGTACCAGTACGACGCCTTCGAGGGCCGGCTGCAGAACGTCGCCTTCGCCAAGGACTACCTCCAGTCCACGAGCGCGAAGAAGCTGCTCGCCAGCAACGAGTTCCTGGACCTGGGCCGGACCACGCACGAGGTGGGCATCGGCGACAGCCTGCGCCTGCGCCTCTCGCCCGCCCTCACCGCGAAGGCGTCCTACGAGTGGGCCACGCGCCTGCCACGTCCAGACGAGCTCTTCGGCGACGGCCTGCTCATCGACGACAACCTGGAGCTGGTCCCCGAGACCAGTCACAACTTCAACCTGGGCCTGGGCGTCTCGTTGCTGCCCGGTCGCTTCGGCTCCTTCCGCGCCAACGCTGGCGGCTTCGCGCGCCTGGCGGATCAGCTCATCACGCTCATCCCGCAGGGGAGCTTCTCCCTCTACCAGAACGTCTACGGCGCGCGTTCGCTGGGCGTCGTCGGCGCCGCGGGCTGGACGTCCCCCGGCCAGCTCCTGTCGCTGGACGGCAATGCCACCTGGCAGGACGTGCGCAACGTGTCAGGCGAGGGCACCTTCGGCGCCTTCCAGGGACAGCGCGTCCCCAACCGCCCCTCCCTGCTGGCCAACGGCAGCGCGCAGGTGAAGGTGACCGACCTGCTGCGCGCCCAGGACGAGCTGCTCGTGACCCTGCGCTCCCGCTACGTGCACGAGTTCTTCCGTGCCTGGGGAGGCGTGGGCGCCGAGGAGACCAAGCGGCGCATCCCTTCCCAGCTCACGCACTCGGTGGCGCTCACCTACGTGCTGCGCGACACGCCCACGAAGCTGAGCTGGACGCTGGATCTCCAGAACCTCACCAACGCGCGGACCTTCGACTTCTACGGCGTCCAACGCCCCGGCCGCAGCCTCGCCGCCAAGTTCACGCTGGAGCGCTGAACAGCGCCTCCCGCCTTCGCACGCAGCCCCCGCACCCCCACCGAAAGGGAAGTCCTTGAAGCCCTCATCCTTCCTTCGCATCTCCAGCCGCGTCCTCACGGCGTTCGCCTGCGCCTTCGTCGTCGCCTGCGGTGACGACCCGGTCGACCCCCTCCCGGACGCCGGCACCAACACGTCGCCGCTGTATGCGTTCGTCGCCCAGGTAAGCACCGACTCCGAGTCCCAGAGCTACGTCATCCTGACGGACAAGGTGGACCACACCGAGCCCCTGTCGCTGGAGAACGCGACGGAGATCGACGGCCGCGCGCTGGGCTCCGGCATCTCGAAGTCGGGCGCCCTCTTCGTCTCCAGCAGCGAGTCCGCCGTCGTCACCCGCTACAACGTGACGAACGACAACAAACTGGAGAAGGCCGGCGAGGTGAGCTTCGCGAGCAAGGGCCTCTCCTCGATTGGCGAGTACCAGAACCAGTTCCAGTTCGTGTCGGAGACGAAGGCGTATTACTTCGACGGTCGCACCTCGCAGATCATCATCTGGAACCCGAAGGAGATGACGCTGACGAACAGCATCTCCCTGCCGGCCATGACGATTGAGGGGACGATCCTCACGTTCGCGTCCAACCCCATTCGCGTGGGCACCCAGGTGCTGATGCCGCTGGGCTGGCGTCCGGCCGCGGGCATCGGCATCACGAAGAAGGCGGGCATCATCGTCCTGGACACGGCGAACGACACCGCCCAGGTCGTCACGGACGACCGCTGCGGCTACGTGCGTGACGGCGTGGTGGGCGCGGACGGCCAGGTGTACCTGGCGACGGAGGCCTACGGCGCCGCGGTGAAGCGCACGGCGCAGGCCAACCCGGACGTGCCCACGCCCTGCCTGCTGAAGTTCGATCCGAAGACGGCGACCTACGACAAGGCCTTCTACAAGGTGCTGGGCGACCTGACAAACGGCGGCGCCACGGGTTCGCTGCTCCAGGGCCCCACGGGCTCCGGCTACCTGCGCGTGCTGGACGAGTCCACCTACACGGTGGCGGACGGCACGCACCCGCGCGTCATCGCGAGCGCCGTGGCGTGGCGGTGGTGGAAGCTGGACCTGGCGAACATCACGAAGGCCACGCTGGTGGACACCCTGCCGGCCAGCACGGGCAGCTCCTTCCTGTTCCAGGCCGACAACCGCACCCTGTTCACCGAGTTCACCAACGGCGGCACCAACACGAACTTCCGCGAGCTCAGCGACCTGAGCGGCAAGCTGGTCGCGACGCACACGGGTCTGTCGTTCTCGTTCCTGCAGCTGCGCTAGTCGTCCCCCAGTGGTCCCGGGCCCTCGCGGACCGGAGTGGAGGGGGCGCTTCGCCCTTCCACTCCGGGCCCCGGGGGCCGTCTCCCTTCTTCCCGCCGTGCCCCCC
>NZ_RAWA01000233.1 GCF_003611675.1 Corallococcus sp. CA053C
CTTCGGGGGGCGGGGTGTACGGGGTGGCGGTCGTCATGCGGCGCGTCTTCTGGTGCGACGGGTGAGCTGCACCAGGAGGAAGGGGCGGCCCCGTCAGGAGACGAAGGGCAGGCGCCGGAAGCCGAGGACGTCGGGCCGGTACGCCACGCGGGTGAAGGACTTCACCTTCGCGTCCGCGCGCTTCGCGTCCTCCAGCGTGAGCGTCTTGCTACCGCCCCCGGACGCGCCCACCACCACGCCCGCGCCCACGTGCACCATGACGTGGTCCGGGTCCCCGGCCTTGCCGTACAGCACCAGGTCCCCGGGCTGCAGGTCCGCCGCGCTCGCCACCGGCGCGCACTCCGCCCACAACCGGTCCGTGTTGTGCGTCGCCCGCCAGTCCTTCCCGCCCACCTGGTGGAAGGCCCATGTCACGAGGCCGGAGCAGTCGAAAGGGCGCGGGCCGTCCTTCGAGACCGGCGTGCCCTTCGCGCCCCAGCGGTAGGGCGAGTGCATCTGCGCGAGGACGAGGGCGAGGAAGGCGGCGCGCTGCGAAGTGATGATGGGCACGGCGAACTCCGGGGACTGCGAGTGTTCACCGGAGAAGGGGCGCCCCATGGAAACTGTCAGCGCGACAGGCTATCCAGCCCGGATGCCCCAGCACGATCAAGCCGCATCGGTGTCGGTGATGCTGTTCCTCAATCCCAGCTACGACGGCGACTCGGCCTTCAAGGTCTTTGGCCCCCCGAAAAAGCTCTCTCGCGTGCCGTGCGTTGGTGAGTTGGTAGCGCTCGGTACGGATGACTATGGCGATGCGGCGGAATACGAGGTTGTCCTGGTGCGCCACACGCCGCGGCACGATGAGATTGTCGCGGACGTCTACCTGCGCCGCGTCGATTTCCTCTCCGTGATCAAGAGCGTTTCAGCAGACCCTACTGACCCAAATTCTCCGTGGCGTCCGCGGAGTTGGCCCAGAGACCTGGGTTGAAGCGCAGGCAGGAACGTCGGTCACGGATGGCCAGAGCCTGTGTCCTTGGCGTCCGTGTTCACTGCAACTGACGCAGCCGCCAGGCTGGAGGATGCCACGCACCCTCCAGCCCGTGCTCATGCCCGGTCAGGTCGACGTGCCACTGCCCGAGGGGTCCCACTGCCAGCCAGCGCCAGAGGGGGCGTTACAAGGGTAGACGCTGCCATTGCAGCGACCGATGCGCATGTCCAGATGCTTTCCTTCGGGAAGATCCTTGTTGCATGACCCGCTGTTCCCATTCCCGCCGGTGAAGTAACAGATGCCCTGGCGGGAGCCGTCCCCGAGCTTCCAGTGGACGCCGACGCGCATGCTGTCCTCCTTCTCATCCCAGATGCAGAAGTTGTCGGTGGCCTTGTTGTACGACCCCTTGCCGTATTCTCCCCCGTCCCAGCCAATGGTGACGTAGTTCCCCAAGTCGCAGCTTCCGGAAGCCTGGTTGAGCTCAACGGGCGCCAGCGACACCTCGGTGGTTCCCAGGGACTCCGGGGTGGAGGGCTCATCTCTGCCAGCACCGCAGGCGCTTCCCAACGCGGCGGTAAGAACCCATCCCAGCAGGGCTGTGCGATTCATCATGTCGAGACTCCTTCAAGTACTGGATGCGAGTTACCGCCAACCATGGCAGCGACATGATTTCTAGGATGTTCTTTGATAACCATCAATCCAGGGTGATGTGAAGATTGTCCGGTGGTAAGCGTTCACGGGGTAGCGCTCGCCTGAGGAGCCAGCTGGGCTGCGACCGGTGGGACTCACCGCGCTCGACGCGAGCCGGGTGCATGCGAACTCTGGTGGGACGTGGCGACGCGCGACCCAAGAGATGCGCGCATCGCGGAGCTGGAGCGACGGCTGAGCGCGGCGCTCGCGCGAATCGAGCAGCAGGACGCCCGCATCGCGGAGCTGGAGGCGCAGTTGCGCCGCACCTCGCGCAACACCTCGCAGCCCCCCTCCACCGACCCGCCCGGGATGCCACCGAGGAAGTCGGAGCCGACGGGCCGTAAGCCCGGAGGCCAGCCTGGGCACAAGGGCCGCAAGCGCGAGCTGTTGCCGCCGGACAAAGTCACTGAGGTAGTCGCGGTGCCAGCGCCGGAGCGTTGCACGGGCTGCAACGGGCCGCTGCTGCGGCTGGAGGGCGCGCCGCCCGCGCGAGTCCACCAGGTGGTGGAGTTGCTGCGGATTGTGCCCGAGGTGAAGCAGTACGAGCTGCATGCGGGCTGGTGCGCCGGCTGCAATGACTGGCGCTGCGCACCGCTGCCGGAGGGCGTACCCGAGGGCAACTTCGGTCCGCGCCTGACGGGCTTCATCGCCCTTGCCACCGGACGCTTCCGCCTGTCCAAGCGGCGGGTGCAGGAGTTGCTGGAGGACGTGCTGGGTGTGGAGCTGGCACTCGGCAGCGTCAGCAACCTCGAGCAGTTGGTGAGCAGCGCCCTCGCGGCTCCAGTGAGCGAGGCGCGCGCGTACATGCGGACGCAGCCGGCCGTCCATCAGGATGAAACCGGCTGGTGGCAGAAGCATGCCAGGGCCTGGCTGTGGGTGGCCAGCACCGCGACCGTGGCGGTCTTCCTCATCGTCAAGAGTCGCGGCAAGGCCGTCGCCCAGACGATGTTGGGCCAGGGCTTTCGGGGCACGCTCATCTCCGACAGGTGGTGTGCCTACAATTGGGTGCACGCCCTCAAACGGCAGGTCTGCTGGGCGCACCTGGTGCGTGAGTTCGAGGGCTTCGTCGAGCGTGGAGGGGAGGCGAAGCGGCTGGGAGAACTGCTGCTGGCGGAGGCCTTTGTCATGTTCGAGTGGTGGCACCTGGCGCGCGATGGGCTGCTCACGCGTGCCACCTTCCAGCGGAGGATGCGGCCGCTGATGCGCGAAGTGGAGCGGCTCCTGGCGGAGGCCGCGGAGGTGTGCCCGAAGAAGGTGGCCGGCACGGCCAGGGAAATCCTCAAGCGCAAAGACGCCCTCTGGACGTTTGTCTATACCGAGGCCGTCGAGCCCACCAACAACCTCGCCGAGAGGGACCTGCGCCATTCGGTCATCTGGCGCAAGACGAGCTTTGGAACCCAGAGCGAGGACGGCAGCCGCTTCGTCGAGCGCATCCTCACCGCCGTCATGAGCCTCAGGAAGCAGGAGCGCAACGTGCTCGACTATCTCACGGAGGCTCTCGAAGCCCTTCTGCACCGCGCTCCCGCGCCTTCACTACTGCCCGGCACGTAACCTCAGTTCACGCTCCCGGCCGCCGGCCCCCGTGAACGCTTACTCCTTGGCCACCACGTTCGCGGCGTGCTGGAGCTGCCGGGAGGTGCGCTCCCCCATCAGCAACTGCACCTGATTCGCCACCTGGTGAAGCTGCGGCCGAGCGCCAGACTCCCACCCCTCCAGCGCCTTGAGACGCAGATCCATCAGCTGGAGCTTCGTGCCGTGCTCGCCCACGACGCGCAGGTCGGCCTTGATGTCGCGCACGTCCTGCGCCACCGCAGTTAGCGACTGCACAAGCAGCGGCACCTGGTCCGCCGCGGCTTCGTGCTTCGTCTGCCGACGCGACAGCAGCCCGTTAAGGAGCGGAACCAGGAGCTGGCTCACGGCCAGGATGAGGACGGCGGACTCGGTGCTAACGGGGGGGCATGCCCGGACAGAAGGGGCGGCCCCTCGCCCGGGAGCGAGTGGACTTCGTGGCTCGGCGGGCTCCCATGGCTGCCACGCCCACCACCGCGACAGCTCACTCGACGGGGCCGGGGCCGGGGACAACTTTGCGGCGACAGCAAGGCGTCTGGTGCACAACACCTACAAATTCAAGCCTAAGCCGACTTGCTTGACATAACCAAACAACATGCATAACTTCATTTCTGGGCGTATGGCTTTGGTCCGCCAGTAGCGCTCATTCATCTACAGACCAGGAGATGCACGATGAAGGGCATGACCATTCGTAGGTCGGCTTTGGTTGCAGCCGTTTCCGTTTTGGTTTGTTTGGTCGGCGCTCCTGCCTTCGCAGCGAGCGGATGTGCGCGCACCACGGATACCGGGGACGTCGCAGGCAAGACTTGTTTCAACGACAACGGCGACATCTATACCGTGACCGACACGGACGCAGACAACGAAGGCGTCGTCGGCTGGATCGAGGTCGAGCAGGCTAACGGAACGTGGAAGGCATTCGCGAAAGTCTACGTCGGAAGCGGCTACAACACCAGCGATGGCAACAACGTGGACATTACCAACGAGAGCGCGCGGGTTAGGGTTTGGGCCTGCCGACAGAACGGTTCTGGCGGTACGCCGTACTCGTGCGGTTCGGCTGTCCTCCTGGGCTCCTGACGCGAGAGGAAGTAGGCAGGCCAGCCGCCTGTAGACTGGGTGGCAGGCCTCTGCCCTTAGAGATACACAGAAGTTCCACTCCGACCAGACACTGCGGCACCGGGAACGGCAGGCCCATGGGCGCGCGGTCCCGGATGCAGGTGCAGGCCGTCACAGCCCTACTTCCTTCCGCCAGCCGGGCACGTGGACGTCCAGTTCCGTGGGCCCGAAGCCGCCGCGCTCCGCGAGCCGCTCCAGGGACTGGCTGGTGCCGTAGCGCCGCGAGTAGTCCACGTAGGCGCGCTCGGCCAGGCTCCACGGGATGGACCGGGGCAGCCCGGCCTTGCGCTCCTCGGGGGACAAGAGCAGCGGGAAGACGCGCGTCGCGGGATGGGTCATGCCCGGAGAGAAGGGACGGCGTCGCTATAACTTCCGGGCGACTTCGGCCTCTTCGCTGACATCGCGCCGTGCCTCCGCTGCCACCCGCGCCACCTCGCACTGGCAGGTGCGGCACAGCGCGGCCATGCGCTCGGCATGCGTCGCGATGCGGTCCGCACACCGGGCGCATCACTCGCGCTTCCGGTTGCGCTCCACCACGAGACGGCAGCGCTCCGCGGCGCAGTGGGACGGAGGGCGCCCTGGGCCCTTGGGCTTCACGAGCAGCGCGGCGCAGACGTGGCAGGTGGACGGCGGGCAAGGCATGCCCAGGTGGAAGGGCTGGCCACATCCGCGGTGCCCCTCCTGCCAGTTCAGGAGCGAGCCCACCAGCCTGACGTCAAACATCGAAAACGCGCAGTTTCGACGGTTGGGCCAGTGGGCCCGGGGAGGTCCTGCGCGCCCGTGTTCGGGAAGCGGTGTGCGCTCGCTCAGGGTGGCGGGCGGACGTGAACGTGTAGGGCGGATGCTTGCCGGACGGCGCGAGGACAACGCGCGCGCCGGCGAGCGTGTACGACGCGGTGCGCATTCCGCCCGTGGCGGACCCGGTCTTGTCCTACATGCCCCCCTGGGGTGGGGAACCCCCAAACCGGGCAAAATTCGGGATTGCTCGGCGCGCTGCAATCCTGCGCGACGGATTCCTCGCGGTTTTTCCGAGGGGAACTGACAGACGACCCCCCGTTTTTTGGGGCCCTGCGCGTTCCTGGCGGCCCGTAGGCGCGTCCTGTCGCTTCGCGCGTGGGCGTGGGCGTCCCGCCCGCTGCTCGCGTTGGCGGCCCAGCGGCGCCCCTTCTGGACGGTGTGTCCCCTCCGCGCGGCTATGACCCGAAGCGCCCTCCCGGCAAGCCGGCCGGGGTGAAGCGCGCGCCGAAGTACACCGGGCCGGCCAGCACTCTCACCTACAAGCTCCAGACAGCCATCGTGGCGGAGCTGCGCCAGGGCTCCACGAAGCGCATGGCCGCAGCCCTCGCCGGCACCACCGAGGCACGCCTGACGAACTGGCTGCGCCGCGGGCGCGAGGCCATCGAGTCAGGCAAGCGCAGCCGCTACACCGAGTTCGTCGTGGAAGTGGAGCGCGCGCAGGCCGAGTTCCAGAAGGGCCTCGTGAAGGACGTGAATGAGGCCATCCGTGACAAGACGATGGACGGCCGCGGGGCGCGCTGGTTCCTGGGCGTGCTCGCGCCCAAGGACTTCACCGTCCCGCGCGAGGCCGCCGCGCCCGCCGGCAACGGGCACGGGCCCCTCTTCGAGGTCATCACCCCGGACGAAGCGCGCGCGAAGCTCGACGACAAGCTGGCCACCTTCATCGCGCAGCACCTGAAGGCCCAGGCGCCGAAGGACGCGCCGCCGGAGTCCGCCCCCGAGGACGCCGGTGGGGACTGACGCGGGCGTGGCGAAGGCTGGGGAGTCGCTGCTGGAGGGCATCCCCGTCATCACGGCGGACACCCACGGCCACCACTCCCTCATCCAGCAAGCGGCCCTCGCCACCTACGAGGCGAAGGGCGTCACCGCCGGCCACTGCGAGGCGCTGGCGCTCACGCCCCAGGACCTGGTGCTCCTCTACCACGAGCACAAGTACTGGCTGCGACCGGTACAACGCCCACCCGCGCACTACCGCACCTGGTTCTTCATGGGCGGGCGCGGCACCGGGAAGACGTACGCGGGCGCCGCCGCCGTCATCGACGAGGCCCGCGCGGACCCCGAAGCGCGCATCCTCATCGTCGGCCCCACCTACTCGGAGATCGTGAAGAACCAGCTGGAGGGGACGAGCGGCATCCTCACCATCTCCCCGCCCTGGTTCTTCCCGAAGGTGGAGAAGTCGCGGCGACGGCTGGTGTGGCCCAACGGCGCGCAGGCGACGTGGCTGCCGGCGAAGAACGCGGACAAGTTCCGCGGGCACCAGTACACGTTCATCTGGGCGGACGAGCCGGTGGCGTGGCGGGGGGACGCCATCGCCGTCTACAAGGAATGCCGCGACGTCAACCGCCTCGCGAGCTCGCGCATGCGGAAGCTGGGGCTGCCGGCGCGGATGGTCATCACCACCACGCCCGCGCCGACGACGCTCTTCCGCGAAATGCTGAGCGAGCGGGAGGGGCTGGTGCTGGCGCGCAGCTCCACGCTGGAGAACCTCT
The DNA here is from genome assembly GCF_003611675.1 of Corallococcus sp. CA053C. GTDB lineage: Bacteria > Myxococcota > Myxococcia > Myxococcales > Myxococcaceae > Corallococcus. The sequence goes on from NZ_RAWA01000233.1 coordinate 6,847, forward strand.
CCAACCTGGACCCACCCTACGAGCGCTACGTGCGCCGGATGATGGGCATGCCTGAAGGCCGGCGCGAGTTCATGGGCGAGCTGTCCTTCGACCTGGACCCGGCGCTCTACCGGGGCGTGGACTGGAACGCCTCGCGCATCCACCCGAAGAAGGCGCCGAAGGAATACGACGCCATCATCGTGAGCGTCGACCCCGCCACCGGGGAGAAGAAGGGCGCGGACATGCACGGCATCGTCGTGCTGGGCGTGCGCCTGGAGGCGGACGGGCTGGACCACGTCTATGTGCTGCAGGACGCCTCACTGCGCACGCCGGAGCCCGAGGTCTGGGCGCGCGAGGCCATCAAGGCGCTGGAGGCCTGGGAGCCCTTCGCGAAGAAGCGCGGCAACGGGAAGTCCAACGCCTGGGTGTTCGCCGAGAGCAACACCGGCGGCAGCATGGTGAAGAGCACCATCCGCACGGTGAAGAAGGTGAAGGTGCTAACCGAGCGCGCCATGCAGTCGAAGGCGGAGCGCGCGGCGCCGGTGTCCTCCTACGCGAAGGCGGGCCTCGTCCACATGGTGGGCAAGCACGACAAGCTGGAGGCGCAGCTGGCGAAGTTCACCGGCCAGGAGGGCGGCCACGCGAGGGACGACCGAGCGGACGCCTTCGCGTGGCCCATCTACCTCTACGTCATCCCCAAGCGCCGCAACACGGGGGCCGCCGGGCGGCAGCGCGGGACGGAGGATGCGGTGTTCGAGGAAGCAGACGACTGACTGTCTGGCTTAAGACCCACCTAGGATCCTTCGGTCTCGGCGCACGTGCCCTCGCGGCAACCCGTGCAGATGATTACGCCATCTTCATCAGGCGGCGTGCAGCTGGCGCAACAGTATCCGGAGGCCGTAACCTCAGGCGCGGCGACCTTCGAAACCTCTCCCCTGCTCATGTCCTCCATGAAGAGCGTGCCATCCGTCGCGGCGGTGGACTCTCCATCGTGCCGAACGATGAGTACGGAATCCTCTCCGCTGGTGACGCTGTACCCAGACTCAGAAGTACCTCCACATGCGGAAGCGAGCACAGCGACAAGGATTGCGGCGACAAAGGTACGAGCAGTCATTGCAGTAACTCCGTGACCACCAGAAACATGATTTGGCGGTTTCTCTTATTTTACCAGATATCATCTGGGATTGCCACCCCTCCTCAACCAACAGCTTCGCCACGAGTCGCGCGAGCTAATGTTCGGTGAATAGCGCAGGTCGGACGCCCCTTCTCGAAGGGCATGGCCTCCCTCTTCCACCGCGCCCTCAAAGCCCTGGGCATGCTGCCCGCTCCCCGGGGTCCGCTCGTCCATGCCCTCCCCGTCGTCAGCTTCAGCCCGCGCCGGGGCAGCCGAGAGGTGCTGCGCGCGTACAAGGAAAACGGCTGGCTGCGCACCGTCGTGGACACCGTGGCGGAGGCGGTGGCGACGCCCCGCTGGCGCGTCTACAAGCGCGCCCACCCCGGCATCCTGGGCGTGCTCGACCCGCGGCTGAAGTCCGCCAACCCGGCCCTGCGCACCAAGGCGCTGAAGGACGCCACCGCGTCGGGCGAGCTGGTGGAGCTGCCCGACCACGAGCTGCTGCGCCTCTTGGAAGCGCCGCACCCGCGCTACCCCGGACGCGCCTTCCGGAAGCTCGGCCAGGTGCACGTGGACCTGGTGGGCGAGGCCTTCCTCTGGCTGCGCCGCGATGACACCGGCCGCGTCGTGGGCTGGGAGGTGGTGCCTCCACACCGCGTCCTCATGACGCCCGCGCCGGGCAGTCCCTACTTCTTCATCAGCTACAACCTCTTCAGCGGCGCGGTGCCCGAGACGGACGTCCTCTGGTTCAAACACCTGGATCCGGAGAACCCGGAGGACCGGGGCTCCGGCGCCGGCATGGCGCTGGGGGATGAGCTGGACACGGCGGAAGCCATCTCGCGCGCGACGAAGGCCACCTTCGAGCGCGGCGGGGTGCCGGCCGCCATCGTCGGCGTGGACTCGAAGACGCAGGGCGCCGACATGGAGGAAGTCGTCGAGGACCTGGAGAAGAAGTACAAGGAGGCCTTCGCCGGCCCGGGCAGCGCGGGCAAGGTGTGGTTCGCGCCCGCGGGCGTCAGCCTCGCCCAGGTGCAGGTGAACTTCCGCGAGCTGCAAACGGAGGAGCTGAAGAAGGGCATCCACGACTTCATCCGGCAGAACTACAACGTGCCCCCGGAGCTGGTGGGCGACCTGTCCGCCAGCAACCGCTCCACCGCGGAGAGCGCCAAGTACACCCTGGCCGACTTCGCCGTCCTTCCTCGCATGGAGTTCTGGCGCTCCTGGTACCAGCACTGCCTGGTGCCCCTCGTCGACCGGGACGCCATCCTCGACTACGACGACCCGCGCCCCCAGGAGTTCGAGCGCACGTTCCGCCTCATGACGACGCCGCCGACGGAGGCCTTCACCTTCAACGAGATGCGCGAGCTCGTGGGCTACGAGCCGGACCCGGCCCTTGCGGGGAAGCGCGCCCTGCCCCTGCCCGGCGCGGGCGGAGGGAACAACCCTCAGTCGGCTTCCGCGAACGCCACGCCCAACCCACCGCGTGACCGCAGCGGCGAAGAGGGACGCGTGTAGCGGCAGGCGTCGCCCCTTCTCTTCGGGCATGGACAGACGCCCGCGCAGCAAGCGCAACACGCGCGCCCTCACGCTGAAGCTCATCGAGCCCACGCCCAACGCCGCCGCGCCGGCCACTGCCCTCCCCGTCTTCCGGCTGGTCAACCTCCGGAGGAGTACGACCGCGACGGGGGCAAGGGCATGTTCGACACGGAGAGCCTGGCGCACTCGCTACTGGGCGTGCGCATGAAGGCGGCCCTCCTGGAGTTCGAGGACCGCACCGCGCGCGAGAAGTCCAAGGGACTCAACCAGCCGCTGCGTGAGTTGCTGGAAAAGGAGAAGTCCGCCGGCGTCTTCGAGTCCGTCTTCGGCCAGGGCGGCAGCCTCTGGGCCTGTGAGTCCGTGGGCAAGGAGAACATCAATGCGCCCTGCTACGGGAACGTCACGTTGCCGAGCGTGATACTGCGCGGCCCGGCTGCTTCCCAGAGTTTGAGTGAGAAGGTCCCCTGGGCCGCTATCGCGGAGCAATCGGCCTCGACGACCACGCGCCTGGCCTCTCCTACGGGAATGGGTTGCTCCTGCCAGATGCGGAGCACCTTCAACTCTGCTCCGGCCTTGCCTCGAAGCGTTGCGTCCTTCGCAACCCAGGGCAGCGCTCCCGCCTTCACCACCAGTTGGATCTCGACGGCAACGCCCTTCTTGGAGCGGTAGCTCCTGACGAAGGTTGCTTTGATGGGATCCCCCGCTGCCTGAGCGACGTCCTTGGTCATGACTTTCCCAACCACGCCATACTCGTCCAGTGCCCCAGTGGAGATAAGGCCAGCCAGCCCCCCTGGGGCGTCATGCTCCGCAATCAGCCGTGAGTTCTCATCCTGGCAGCGCAGCAGCGCTGCGTGAGCTTCGCGGGCTTCTTGCTGGTAGGTCTCAAGCGTCCTCTTCCCGCGATAGACCTCAACGAGGGGTTCCGCCTTGGCGGGATGCACTTGCAAAAGGAATGAGGCACTCACAGGCGCCGCTCCGTCCCTGAAACGCACGACCAGCCGGAACTTCTCACCTGGAGTGACGCGAGACGAAGGAACCAATCGGAGGGTGGCCTGCCCCACATCCACCAGAGAGAAGCGGTCCCGCCCTTCCAACTCGATGGCCTCTCGCATCAAATCTGCGTCGAAGTAGAGGCCCGTTGAGAGCCCCGGGCTCACCGCTATCTCAGAGGTGGATTGCGCTTCGCTTGGGGTCAACTCAATGCGACGTGCGCCCGGTACGGTGGATGTGACTTCCGGCTGGGCGACCGCGGATCCGCTCGCGAACAGAAAGCCCAGAAGAAAAACGAAGGAAGAAGAAGGCACTCGACGATGACTCCCAGGCAGTCTTGCTTCTTGCTACTCGAACTCACTCACCGCCTTCACACGAGCGGTCGTGTAGATACGGGCACTGGAGGGCGAGTCGTCCCCGGTCTCTCGCGCCATGCCTCGCGCGCCCTCTTCCGCGTAGACATCCATGCAGATGGGGAAACTGTCCCCCTTCGGAGGCGTCGCCCACGTCAGGCGTCCATACACGCGGTCCCGCACGATGAGCCGGCCGGACAATACTGTGTTGCTCGGCATGTCCCCCCACGGGCCGGCCAGAACCAACTGGGTCGGACCCTCCTGAACAGAAATGATCTGGGGACTATCGAAGACAAACAGAGCGTCGTGCTTATCCCCCATATCGATATCCAGCTTCTCCATGGCCTTGACGGATCCCACCGGGCACGGTTCAGGAGGTGGAGCCGGACGCACCTGAGGACCTGGGCACGCGAGCGCCGTGCAGGCCGCCACCGTGCTCACCGCACGGGCCATGACGCTCATGCCCTTCTTCACGGGCTTCGAGGGGAGCTGAAGATGCAGAGTGTCTGTCGGCTGCGTCGTCACGGTGGCTGAAACCTCCTGAAGCGTCGCAGGGAGAGCGACGGCCGCAGCAGTGGCCTCGGGTCCGGCAGGAGCTGCGGCCAAACCAGCTTGAGATGACTCGCTAGAGGGCGCTACTTCCTGTCGGGCAAGCGTAGGACTCGAAATGCGTAGCTGCCACTGAATGAGGACCGCCCCTATCGCAACCAGCACCAGGGCCAGCGCCAGCATTGCCCAGGCCCCGAAGGACGGGGGCCTCCTCGGCGACACGCGCACGGTCGTTCCCGGCGGCGGCGCTTCGGCGGCGGAAGCTGCGGCTTCTTGAGGCTCGGGCTTCTTCACCCGAGGCGCGCGCTTCCCGCGACGAGGCCGGTGCAACGGCAGATGCAGCCACCGCTCCTCGCTGTCCCGGCCCCCCTCCGTCGTCGCGGTGTCCTCCGCGAAGGTGTCACAGAGCGGCGCGTCCCACGTTGCATCCGCGCTCCGCAGCGCCGCTTCCAGCGCCGAGGCGGCGGCCTGGGCGCTCGACGTGCGCACATCGGGCCACTTCTCCAGCAGCCGCATGCACACGTCGCTCAACGCCCGGGGCACGCGCGCATTCTCCTCGTGCGGCGGCGGCGGCTCGCTGGTGAGGACGGCTTCGATGAAGCTGGCGTCGTCCCTGCCGTCGAAGGGCCGGCGCCCCGTCAGCAGCGCGTAGAGGACCAGGCCCAGCGCCCACAAGTCGTCCGAGACGCCCGCCGTGTAGCGGGCCCCGGGCACGCGCAGATGCTGCTGGAAGTATCGCCACACTTCGGGGGCGCGGTACTCCGGCGTCCCAGGTGGCAGCAGGTCCTCCGTCAGCTCGCGCGCGCCCTCGTAGTCGCCGATGCCGAAGTCCACCAGCTTGGCCCGGCCGTCCGCGGCGCGCACCATGACGTTGGCCTCCTTCACATCCCGGTGCAGCACGCCCGCCGCATGTGTCGCCGCGAGGGCCAGTGCCACGTCCAACACCACGCGCGCCACCTGCCGCGCCGTGGGGTTCTCCTCGTCCGCCCAGACGTCCAGCCGGCGCCCGTCCACGTACTCCATGGCGATGACGGCGAACTGCGGCTCGGCGGGCGGCCACAGGCCGAAGCCCTGGAGGCCCACGACGTTGGGGTGCCCCAGTTGGAGGAGGATGGTGACTTCGCGGTTCACCCGCTCGCCCACGCGCTGCAGGTGCAGCAGCTTCAGCGCACAGGGCTGCCCTCCATTGCGCGCGAGGTACACCGTGCCGAAGCCCCCCTGTCCCAGTTGGCGCTCCACCGTGTAGCCCAGCACCTGCTCGCCGGGTGTCAGGATGGCGGGCGGTGGCCTCATGGCGTCCTTCCTTCGGGGTTGCCGGCCACTCGCATGTGACGTCCTCCCAGCGGGGCGCGCAAGCTAACAGAAGCGCGAGAAGCCCGGGAATCCCTCCTCTGTCACTCAGCCCGATGGATTCACCTCCCTGGCCCTTTCAAGTACACGCATCCCATCCCTGATTTCTCGCCTCCCCCCGTGCGGCGCCTGCATGGATCCCCGGTGCGTGCACGCCTCCACCTGCTACCCTCCCGGCCCCATGAATGAAGAGCTGGCCATCACCATTGGCAGAACCGCCCGCGCCGCCCGCGAGGAGCAGGGCCTGACACAAGCCGAGGTGGGCGCTCGCGTCGGCCTGCTCTCCACCGTCTACAGCCGCCTGGAGCGCGGGAAGATGCTGCCCAGCGTCCCGACGCTCTACCGCCTGTGCACGGAGCTGAAGGTGTCCCCCGAGGACATGCTGGGCCTCACGGCCCTGGTGCGGGGACGCAAGGGTCAGCGTCCGCGAGCGCGGGAGGATGAAGTGCCCGCGTTGCGCCGGCTGCTCTACCTCGGGCGCAAGCTGGACGCGGAGAAGCTCGAAGCGCTCCTCCACGTCGCTACCGTCCTGACGCGCTGAAGGGCCCTACTCCCGCTTCGCCAGCACCTTGAGTTCGTGCGCCTCCAGCCCTTCCGGGAAGGTGAGGATGACCGGGCGCGGCTGGCAAAGAGTGGCATCACCTGCCCGATGAGCCGCAAGGGTCACTGCTGGGACAACGCCGGAGGCGCTCCTACGGACTGGGGCTCATGCTGGCGGGCACGGAGGCCACCGGCGGGCTGGAAGGGAAGAACCGGTCTCTCAGGCGAAGCACCGGGCCCTCCAGCAGCCAATGCATCCCGAGGCCCAGCAGGAACGTGCCGAGGAAGTACATCACCGCGTAGACGTACCAGTTCCACACGGGCAGCACCTTCAACAGCACACTCCTGCCCCAGACCGCCACGGGCATGTGCCACAGGTAGATGGAGTACGAGCGCGCGCCCAGGAAGGACAGCAGCCGCACCGGCCAGGTGGGCCGCGGCTGCAGGTCGTGCACGGCGCACACCAGCAGGCCCGCGCCCAGGTAGAACAGGCTGAACCCGACCGTGGTGAGGTACCAGCTCTCCTCGTGCGGGTCCTGGAAGGCGGGGATGAAACAGGCGCAGCCCATCACGAACAGCAGGGCCCGTCTGTCGCGGGTGATGCTCGCGAAGCGCTCGGGCCGGTAGTGCTGGTAGTACGCCAGGAGCACGCCGAACAGCAGCGAGTCGATGCGCAGGTGCGTGGGAAAGTCGTGGACGTAGTAGTTGAACGGCGAGCGGAAGGTGGTGAACAGCCGCATCCCCAGACACGCCAGGGCCACGGCGAGGAACACCCGGGGGAGTGCGCCGAAAGGGTCGGCCGAGCGCCCGCGGTTCCCCTTCAGCAGGAGCACCAGCAGCACCGGCAGCAGGAGGTAGAAGTGCTCCTCCACCGCCAGGGACCAGGTGTGGTTCCAGAGCCCGAAGCGGTAGTTCTGCACGAACAGCAGCTCCCGGAGCAGCCCCCCGGACGTCAGCTGCGTGTAGCCGGGGAGTCCCAGCAGGGCGAAGGCCACCGTCACCCCCAGGAGGGCGTAGAACGGCGGATAGATTTTCAGCCCGCGGCGGATGAGGAAGCGCTGGACGGAGAGCGCTCCCGAGCGCTGGTGCTCCTTGAACAGCAGCCCCGACACCAGGAAGCCACTGAGCACGAAGAACAGGTCCACCCCCACCCAGCCTCCCCTCTGCCACACGTCCAGGAAGGCGACGACCCACGCGTCCACTCCGCGCAGCGGCATCTGGATGTGTCGGCCGAGGACCAGGAGGACGGCGAACGTCCGGAGGATGTCGAGCGTGCGCGAGCGAGTCATGGTCTCAGCGGGAACCGGGGGGCGGAACCCTACCAAGAGCGGATCATGGGAGGAATGGAGGCCCTGTTGGGGAAGAGCCCTCCCTCGCCAGACAAAAGAAAAAGCCTGGCAACCCATACTGGCTTGCCAGGCTTCTTCACTGTGGAGGCGGAGGGAATCGAACCCTCGTCCGAAAGCCGTCTGCTCTTTGACCCTACGTGCGTAGTCCGCGATTTGCTACGTCACCTGGACTCCCACGGACGGGATTCCCGATGCCGGTCCTGGAAAGATCTCGTCACCTCGGGCCCAGGCTCCCTCGGTGACCAGTCCGCATTATGACGGCCCATCCCCACCCCACGGACCGAGAGCAGGGGGACCGCGCACTAAAGACTGCTAATTAGGCAGCCAGCGCGAGCTCAACGTTGTCGTTGGCTTTTGTGATGTTGTCGGCAGTTTAACGAGGTCCCAACAAGCTCGGCACGCGTCTCGAACTTCAATGCCCCCGTCGAAGCCAGGTCGCCCCCAGATTCGCCGTACGTCATGCGGCCGCGACGGCTCCGCACACCACTTACATTAACCGCTGAACGCCCCCCGTCAATCCTCCTGCATCCACGGGGTCGCGCCTTCAACATCCCCCTTCCGCTCCCACCGGACAGCCCACCAGGCC
>NZ_RAWA01000234.1 GCF_003611675.1 Corallococcus sp. CA053C
GTTCAGGCCCGCCATCAACTCCTGGCGCTTCGTGTCCTCGGCCTTGAGCTGCTTCGTCAGCTCCTGCTCCTGGCTGTAGCTGAGCTTCGCGTCGGAGATGAACGTCTTGAGGCGCTCGCTGCGCTCCGCCTCCGCCTGCGACCGCATCTGGTCGATCTGCTGCTGCCACTGCTGGCGCTGCTCGGTGCGCTGCTCGTCCTGCACCGTGCGCAGCATCTCCTTCAGCGTCGCCTTGCCGCTGTCGGTGCTCAGCGCCTCGCCCACCATCACGCCGCGCACCTCCTCGCGCAGCTTCGCCACCTCCGCCTCCAGACCCGCGGGCGCGGGGCCGGCACCGGCCGGGGCCGTTCCGGGCTGCTGCTCGAAGGCCATCAGCCGCCGCGACAGCAGCTGCACCGTCTCCTCCAGGGCCTTCACGCGCGTCTGGAGCGCCCGGACGTCCGCCGACGCGTCCTGCGCGTGGGGCGCCGCTTCCGCCGCCGGAGCCTCCGTCCGGCCGGGCCCCCACAGGGCCACGCCGAGCGCCACCGAAGCCAACCCCACCGATGCGATGCCGAGAATGCGATTCATGATGCTCTCCCTGACGAAAGCCCCGGCCGCCTATTCCACCGCGCTCCCGGGCTGCGTCCTTCGCCGCCATCCTCCCACCCGCACGCCCCCCGGGGAACCGTCCTCGCCCGTGCGCCTGCCTGCCCTGCGTGTCACCAGCGTTGACCTCGCCGGGCGGGACGCGGAGAGTCCCGCGCCATGACGCTCCGTCCCATTGTCGAAGTCGGCGCCGAGCTGGGCCTCGCGCCGGAAGACGTCCTCCCCTGGGGCCGCGACCGCGCCAAGGTGTCCCTGGACGCCCTGGGCCGCAGCTCGCGCCAGGGCCGCATGGTCCTGGTCTCCGCCATCAACCCCACGCCCCCGGGCGAGGGCAAGACGACCATGTCCGTGGCGCTCGCCATGGGCCTGCGCCAGCGGGGCCGCAAGGCGGTGGCCGCCCTGCGCGAGCCGTCCCTGGGCCCCGTCTTCGGGGTGAAGGGCGGCGGCACCGGCGGCGGCGTGGCCAGCCTGGAGCCCGCGGCGGACATCAACCTGCACTTCACCGGCGACCTGCACGCCATCACCAGCGCCCACAACCTGCTGTCCGCGCTGGTGGACAACGCCGTGTACTACGGCCACCCGGTGGTGCTGGAGGGCACCAAGGTGCGCTGGCGCCGCGCCATGGACATGAACGACCGGTTCCTGCGCAACGTCATCGTGGGGCTGGGCGGCAAGGCGCACGGCGTGCCGCGCGAGACGTCCTTCGACATCACCGCCGCCAGCGAGGTGATGGCCATCCTCGCCCTGTCGGAGAACCTCCAGGACCTGGAGGCGCGGCTGGGGCGCATCGTCGTGGGGCAGGCGCCGGACGGCTCGCCCGTGCGCGCGAAGGACGTGAACGCGGCGGCGTCCATGGTGGCCCTGCTCAAGGACGCGCTGATGCCCAACCTCGCCCAGACGCGCGAGGGCGGTCCGGCCATCGTCCACGCGGGGCCCTTCGGCAACATCGCGCACGGCTGCTCCTCCGTGGTGGGCACGCGCCTGGCGCTGGCGTACGCGGACGAGGTCGTGACGGAAGCCGGCTTCGGCTTCGACCTGGGCGCGGAGAAGTTCCTGGACATCAAGTGCCGCGGCGCGGGCGTGTGGCCCCGGGGCGTGATGCTGGTGGTGACGCTGCGCGCGCTCAAGCACCACGGCGGAGCGGCGGCCGCGCAGGTGGCGGAGCCGGACCGCGAAGCACTGCTGCGCGGCTTCGACCACCTGGAGAAGCACCTGGAGTCGGTGGCCGCGTTCGGCCTGCCGGCGGTGCTGTGCGTGAACCGCTTCCCGCAGGACCCGGCGTCGGAGCTGGACGAGCTGCGCGCGTTCGCGAAGGCGCGGGGCGTGGGCATCGCGGTGTGCGACGGCTTCACGAAGGGCGGCGAGGGTTCGCTGGAGCTGGCGGACACGGTGCTCGCCATGCTGGACGCGACGGACGCGGCGCCGCCCAAGCCGCGCTTCCTGTACTCGCTGGACCAGACGCCGGAGGAGAAGATCCGCGCCATCGCGCGCACGGTGTACGGCGCGGACGACGTGGCCTTCACGCCCGGGGCGCGCAAGGACCTGGAGACGGCGCGCGCGCTGGGCGGCGCGGGGCTGCCGGTGTGCATGGCGAAGACGCACCTGTCGCTGTCGGATGATCCGACGAAGACGGGCCGGCCCCGGGGCTTCACGTTGACGGTGCGCGAGGTGCGCCTGTCCGCGGGCGCGGGCTTCCTGGTGGCGCTCACCGGCGAGCTGCTCACCATGCCGGGCCTGCCCCGCGAGCCCGCCGCGAGGCGCGTCACCGTCCACCCGGATGGCCGCATCACCGGCCTGATGCAGGGCGAGTAGGCTGCCCCCAAGGGCCTCAAAGACCCCAAAGACAACGGGCCGCCCCGGTGATCCGGGACGGCCCGCGGGTGTCACGCGCCGGAAGCGCTAGACGCGGAACGAGGTGGACAGCTCCTGGAGCTTGCCCAGCGAGGCGTTGATCTGCCCCACCGCCTCTTCGGCGTTGCTGGTGGCCATCACCACGTCGCTCATCATCTCCGACAGCTGCGTCACCACTTCCGTCATCTGCGTGATGCCCGCGTTCTGCTGGGTGACGGAGGCGACGATCTGCCGCGCCGCCTGGCTGCTCTCCTGCACCACCTGGGTGATGTCCTTGAGCGTCGTCGCCGAGGCGAGCACCTGTTCGATGCCCTCCTCCATCTTCTGGCTGTCCCCCTCCGCGATGCCCACCGTCTGGCGGATCGCCTGGTTGATCTCCAGGAGGATCTTCCCGATGCGCTGCGTGCTCAAGAGCGACTGCCCGCTGAGCGCCCGCATCTCCTTGGCCACCACCGCGAAGCCCCGGCCCTCTTCGCCGGCCCGCGCCGCCTCGATGGCCGCGTTCAGCGCCAGCACGTTGGACTGATCCGCCAGGTCCTTCACGCTGCCGATGATCTCACCCGCGTGCACGGCCTGCTCGGACAGGTGCCCGATGCTGCCCACGAGCGCGCCCACCCGCTGGCGGATCTGCTGCAGCCCTTCCGCGCTCCGCTCGATGGAGACCTGCCCGGACGAGCTGAACGCGTCCGCCTGCGCCGCGACCTTCAGCACCATCTCCGCGCGGCTGGCCGCCATGCCCGACGTCTGGGCGATCTCCGCGATGGTGGAGCTGGCCTCCGTGAGGCTGCGCGACTGGTTGGTCAGGAAGTTGAGCTGCTCGTGGCTCGCCGCGTTCAGCCGCGACGCCGCCGCCGTCAGCTCCGTCACCACCGAGTGCAGCGTGCCCGGCACCGAGCGCAGCCGCAGCTGCAGCGTCTGGATGCTGCGTGCCAGCTCGCCCACCTCATCCTGGGAGCTCGTGTCGATGGACTGCGTCAGGTCACCATCGCGAGCAATGCGCGTCGCCGTCTCCGTCAGCCGCGCCAGGGGCTGCGTCACTTCCCGCAGCAGCCACACCGTCAGCGCCGCGAGCGCCGCCATGCAGGCCACCGACAGCAGCAGCACCCACGTCAGCGTGGTGCCGTGCAGCGACGACACCTCCATGAAGGCCTCGCGCTGCGCGGCTTCCTGCTGCGCGGTCACCGCCTCCAGCCCGTCGTGCACCGTCTTGTGCGGCGCCGCCAGCTTCGCGAGCGCCGCCTCCGCCGCCGCGTCGTTGCGGGCCGCCAGCGCCACCACGCGCGACGCCTCCTGCCAGTAGGTCGTGAAGGCCGCGTCCACCGCCTCCACCGCGGAGCGGTCCACGTCCGGCAGGGCGCTCAGGGCCTTGAGCCCGGAGCGCAGCTCCGTGACCTGCGCCTCCAGCGAATGCTGCTGCACCGCGTGCAACGCCACCGCGTCGCCCACGTCCTGGTGCAGCGCCGCGAAGCCCGCGCGCGCCGTCTGCGCCAGGCTCACCGACGGGGCCAGGCTCGCGCCGATGCGCTCCGACACGCCCCGCGTGCGCGCGCCCAGCACCACCGTCACCGTCACGATGGCCACCAGGAACACCGCGGCCACCACCGGCAGCACCATCATCTTCTGCTTGAGCCTCACCGCCATCGCACACCCCCTCGCAACCCCACGTCACACATCCCGATGAAGCGCGGTCGGGGAGCCCCACGGGGCCTGCTGCGCCAAGTCATTGTCGCTCATCCTTCCGCGGCCCGCATGGGCCCCCCCGGCGGTCGAGGCTCCACCGAGGCCCGTAGGATAGACAACACCTCTCCCCCCGACTCAAGCCCGCGACCCTTGAAATATCCAGGAAACGGGTCTGACCTGCCCCCAAGGGTCGGGGGGGACACCCAACCCTGTCAGGTGGGACCTGCCGCGCAGGACGCCTCACGTCTGACGTAGGGGCCCGGCGCACATGGCGGCGCGATCATCCCAGCGGCCCGGCCAGGAGGCTCCGGGTGCTGGAAGACCGTGGGTCGGACGCTCAGCCGCGAAGGCCGGCGCGGCGCGGAGGGTCCACCGGGTGGGGGTGGAGGGAGGCCTCGGCCTGGGCCAGGAGGGTGTGCGCCTCCGCCGCGGTCATGGTCCGCAGCAGCGCGTCCCGCAGCGGCGCGGTGTGCAGCAACGCCGCGATGCGCGACAGCACGTTGAGGTGCAGGCCCGCGGTGTCGGGCGGGGCCACCATGCCGACGAAGATGCGCACCAGGCCGTCCTCGGGCTCGCCGAAGGCCAGGCCGCCGCGGTGCAATCCCAGGCAGGTGACGATGCCCCGCGCGCCCTCCACCCGGCAGTGGGGGATGGCCACGCCCCCTTCCATCACCGTGCTGCCCAGACGCTCGCGCGCCCGCAGGTGTTCGGCGATCACCGGCTGCGTCACGCCCGCCTCTGGCGCCAGCAGTCCCGCCAGCTCCCAGAGCAGCGAGTCGCCGTCGCGCGCCTGCAGCGCCGGGCGGATCGCCTCCACCGCCAGGAAATCCATCCATCGCATGGTCCTGCCTCCCGGCCCGCTCGGCCGCTGATGCCTCCGAAGTCTCCCGCCCGCGCCCTGCGCCGTGGTTCGCCTCAGAGGGCGACGGCGACGCGCTCGCGGCCCACCATCACGATGCACGCGGCGAGCACACGCGCGCTGAACCGGTCGCGCTCGCTGTCCTCGAACGCCTGCGCGAGCAGCTCCGGGTCATCGTCCAGGAACAGCGTGGAGCCCACGCGCTCGAAGACGTGCGCCAGCAGGCTGCGGCAGCAGTCGCACCGCCACGCCCGCTCCAGCGCCTGACCCGCGCGGCGGCGGGCGTCCACCAGTCCCTCGGCCCCCAGCATGCGCACCGCCTTGAGCGAACCCTCGCCCCGGGCCCCGATGCCGCGACCCGTGGAGCACCACGTCTTCAAGATGGCGACCATCCCCATGACTTTCACTCCTGGATGCCGGAGTTCTTCCACCCGGACACCCCACTCCAAAGCATCGCGCGTGCCGGCCGGGATGCGGTCCATCCCCGCGTTCTTCCTGGCCCTTTCCCACCCCGCCCCTCGGGGGGATTTCATCCTGCGGGGTGACGCCTTGCAGGATGCGGTGGGCCGCCCGTCGCGTCCTCAGCGCCAGGGGATGAGCCGCGCGCGGCACGCGTCGTCACACTCCGGAAAGAGCAACAGGAAGCGCGCCTGCTCGCGGCAGCGCCGGGTGAAGCCGGAAGCCTCCTTCTCTTCACACAGCGAATGGAAGCTGTCCCAGGTCTGCTGGAAGAGGGCCGCGCGGTCCGTGGGCGTCAGGCCCTGCACGCCGTGCCGGTCGGAGCACGTGCTGACGAGCGCCACCGCCGCCAGCGTCCACAACAGCAGCCAGCCGGGCAGCTCTCGCCACCAGGGTCGGGCAAGGCCGCCGTTCACGGACGCCCTGCGGGGAGACGACGGAAGCAGTGGAGGCGAAGACATGCCTCCACTCCAGGGCAAGGCGCATGCCAGGGTTCTCGGTTCAGCGCGTGGGACGCTTGAGGAAGGGCTGCGCCTCCTGCTTGCAGGCGTCGTCGCACTCGGGGAAGCGGACGAGGAAGTCCGCGTGCTGCGCGCACCGCTTGGGAAAGCGCGTGGTGCCGCCATCGGGCAACAGGCACAGCTCCTGGAACTCGTCGCGCGTCTCCTGGAACAGGGCCTGCCGCTGCGAGGGCGACATGGCGTTCAGCGCGCGGTTCTCACCGCCTTGCAGCCACAGGAAGACGCCCAGAAGCACCATCAGGACGATGCCGATCCACGTGCCCCGGCGCACCCAGCGGCCCGGCGGCGTCGCCAGCTCCTTCGCGAAGATATTGTCCTCGCCCCCTTCTTCACCCGGTGGCGTCCCGTCGTTGCGCATGGGCTCCATTCCATCCACGGCACGTGCCAGCCGCACGGCCGCTCCGCAGCAGACACCAGCTGGCGCGGGGTTGCACCCTGCAAGCGTCATCCGGGCAGGACCTTGCACGATGCAGGACGTCCCCGGGCCTTTTGCGCGCCCGGCACCCGACGAACGCGCCCGGCACCCGGCGTGCTCTTAGACTTGCCCCATGGAAGTCCGTGCCGGGCCAGAAGCGATGGAGCGCCCCATGCGGGTGCTCGTGGTGGACGACGAGCGCAACATCCGCCACACCCTGAGGGTGTGCCTGGAGGGCTTCGGGTGCGAGGTGCGCGAGGCCGCGACGCCAGAGGCCGCTCTGGCCGCGCTCGCCCAGGGGCCGGCGGACCTGGCGTTCGTGGACCTGCGCCTGGGCAACGCCTCCGGCCTGGAGCTGCTGCCGCGCCTGCTCGCGGACTCGCCCGCGCTGGACGTCGTCCTCATCACCGCCTACGCGACGTTCGACACCGCCGTGGAGGCCGTGAAGCGCGGCGCGCGCGACTACCTGCCCAAGCCCTTCACCCCCGCGCAGATCCGCCACGTGCTGGACCGCTCGAAGGCACAGCGCGAGCTGTCCTCGCACCTGGGGGACCTCGAAGGGCAGCTCGCGCAGGCCGTGCCGGAGGCCACGCTGGAGACAGCGTCGCCGGCGATGCACTCGGTCATCGGCTTCATCACCCGCGCGGCCACGTCCGACGCGGCGGTGCTGCTGCGCGGCGAGAGCGGCACGGGCAAGGGCGTGCTCGCCCGCGCGCTGCATTCGATGAGCGCCCGGCGCAAGCGGCCCTTCGTCACCATCAACTGCCCCACCCTGTCCGAACAACTCCTGGCAAGCGAGCTGTTCGGCCACGCGCGCGGGGCCTTCACGGGCGCGGTGAAGGATCAGCCGGGGCGCGTGGAGCAGGCGGAAGGCGGGACGCTGTTCCTGGACGAGGTGGCGGAGATGAGCCCGTCCCTCCAGGCGCAGCTGTTGCGCTTCCTCCAGGAGAAGCAGTTCGAGCGGCTGGGCGAAGGCCGCACGCGCAAGGCGGACGTGCGCGTGGTGGCCGCCACGCACCGCGACCTGGAGAAGGACGTGGCGGACGGCCGCTTCCGCGAGGACCTGATGTACCGGTTGAACGTCCTGGAGGTGAAGCTCCCCGCCCTGCGCGAGCGGCCGGAGGACCTGCTGCCGCTGGCCCGGCGCTTCGTCGCCTTCTTCGCGAGGGCCGCGCAGCGTCCGGCCCCGGAGCTGTCGCCCGCCACGGAGGCGATGCTGCGCGCCTACCCCTGGCCGGGCAACGTGCGCGAGCTGCGCAACGCCCTGGAGCGCGCGCTCATCGTGGGGCCCGCGGGCGTCGTGGAGCCGCAGGCCTTCCCGGAGCGCATCGCCTCCGTGGTGGGCCCTGGCGTGAGCCTGGGCGGGCCGCACACGCTCGAAGACGTCGAGCGCGAACACATCCTGCGCGTCATGGCCTCCACGCCCACGCTGGAGGAGGCGGCCCGGCTGCTCGGCATCGACGCGTCCACGCTGTGGCGCAAGCGCAAGAAGTACGAGTCGGACGCGAAGCCGGAGCCGTGAGGCCGCCAGCCCGACCCTGGAGGACGGGGCGCTCAGGGGCGCGGCCCCCGGGCGAGGATTGCACCCGCACGTGCGCATGAGGACCCTGCGGAAGGGCCGCCACTCCGGGGGCCCTGGCAGGGGGGCGCATGGACGTCATCGACTTGCTCATCCAGCAGCACCGCGACGTCGAGGCCCTCTTCGAGGCCTACCGCGCCGCACCGGACGACGAGCGGCCGGAGCTGTGCGTGCGACTGGCCGAGGCACTCACGCTGCACAGCACCATCGAGGAGCGCTGGGTGTATCCGCTCGCACGGAGCGTCATCCATGGCCCGCGCATCGACTTCGCGGTGGAGGAGCACGGTGAGATGACCCAGCTGATCTCCGAGCTGCTGCACGTCCGCTGGGAGCAGCGCCGCAGGGAGGCCACGGTGCGGCAACTGGAAGCGGTGGCGGCGCACCACCTCGCGGAGGAGGAGCGGGACGTGTATCCCCGTCTCCGGAAGATGGAGGCCAGCGCGTTCGGCCTGTCCAGCACGGAGCTGGACCGCTCCGCTTCCGACGCGCGCCGGGAAGCGCTGCGCCAGTTGGCCGTGTCCGCACCGCCGCCGTGACGCGAGGGGCGTCGGTCAGTCCCCAGCGGGCCTCGGCAGCGTGAACCAGAAGGTGCTGCCCTGGCCGGGGGCGCTCACCACGCCCAGCTCACCGCCGTGCGCCTGGACGATGTCGCGCGCGATGGACAACCCCAGGCCCGCACCGCCCGCGGGGGCCCCGGGTGCGCGGTAGAACTTCTCGAAGATGCGCGCCTGCTCCTGGACGGGGATGCCCTCGCCGGTGTCGCGCACCTCGAAGCGCACGAGGGCGCCGTCGCGCAGCACGCGCACCGCCACCTCTCCATCCCGGGGCGTGTGCTTCACGCCGTTGCCCACGAGGTTGCCCAGCACCAGCTGCAGCCGGTCCGGATCCACGCGCACCGTCTCCACGTCCGGAGACAGGGAATGGGACAGCCTCACGCCCCGGTCCTCCGCCACCGTGCGCTGGGCGTCCAGCGCGTGCTCCAGCAGTTCCTCCGTGCGCACCTCGCGCAGGTCCAACTGGAGCTGGCCGGACTGGATGCGCGACAGGTCCAGCAGGTCGTCCACGATGCCCTGCAATCGCTCGCAGTCCTCGCGCGCCGCGAAGAGCAGGTCCGCCTGCTTCTCCGTCACCGGGCCCACGACGCCCTCGGCCACCAGGTGGATGGCCATGCGCAGGGACGTCAGCGGCGTGCGGAATTCGTGCGCCACCGTGGCCACCAGGTCGTTCTTCAATTCGTCGAAGCGCCGCAGCCGCGTCACGTCCTGGAGGATGAGCGTGGCGCCCACGACCTCTCCCGTCTCACCATGCACCGGGCTGCCGCGCGGCAGGAGCCACCGGCCGCCCTCCGGGGACGCCTCCACGCGCACCGCTTCCTCGTAACCCCGGGGCTGGTATGCACCCCGTCCGCCCACGACGTGCGCACGCACGCGCTCCAGCACCGCGCGCACCTCTGGCTCCACGCGGCCCAGCGCGTCGCCGCCGGCGTCCAGCTTGAGCCGCAGCACCGCTTCCGCCGCGGCGTTCACGTTGAGCAGCCCGCCGTCCGCGCCCAGCACCAGCACCGGGTCCGGCAGGCTGTCGATGGCCGCCTGGGACACCGCCTGCGCCTGGAGCAATTCGCCCAGGCTGCTGCGCCGGTACTGCCCCAGCCGCTCCGCCATGGTGTTGAAGTCCCGGGCGAGCTGGGCAATCTCATCCCGTCCCTCCACCACCGCGCGGGCCTCGACGTCGCCCTGCCCCAGCCGGCGCACCGCCTGCGACAGCACCGACACCGGCCGCAGCGCCCGCTGCACCAGCGACGTGGTGAAGAACAGGCCGAAGCCCAGCGCCGCCACCACCGCCAGCACCATCAGCGTGTTCACCTGTCCGCTCTGCTGGCGCAGCCGGTCGCTCTTGTGCACCATCGCGTCCTGGTTGAGCGCGAGGATGGCGGACGCGGCCGCCTTCGCATCCTGGAAGGCCGGTGAGAGGGATTGGAAGTAGCGCGCGCGGGACGCCTCCGCGTCGCGCTCCTGGAGGAACGCGTCGAACGCGGACTGGTAGCGCGTCCACGCGACGTGCAGCCGCTGCGTCGCCTCCGCCTCGCCGGGCTCGGTGATGTTGCCCAGCTGGGTGGCGAGCTCCGACTCCAGCGTGGGGCGCTGCGCGGCCTGCTGGGCCGCACCCCGCTCGCGCTCGCCCGCGACGATGAACAGGGCCGCGCTGTCCATGCGCTCCAGGTGTTCGGTGATGCGCTGGGTGGCGAGCACGCTGCGGTAGTTGTCCTCCAGCACCTGCTGGCCGGAGCGGCCCACGCGCGCCAGGGTGATGACGGCCATCGTGCCCAGCAGCAGGAGCGCCAGCACCAGCGGCGCCTGGGCCACGAGCAGGCGGGAGCGCAGCGTCATGGGCGCTTCTCCTCGTGCGGGGCTTCGAAGGACACGACGTGGATGTCGAAGCCGTCCCCCTCGCGCAGCAGGCGCGCGTCCGCGGTGAGGCCCAGCCGCTGGCGCCACTTCGCCTGGGTCGAGCGGCCGATGATGATGTGGCCCACGCCGTGCGAGCGGCCGAAGTCGAGCAGCGCCGCCACCGGGTCCTTCGCGCGCAGGCGCACCACCTCCGCGCCCAGCTCCTTTGCCTTCTCGATGTTCGTCAGCAGGTGGCGCTGGGCCTCCGCGTCGATGAGGTGCGGCGCTTCACCCGGCGTCTCCACGTACACCACGAACCAGTCCGTGTTGAGGCGGCCCGCCATGCGCGAACCCCGGCGCAGCAGCGTCGCCGCGCGGGGCGGCTGGCTGGACAGGGCCACCAGCACGCGGCCCCAGGCGCCTCCGGCTCCCTTCTGGGACGGGTCCTCGCCCGCGCGGGCCTGCTTGCCGGTGGTGGCACGGTCCAGGCTCTCCGCCACCTCGCGCAGCGCCAGCTCACGCAGGGTGGAGAGGTTGTCGCCGGTGAAGAAGCGCTCCAGGGCATGCGGCACCTTGTCGGGCGCATAGATTTTTCCCGCCTTGAGCCGCTCGTGCAGGTCCTCCACCGCGAGGTCCAGGTTCACCACCTGGTCGGCGTTCTTGAGGAAGCTGTCGGGCAGGGTCTCCCGGACGGTGACGCCGGTGTTGCGCTCCACCAGGTCGTTGAGGCTCTCCAGGTGCTGCACGTTGAAGGCGCCAATGACGTTGATGCCCGCGGCCAGCAGCTCCTGCACGTCTTGATAGCGCTTGCGGTTGCGGCACACGGGCAGGTTGGTGTGGGCCAGCTCGTCCACGACGGCCACCTGCGGCCTGCGCGCGAGGACGGCGTCCAGGTCCATCTCCTCCACCGTGACGTCGCGGTAGGTGCTGCGCTGGCGGGGCACGAGCTCCAGCCCCGCCACCAGCGCCTCCGTCTCCGGCCGGCCATGCGTCTCGATGAAGCCCAGCACCACGTCCACGCCGCGCAGCTTGAGCGCGTGCGCCTCCTCCAGCATGCGGAACGTCTTGCCCACGCCGGCCGCGAAGCCGATGTAGAGCTTCAGCCGGCCCCGCCGGCCGCGCTCCACCAGCTCCAGGAAGTCTTCCGCGCGAGGGCGCCGCGTCGTCATGCCAGGGTCTTCCTCAGGGGCCCGCGGCTTCCGCCGCGGAGGGGGGAACGGGTCCGCCGAACTGTCGGTCCATCGCGAGGTTCAACGTGAGCACGTTCACCCGGGGTTCGCCCAGCACGCCAAACGTCCTGCCTTCCACCTGCGATGCCACCAGGGTGCGCACACGCGCCGGGTCCACCCCGCGCGCCCGCGCCACGCGAGGAACCTGCCACAGCGCGGACTCCGGCGACACGTGCGGATCCAATCCGGACGCGGACGCCGTCACCAGCTCGCCCGGCACGGGACCGGGGGCCTCGGGGTTCTCGCGGCGCAGCCGGTCCGCGTCCGCCACCGCGCGGTCCCGGAGCTTCTGGGAGGTGGGCCCCAGGTTGCTGCCGCTGGATGCCGCCGCGTCGTAGCCCGCGCCGGCGGCGGAGGGGCGCGGCTGGAAGTAGCCGGGCCTCGTGAAGCCCTGGCCGATGAGCGTGCTGCCCACCTCGCGGCCCTGGTCGTCCTTCGCGAGCGACCCGTTGGCTTCGTGGGGGAACAGCACCTGCGCCACGCCGGTGACGACCAGCGGGTACATCACGCCCGTGAGGACCAGCGTGACGACGCTGGCGCGCAGGGCGGTGAGGAGAGTGGAAACCATGGTGTGCCAATTCCTTTCAGGTCAGGCCAGGCCCACGGTGGTGAGCAGCACGTCGATGACCTTGATGCCCACGAACGGGACGATGACGCCGCCCACCCCGTAGAGGAGCAGGCTGCGACGCAGGAGCGCCGCCGCGCCCAGCGGGCGGTAGCGCACGCCCTTCAGCGCCAGCGGGATGAGCGCCACGATGATGAGCGCGTTGAAGATGACGGCGGACAGGATGGCGCTGAACGGTGACGTCAGCCCCATCACGTTGAGCGGGGCAATCTGAGGGAAGACGCCCATGAACAGCGCCGGCAGGATGGCGAAGTACTTGGCCACGTCGTTCGCGATGGAGAACGTCGTCAGCGTGCCGCGCGTCATCAGCAGCTGCTTGCCCACCTCCACCACCTCCAGGAGCTTGGTGGGGTTGGAGTCCAGGTCCACCATGTTGCCGGCCTCCTTGGCGGCCTGGGTGCCGGTGTTCATCGCCACGCCCACGTCCGCCTGGGCCAGCGCGGGCGCGTCGTTGGTGCCGTCGCCCGTCATCGCCACGAGCTTGCCCTTGCCTTGCTCCGCGCGGATCAGCGCCAGCTTCGCCTCCGGGGTCGCCTCCGCCAGGAAGTCGTCCACGCCGGCCTCGCGGGCGATGGCGGCGGCGGTGCGCGGGTTGTCACCCGTGATCATCACGGTGCGGATACCCATGGCGCGGAAGCGGTCGAACCGCTCCTTGATGCCGCCCTTCACCACGTCCTTCAGGTGGATGATGCCCAGCACCCGGGCGCCGTCGGCCACGGCCAGCGGCGTGCCGCCCGCGTCGCCGATGCGGCCCGACGCCTGGGCCAGCTCCTCCGGCACGGCGCCGCCCAGCTCCTTCACGTGGCGCACGAGGGCGTCCACCGCGCCCTTGCGGATGCTGCGCGGGTGCGGATCCACCAGGTCGCAGCCGCTCATGCGCGTCTGCGCGGTGAAGGGCACGAAGGTGGCCTGGTGCGCGCGCAGCTCCCTCGGACGCATCTTGTAGGTGTCCTTCACCAGCGTGACGACGGAGCGGCCCTCGGGCGTTTCATCCGCGAGGCTCGCGAGCTGCGCGGCCTCCGCCAGCTCCTCCATGCGCACGCCGGGCATCGGGAGCAGCTCCGTGGCCATGCGGTTGCCCAGGGTGATGGTGCCCGTCTTGTCGAGCAGCAACGTGTCCACGTCCCCCGCCGCCTCCACCGCGCGGCCACTGAGCGCGAGCACGTTCTTGCGCAGCAGCCGGTCCATGCCCGCGATGCCAATGGCGCTCAGCAGCCCGCCGATGGTCGTGGGGATGAGGCACACGAGCAGCGCCACCACCGCCGTGCCGGACAGCGGTACGCCGGAGTAGAGCGCCAGCGGCACCAGCGTCACGCACGCCAGCAGGAACACCAGCGTCAGGCCCACCAGCAGGATGTGCAGGGCGATTTCGTTGGGCGTCTTCTGCCGGGCCGCGCCCTCCACCAGTCCAATCATCCGGTCGAGGAACGACTCGCCCGGGTCCACGCTGATGCGGATGACGATGCGGTCGGACAGCACCTTGGTGCCGCCCGTCACGGCGGAGCGGTCGCCACCGGACTCGCGGATGACGGGGGCGGACTCGCCGGTGACGGCGGACTCGTCCACGCTGGCGATGCCCTCCACCACGTCGCCGTCGCCGGGGATGACGTCGCCCACCTCGCACACCACGCGATCGCCCTTGCGCAAGGCAGGCGCGCCCACGCGCTCCTCGCTTCCGTCGTCCTTCAGCCGGCGGGCCTGGGTGTCCTGACGCATCCGGCGCAGGGCGCTCGCCTGGGCCTTGCCGCGACCTTCCGCCACGGCTTCGGCGAAGTTGGCGAAGAGGACGGTGAACCACAGCCACAACATCACCGACACGGTGAACCACAGCGGGGCGCCGTCGCCCCGGGGCGACACCGCGTCCTTGAAGACGAACACGGTGGTGAGGAGGCTGCCGGCCCAGACCACGAACATCACCGGGTTGCGGGCCACGTCGCGCGGGTGGAGCTTCTTGAAGCTCTCCCACACGGCGGGCTTGAGCAGCGTCGGGTCCAGCAGCGACGCCTGCCTGGAAGCGGGGGCCATGGTCAGTACACCTTTCCGGCCGCGCCGAGGAAGTGCTCGACGATGGGACCGAGTGACAGCGCGGGGAAGAACGTCAGCGCGCCCACGATGAGGACGACGCTCACAAGCAGGCCCGTGAAGAGGACGCCTTCAGTGGGGAAGGTGCCGGGCCCGGGGGCCACGACCTTCTTGCCCACGAGCGAACCCGCCAGCGCCAGCACCGGCACCATCATCAGGAAACGGCCCGCGAGCATCGACATGCCCAGGCTGACGTTCCAGAACGGGGTGTTGGCGTTGAGGCCAGCGAAGGCGCTGCCGTTGTTGGCGACGCCGCTGGTGAACGCATACAGGATTTCCGACAGGCCGTGCGGCCCGGCGTTGTTGAGGGACGACGTCCCCTGCGGGAGCACGACGCCCACCGCGGACAGGCCCAGGATGACCAGCGGGAAGATGAGCACGTACAGCATCGCGAGCTTCATCTCGCGCGCCTCGATCTTCTTGCCCAGGAACTCCGGCGTGCGGCCCACCATCAGGCCGGCGATGAACACCGCGAGCACCGCCATCACGAGGATGCCGTACAGGCCGGCCCCCACGCCCCCGAAGATGACCTCGCCGAGCTGCATGTTGACGAGCGGCACCAGCCCGCCCAGCGCGGTGAAGCTGTCGTGCATGGCATTGACCGCGCCGCACGACGCGTCGGTGGTGACGGTGGCGAACAGCGCGGAGGCCGCGACGCCGAATCTCGCCTCCTTGCCCTCCAGGTTCCCGTCCTGGACGACCTGGGCGGACGCGAGGGCGGGGTTGGACTGGGATTCGGCGGCGTAGCTTGCGGCGGCGCCCCCGAGGAAGAGGACGGACATGGCGGCGAAGAGGACCCAGCCCTGCTTCGTGTCGCCGGTCATCTTCCCGTAGGTGTGCGTGAGGCCCGCGGGGAGGAGGAAGATGAGCAGCAATTGCACCAGGTTGGTGAGGGGCGTGGGG
>NZ_RAWA01000235.1 GCF_003611675.1 Corallococcus sp. CA053C
GGCGCGAGGCGCGGGGCGGGCCGACTCCGCTGCGTCGGCCGGCCGCGTGGGCATGGCCTTGCGGCGGGTGTCGTCACGCGACGAGCGCGACGTGGACGACTCATCCGGGTCCGCGGCGGGCGCCGCGCGGGGAGCAGTGACGGCGCGCATGCTCGACGCGGTGTTCGAGCGCACGGGCGTGCCCGGTGACGAACCGCGTGCACGGCGCGAACCCGTGCGGCTCCGGGCCGGGCCGGTGGGACCGGTGTCGGGGTCCCGACGACCGGACGGTGTGCTCGTTTCGCGCAGCAGGGCTTCGTCCAGCACCACGCGGGGCTGCGGCTCCTCGCGGCGCGGTGCGCGCGGCATGGCGATGCGCGGATGCGTGTCCGCGTCACCCTGGCGCGCGCCCTGCGGGTCTTCCGGTTCGGCGGAGATGTACGGCAGGCCGGAGTCCGGCTCCAGGGCGTCGACATCCACCGAGACCGAATCGGACGACGGCCGCGTGTCCTGCATCGTGGGCCGAGGGGCCGGGCCGGAGAGGCTCGGGTCGTCCAAGGCGTCCGACTCCTCGGAGGCGGTGGACCACGGGGGCTCGGTGGAGAGCGGCCCGCTGGACTGGATGGAAGGCACCTGGATGGTGGGCGCGACGTGCGAGGGCAGCGGGCGGCTGCCGTTCGAAGGCGTCGTCACGCCCGCGCGCGAGGAGGACAGGGACGGCAGGGCCGCGGTGGGGCGCTGGCCTTCCGGGATGCGGGGCTCGGCGCGCGCGGAGTCGAGGGCGCGTGCGGAATCGAGGGGCCGAGGAGGCTCGGAGGCGCGCGGATACTCGAAGGAGCGACCAGGCTCGGAGGCACGCGCGGATTCGAAGGTGCGGCCAGACTCGGAGGCACGCGAAGAATCGAGGGTACGGCCAGACTCGCTGGCCCGTGCAGGCTCACCGGCACGCGCCGTTTCGAAGGTGCGGCCAGACTCGGAGGCGCGCGGAGTTTCGAAGGTGCGGCCAGATTCGGAGGCGCGCGGAGTCTCACCCACACGCGCTGATTCGAAGGCACGGCCAGGCTCGGGAGCACGCGGAGGCTCACCCGCACGCGCGGCTTCGGGAGCACGCGGAGGCTCACCCGCACGCGCAGCTTCGGAGGCACGCGAAGACTCACCGGCACGCGCTGCTTCGGAGGCACGCGAAGAATCACCAGCACGCGCAGCTTCGAAGGCACGCGGAGACTCACCGGCACGCACGGGCTCGTTGGCACGAAGCTCCGCGACGCGCGGAGGCTCGTTGGCGCGAAGCTCGGAGGCACGAGGTTCAGCCGCCGGGAGCCGGCCTGCCTCGGCGCGGGGCTCGGGCCAGGGATAGGGGCTGGGAGGGAGGTCTTCCTCCTCATCCAAGAACGGTCCGTCCGGCGGCGGCGGCGGTTCCATGAACGGCAGGGAGCCGCCCGCCGCGGAATCAAACTGCGCCGCGCCGAAGTCCTCGGACGGCGGCAGCGGCGGAGGCGCCACCGGCCGCGACGCATCCGCAGGCACGACGGGCACAGGCCCCTCCAGCGACAGCCGGCCCGAAGCGCCGGACTCCGCCGGACGGAAGGCCGGAATCGCGCTCATCGGCGGAGGCGCGGGCGGCGCGAACGCGCGCGGCTCCCCCCCGGACGGCGCTGCGCGCGACACCACCGCATCCGAGAAGGGCAGCGAAGCCCCCCGCGCATCCATCCCACCGCGAGCCCCGGAGCCCGTGTCCGGCACCGACCGCGAGCCCACAGCCTCCGGCACCGGCTCCGGGATCGGCGAGCGGGACGCGGCGGGCTCCACGACCGCCGCCTGGAACGTCAGCGACGCGGTACGGGGCGGCGACGAGGGCGCTGCTTGCGGCGGCGCGGGCGGAGCCAGGGACTCGAAGAACGCCGGCGCCCTGGGCGCCTCCTCCACCGAAGGACGATCCGACGGCAGCCGGATGGCCGGGAGGCCCTCCAGGATGGTCGGGCGCTCCATCGCCTCCGCGCGGACCTCCACCGTGGGCGAGGGCTCGGATGACGTGGGGTTGGGCCGCGCGCGGGCGCGGGCCGCCTCCTCCAGCGCCTCCACCGGGAAGGCGGGACGGGTGGAGTCGTCCATCACCACGCCCGGACGCGTCTCACCATCGTCGCGCGCCCCACCCCCGTCCTCGCGGCTGCGGGGCGTGGGGTGGAAGGACAGCGGCTCCACCGGCCCGTCCAGGCGGATGGTCTTCGGCGGCAGCGACGGCATCGTCGGCCGGGGCGGCATCCCCTGGGCCTCGTACGTGCCGCTGGCGCGAGGCTCGCGGGGCACCTCGCGCAGCGTGGCCAGCAGGCGCCGCTCGGACTGGTAGTCCGCGGAGAAGAGGTCGCGCATGAAGCGGCTGACGCTCTCCGGCCCCGCGCTGGTGTCGATCTCCATCAGGCACGCCTGCAGGCGCCCCCGGAACTCCTCCGCCGTCTGGAAGCGCTGGCCCGGCTCCACCGCCAGCGCCTTCGCCACCAGCTGCGACACCGACGGCGGCGTCAGCGGCTCCACCTCATTGAGCGGCGGAATCTTCGGGTTCGCCACCGCGGACATCAGCTCGCCCGGCGGTAGCACGTCGAAGGGGTTCTGCCCGGAGATGAGCTCGTAGAGGCACAGGCCCACCGCGAACAGGTCGCTCCTGCGGTCCACCGGCTGGTGCCGGGCCTGCTCGGGCGACATGTAGAGGAACTTGCCCAGGATGATGCTCGGGTTCGTCTTCGCCGCCGACAGCCGGCTCTTCGCGAGCCCGAAGTCGATGACCTTCACCTCCCCTTCGTAGGAGATGAGGATGTTCTGCGGAGAGATGTCCCGGTGGACGAGCTTCAGCTCCTTCTCGTCCTCGTCCCGCTTGCGGTGCGCGTACGCCAGCGCGTCCAGCACCCGGCCCATGACGTAGAGGACGAACGTGAGCGGCAGCGGCGTCTGGCGGTCGCGCACGCGGGCGGCCACCTTGCGCAGGTCCTTGCCGTCCACGTACTCCAGGGCCATGTAGGCCTCGTCCTCGTGCAGGCCCATGTCCAGCACCTGCGCGATGGAGCCGTGCCCCAGCCGCACCAACGTGCGCGCCTCACCGACGAAGCGCTCCACGAACTCCTGGTCCGCCGCGAGCTGCGGGAGGATCTTCTTGATGACGCACAGCTTCTCGAAGCCCTGCGCGCCCTCCAGGCGGGCGAGGTAGATCTCCCCCATGCCGCCGGTGGCCAGGTGCGACAGCAGCGTGTACCGGCCGAAGGGCTGCGGTCGGAAGGGGCGCAGTCGGGCGGGTTGGTTCGAAGAGCTCATGCGGTGCGGGGGTCCACCACGGGAAGCGCATTGAACCCCGAGCAGGGCTCCGGCTTCAACCCGTCAACCGGCCGCACCGGTCGCTTCACCGGATGCCGGGGTTGGTCAGCATGCCCATGTCCTCTTCAATCACCTCGAAAACCGCCACCTTGTCCTTGGGCGAGCGCACCACCCGCTCCCCCAGGGGCATGACGTCGAAGCGCGCGCCCGTGGCCGCCAGCAGCTTGCCCGTCATCAACACCTGACCGGGCCCGGCCGTGGACGCCAGCCAGCCGGCCACGCCCATGCCCTCTCCCACGGCGGTGTATTCCATGCGGGCGTCGGTGCCGATCATCCCCACCAGCGCCTTGGTGGAGTGCAGCGCGATGCGCAGGTCGCAGCGCTCGTCCTGGGGCCGGCGCGCCATGCCCCGCTCCCAGTCCGCGCGCAGCGCCAGCGCGGCCCGCACGGCGCGCACCGCGTCGTCGCCCTTGGCGAAGGGCACGCCGAACAGCGCGCGCATGGACTCGCCCATGAAGCCCTCCACGGTCGCCTCGAAGCTGAAGACGATGCCGCTCATGCGCGCGTGGAAGTCGTTGAGCAGCTGCGTGGCCCGCGCCGCGCCCAGCCGGGTGACGACGGCGCCGAAGTCCGCCAGCTCCGCGTGCAGCACGGTGAGGTTCTTCTCCTCCAGCCCCGGCAGCTTGCCGCCCACGCGCTGGGCCTCGGCGGCGCGGCGCTCGGCCACCTCCGGCGAGTGGAAGCGCTCCAGGTTGCGGCGCAGCCGGTCCGTGCCCGAACCGTCGCGCACCGCGAAGCGCTGCACGCCGCTGGCCACCATGTGGGCCACCGCGGTGCAGGTGTCCAGCATCAGCTCCAGGCTGGTGTCGCCCTCGCCGGGGACGTTGACGTAGAGCACGCCCGCGAAGGGCGGCTCCGTGCCGATGGGGATGCACAGCACCCGGTCCACGCCGTACATGATGACGCTCTCGCGGCCCGCGAAGCGGCGGTCGTCGCGCACGTCCCCCACCGCGAGCGCGCGGCCCTGGCGCAGGGCCTCGTCCACGATGGCGTCCGACACGGGCACCTCGCCCTTGGCGAGTCGTCCCCGGTGGCGCACGGCGGCGGGCACCAGCGGCCCCGCGGCGTGCTTGAGCAGCACCACCGCCGTCGTCGCGTCCGTGCGCTCCAGGAGCCGGTCCATCGCGGACTCCAGGAACGCCGTCAGCGTGCGCGAGGTGGCGAGCGCCTCCGCCGCGTGCACCAGCAGCACCAGCGTCTCGTAGGAGACGCGCGGGGTGGCGACGGGCGACGAGGGCCCCACCGGCGAGGGCCCGGAGAACGCGTCGTCGAACGGCAGCGGGCCCACGTTGTCCAAGAGGCGCAGGACTTCGGCGTCCTTCACGTTCTTGGCCAGCAGCACCGCCGGGCCCACGTCCGTGCCGTGCCCGAAGCGCACGACGCCGCCCGCGCCCAGGTCCATCATCTCCGTGGCGGCGTTCTCCACCGTGTGCGGCTGGCGCACCGCGAGGGTGTTCTCCCCCAGCGCCACCGTGTCGCCCGCGCTCAGGGGCTTGCTGCCCTGGAGGGGCGCACCGTTCACCCGGCTGCCGTTGCGGCTGCCCAGGTCCTCGATGCGCAGGGCGTCGCCTTCGACATAGAGGCGCGCGTGCCGCCGCGACACCAGGTCACCGCCCAGCACGATATCGTTCTCGTCCGCTCGGCCGAGGCTGGTGACGCCCTCGGGCAGATCGTACGACGTGTCGAAGTAGCCGGGCCCGTTGATGATGATCTGCCACATCGGGTGCCAGACATTACACGACCTCCCAATCTTCCGAGAGTCCGGGACATTTTCCTGTCATGGGCCGGGCGTCCGGCCGCCGGCCTGGAGGCCTCTCGCGTCGCGTCATGCCCCTTTGACCCGGGGTCGGAGTTCACCTCGGGCGGGGAGGCAGCGGGGGCCACCCACGCGCAGGGTGCGTTCCGCGCCCTTGGCGGCCGGAGCCGGTCCACCCCACCCGCCTCCCGGTGCTGACGGAGGCAGGCGGGAGGGACCCGGGCTTCAGGGCGTGCCGCCGTCGGGGAGCTGGCCGTTCACCACCGCGAGTGCATCCAGGTCGAATCCGCCGGAGGTGCCGCCGTAGCTGTTGAGGCCCGTGTCGGTGAGGCGCACGAAGCGCGCGCGGGCAAGGCCCACGGCCGCCAGGTCGAAGCTGTCCCCGCCCGCCACGGCCGGGTCGGTGGGGGACACGCCGTTGCCCGGGCTGGAGTGCACCGGGTGCGTGCCGGCGCAGCCCGGGAAGCCCCCGTCGCTGTCGGTGGCCGCGCAGGCGAAGTCGTACCAGGTGGCGCCGTCGTCGCTGACGGACACGGAGGCCGTCTCCGCGAAGATGTCGCCGCCCACCTTCTGGAACGGGTTCTCGAAGACGAGCAGGTCCACGCCCGGGCCGTCCACCACGAGCAGGTCGGTGAACTCCAGGGTGAGGGTGCCGCCCCGGCCCAGCGACACCACGTCGAGCGAACCCGCGAACTGTCCCGCCCCCACCGGAGGCCCGAGCACGACGTCCGGGAAGCGGTCCTGCCCGAAGCCGGCCTGGTCGCCGAAGGTGGAGGACACCACCCGGTCCGCGAACGGATCCACGGGACGCACGCCGGCATCGGAGGTGCCGGCATCGTTGGAAGTGCCTGCGTCGGCGCCGGCATCGGAGGTGCCGGCATCGGTGTCACTGCCGGCGTCCGGGATGTCGAC
Source organism: Corallococcus sp. CA053C (assembly GCF_003611675.1). Classification (GTDB taxonomy): domain Bacteria; phylum Myxococcota; class Myxococcia; order Myxococcales; family Myxococcaceae; genus Corallococcus. Next base: position 6,011 of record NZ_RAWA01000235.1, read on the forward strand.
CGGCGGCGTTGGCAGGTCGTCGGTGTCGCCCGTGCAGGCGCACAGGGCGAGCAGCGCGCTGAGCGCCATCCACGGGCGCATGCCTACGGGCCCTGCCGGATGCGCACGATGCGGCGGCCGTTGCTGTCCTTCACGCCCACCAGCAGGTCCGAGCCCAGCGACGACAGCAGGTCCACGCTGGTGCACGCATCGGCGGCGGTGAGGACCGGCTCGCGGGTGCCCACGCTGACGGGCTGGTCACCGGTGAGGCCCGGCGTGAGGGAGAAGCGGGACACGTCGGTGACGCCGAAGCCGGTGGCGCCGTAGCTGCCGCGCGCGACCGCCACGCCACCGCCGAAGGCCGAGGCGGCGTTGAAGTCAGTGCCTACGGCGACCTGGGGCTCGGCCGTGAGGACCACCGGCGTGCGTGAGGACACCGCCGTCGCCAGCTTCGCGGGCGACACGGCATGGGCCACGTTCACGTAGGTGCCGGTCTCCGAGTAGCCGAACACCGCGATGCCGTTGTCCGCGACGGCGGAGAAGCCGCTGCCGCCCACCTGCGCCGGGAAGCTCACCACCTTCACCGCGCTGTAGGGCTTGGCGGACGTCACCAGCGCGTAGACACCGAAGCCGTCCGCCACCGTGTCCACGCCGCCGCCGTTGATGAAGAACGTGTCGGTGATGCCCACGGCGGTGTAGTTGGACGGCGCGCTGACGTACGTGGCCCCGTTCCGCGCGGACGGGTCGAGCACCGCGACGCTGCCCGGAGCGTTCGCGCCGGACCCGTTCTTCGTGTAGCCCGCGAGCAGCCGCGTGCCGTCGTACGCCAGGAAGTAGGACGGGTAGGTGGTGACGCCGACGGCGCGGTCCGCGGGCGCGAGCACGGTGTCGAGCGCCGCGTCCCCCAGCTTCACGTTGGGCCAGGTGCCCAGCGCGAAGAAGTCGCGGCCCGTGGCCGTCTCGCGCAGCGCGAAGAGCGAGTAGGTGGGGCCGGGCGTGGACACCACCGCGACGACCTCCGTGGACAGCGGCGCGGACTCCTCGACGGTGAAGCCCGACTGGAGCTTGAGCGTGCCCAGCTTCGCGTCGCGAGGCACCGAGGCGCACACGTCCGTGCCACCATCCGTGCCCGCGTCCGTACCCGTGCCCGCGTCCGTACCCGTGCCCGCATCGGTGCCCGTGCCCGCGTCGGTGCCCGTGCCCGCGTCGGTGCCCGCGTCGTCACCGGCGGGGGTGAGGGAGACCTGGACGCACTTCTCCTCCTCGCAGGCCCACAGCTGGCCCTCGGGGGGCGTGCCCTTGTCACGGCAGTCGAAGGCATCCACGCACTCCGAGCCGCAGCCCGTCCCGCCCAGCACCACCGCCAGCAGCGCGCCCATCAGCGCCGCGCGCTGGCCCTTCGTGCCCATCCGCTTCATGTCGGTCCGCATCGCGTCCTCGTTCCTTGCCTCCGCCCGGGGGCGGAAGGGTTCCTGAGGGGAGGCGGCACGGGCGCGAGGCACCTGCCGCTGGAGCGCGCATGCGCCCTGGCAGGTGTCTACGCCGTCAGCTCCCCGCGGAGGTTCCGGTCTGTCTCTCCGGGTCCTCCGTGAAGAGGGCCCCGGGTCGTCGCCAGTCTTCGGACTCGCGGGAGCGGGGCTTCGAAGGCGCCGCTCCTGCTCACCGCTGCGGGGCAGTCCCGGAGTCACACCGGGTTCCCTGGAAGCCTTCACACCCCATGGCGGGAAGGCATCGATGACGGGGCGGGACTATGGCGACCCCGGGGCAAAGTCAATGCGGCGTGGGCTCGGTGTGGCGGGTGCGCATCAGCACGTAGCGCTTCGTGCTTCCGTCCACGACGACGGTGGACACGACCTGCCAGCCCTCCGCGCCCAGGCGCTGCAACTCCCGGAGGTCCTCGTCCGGCCCTTCGCGCTTCACGAAGCTGTACTCGTAGGACGGCGGCAGCGGGGACGCGGGCGGAGGCGGCGTGGGCGGCGTGTGCGCTGCGGGTGGCGGCGGCGGCGGCGTGCGGGCACGGGCCGTCTGGGCCCCGGCGACCGCGGGGAGGAAGGACGCGGCGGTCGCGCCGAGCAGGACGCCCGTCAGCACGAGGAGTGAGGCGAGACGACGGTTCATGGATGCGCACTCCGGGGGAGGAACAGCCGGCATCTAATCCGGTGTCCCCCACCCCGGAAGCCTCGTGGGCCCCGAGGAGGCCCCCGTGGGCCACGAGGCGCCCGGGACCGTCCGCTGGAGGACGGCCCGGGCACGGCGAGCGGGCGCGCTACGGCAGCTGCACGCCGTTCACCACGGCCACGGCATCCAGGTCGAAGCCGCCGCTGGTGCCGGCGTAGCCGTTGGCGCCGGAGTCCCGGATGCGCACGAAGCGCGCGCGGGTGAGGCCCACGGCGGCCAGGTCGAAGCCGTCCCCACCCGCCACGGCCGGGTCGGTAGGGGAGATGCCATTGCTGGTGTTCGAGTAGACGGGCGTCACGCCCGCGCAGCCCGGGAAGTTGCCCGCCACGTTTCCGGAGGCGCAGGGGAACTCGTACCAGGTGACGCCGTCGTCGCTGACGGCCACCACGCCGGTCTCCGCGAACGGCAGGCCATCAGGCTTGATGAACGCGTTCTCGAAGACGAGCAGATCCACGCCCGGCCCGTTCGTCACCGCGATGTCGGTGAACTCCAGGACGATGACGCCGTTGCGTCCCAGCGACAGCACGTGCAGCGAACCCGACCCGGCGCCCGCCCCCTGCGGAGCGCCCAGGACGATGTTCGGCAACTGGCTCTGCCCGAACCCGGCGGCGGTGCCGGGCGTGAAGGAGACGATGCGGTCGGCGAACGGCGTGCCCACGAGCAACTGCTCCTGCTCGGCCTCCAGTGGTGCTTCACCTCCGCAGGCGACGGTCAGCAGCGCGGCGAATCCCAGGGCGAACGACTTCGGAAGAAGGGTCTTCATGAGAGGTCTCCGGAGTGAGGTGGGGTTCATCACTGCACCTGCTGGACGCGGACCAGCCGCGTGCCGTTCTTGTCATCCACGCCAACGAGCAGGTCCGTGCCGAGCGAGGTGATCAGCTTCACGCTCGTGCACTGATCCACATAGGTGAGGACCGGCTGACGCTCGCTGACGGTGACGCCCTCCCCCCCGTCCGTCACGGTGAAGGCGAAGCGCGACACGTCGGTCCCGACGAAGTCATAGGTGGGGGGAAGGAAGTCGCCACGCAGCACCGCCACGCCCGGGCCCTGGCCGGCGGCGGCGACGAAGTTGGAGCCGACGTCGAGCAGGGGGGCGTCCGCCACGACGAACGGCGTACCCGACCGGAGCGCCTGGGAGACCTTCGCCGGGGCCACCGCGTGGCCCCGGTTGGCGAAGGTGGTTTTGGAGTAGTAGCCGAGCATCGCGACGCCGTTGGTGGACACGGCGGTGAAGCCGCTGCCGCCGGTCTCGGGGGGAAGCGTGCCGACCTTCAGGGCCGTGAACGGAGCGGTGTCCGTCTTCAGCGCGTAGATGGCCAGGCCGGCCGACACCGTATCGAGCCCACCGCCATTGACCAGCAGCGCTCCCGGCACGATGCCCGCGGAGAAGTTGCTCGGCGCGGAGACGTAGGTGGAGGCGGCCGGGGTGGCGCTGTCGTAGAGGGACACCGAGCCCGGGAAGCCGTCACCGGACTTCGTGTAGCCGGTGAAGACGTGCTGGCCATCCGTCTCCACGAAGGGGCTGAGGAAGAGCATGGCGGAGGGCCCGCGGTCGTCGGGAGCGGCGACATCGAAGAGCGGCGTCGCGCCTAGCGACACCTGCGGCCACGTGCCCAGCGAGTGCAGCGCATGCGGGCCGACGTCGCTCTGCGACACCACCGTGTAGAGCGACCAGGTCGGGCCCGGGGTCACGCCCACCGGACCCACGGTGTCCGGCAGCGCGGCCGACTCACCGGCCACGAAGCCTGCCCCCAGTTGGAGCGTGCCCAGCTTCGGGTCGTACGTGGCGATGGAGCACGGATCAATGCCCGCGTCGGTACCGGCATCCGTGCCCGAGCCCGCGTCGGGTTGCGTACCGGCATCCGGCTGGGTGCCTGCATCGGTGCCCGTGCCCGCGTCGCTGCCCGTGCCGGCATCCGTCTGGGGCCCCGCGTCGGTGCCAGCGTCCACCTGCGTGCCCGCGTCCGTGCCCGCATCCACCGTCGTGCCCGCATCGGCCTCCGGGATGGACGTCAGCTCACAGCGCTGCTCGACGCAGGCGTAGCGCTGTCCCGCGGGAGGTGTGCCCTTCTCACGGCAGTCGAAGTCATCGACGCACTCTTCTCCGCACCCCACGCCGGTCAACGCCACCGCGAAGGTGGTCAGCACCCACGCGAGCCTCCGACCCGAACTCATCCGCTCTGTCTTCATCCGCGACTGCTCCCTTGCATCGCCCCCACGGGCGAGGTGAATCCAAGGGAGGGCGGACGGAGGGCGGACCGCGAACGAAGGACGCGTCAGGACACGACACGCCGCGCGAGCGGAAGACCTCCGTCACCTCCCCTCGGAGGCTCCGGTCTGTCCATGCCCGGAGGCATGGGTCGTGGCAGGTCTTCGGACTCGCGGGCACGGGAGACCCTCATCGGCTCCCCCTCCTACTGACCGTCGCTTCCCAACCCACGGAGGGCCAGTGCTTGCGGGGACGGCGTTCGTTCCTGCTTACCGCTGCGGGGCAGTCCCGGATTCACACCGGGTTCCCTTTAAACTCCCCACCTGCGTGATGAGGAGTACCAACGACGCGCGGTGACGTACGGCTTCAGGCAAGGCTTGTCAATGCGCGTGCGGGCAATGCCTCACGGCACCGCGACGATGTCGATGGCATTCGACACCGTGCGGCGGGGATCCACCGGACACGCATCCAGCGCGGGGCCCTTCGCGTCCGGCGTCGAGTTCCCCCGCCGCTCCACGAACTGGCCATCCCGCACCTCCACCACGAACACGCGGCCCGCGTTCACGTCCGTGACGTACACGGCATTGCCCACCACCGCGAGCCGTCCGCCCACCGCGAGGTTGCAGCCCTGTTCGGGACCACCAGTGCAGCCCGGCGACAGCGCATACGAGGCCACGGGCCGGTCGTCCTTCACCAGCACCAGCCCCGTGGCGCGCACGGCCTTCGCGCGGTAGCCGCTCGCGGTGTCGAATTGCGCCTCGCCCAGACAGCTCACCACCAGGTGGTCACCCACCGCCTGCACGTCGCCCGCGTTGAGACAGTCGGAAGCCCCCAGGTTGATGGGGTGCACACCGCCATCCGCGGGGTCGATGCGCGCGAGCATCCCCGGGCCATTGGGCAGGTAGTCATTCGCGGGGTTCAGGTTGGTGAGCGCGACATAGACACCCGCGTCCACCGACACCGCCGCGTACGGAAGCGCCATCGTCGTCCCACCGTCGAAGGACTGGAGGTCCAGGCCGGTGAGCGGGATGGAGTCCACGAGCCGGGGGTGTTCGGGGTCGCTCACGTTGACGCGCGCCACCGCGTTGCCCTGCTGGAAGTCGGAGCCGGCGGTGCCGAACAGCGGGATGTAGAACGTGTCGCCGCGCTTCGCGATGACCTGCGGGCTGGTGTTCGCGCCCAGGTTCACCTGCCCCACCGTGCGCAATCCCAGTCCCTGGCCCTGCGCGGGCCCTTCCCGTTTGAGCACCTGGAGCGTGTTGTTGGTGGAATCAAGGACATACACATACGGAGGGTCCACGAGGATGTCATTGGGAGACGCGGCCACCGCGCCCAGCGAGTCCTCCTCCACCACCGTCCCCAGCCCCCCGGCGAACGCCTGGGACAACACCGAGCGCGCCGCGTCCGCCGCCAGCACCACCCCATCCCACGCCGTCAGCGCCTGCACGGCCGAGCCGAGCTGCCGCCGGGGCCCCATCCGGTCCGTCCCCGCCTGGATGCCGACGAGCTGCCCGTTGGTGAAGCAGGCCGTCACCACGTCATACATGCACCGGCCTGCATGGCAGGACTGCACGTCCGGACACACCGCGCCGCACGCGCCGCAGTTCAGCGGATCATCCGCGAGGACGACGCAGCCGCCACCACACCGCTCGGAGCCCGGGGAGCAGGCCTCGGTGCAGCTGCCGGCGTTGCAAACCTTGTCGGAGGGGCACGCGTTGCCACAGGCCCCGCAGTTCCGCGAGTCCGACGCGAGCTGGACGCATGCCTCGCCGCAGACGGCCGCGCCGGAGGGGCACTCGCATGCGCCCGCCTGACACACCTCTCCCGCCGAGCACGTCACGCCACACGCGCCGCAGTTCGAGGGGTCGCCCTGGAGGTCCGCGCATTCGGAGCCGCAGACGTCGAGGCCGGACGTGCACACGACCTTCTCCTCGGGACAGCCGGTGAGGACCGAAGCGAGCAGGACCGACAGCAGCAACGCTAGCCACGGCGACCGCGCATCAGGGAGGGGACGCGACATGGGAGTCCTCGGGAGAAGTCGGTCGGGAGGGTTCGAGCGCCACGGCGAACGTCACGTAGGCGGCGCGACCGGGCAGCGGCATGCCGGTGTAGTCGGCGGTCCGCGCGTCGAGCAGGTTCTTGACGTCGAACGACACGGTGAGGTCCGGCCGGTGCAGGAACGTGCTGGACGCGCCCACGCTCACCCAGGTGCGCGAAGGGAGCGACAGGCGCTCTTCCCCCACGCGGTTGATGAGCTGCGCGGATTGGACGAGCACCTCGGTGCGGGCGTTGAGCCAGTCGGGCCCTGCGCGCACGCGGCCCACCCACTTGTGGCGCGGGCGATAGGGCAGCTCCTTGCCGAAGTAGCGCGGATCGCCGTAGCGGTTCTGCGTGCGCGTCCACGCGTAGCTGGTGGTGGCGGTGAGCCACGGACGCAGCCGGGCTTCGACCTCCACCTCCGCGCCCCACACGCGCGCGGCGGCGAAGTTGTAGGGCTTCGCGAGCTGCGGCGGATACATCTCGTAGGCGATGAGGTTCTCGTACACCGCCGCGAAGCCGCCCGCGGTGACGCTCCACGCTTCATCGCGCCACAGGGCCGCGGCATCGACGGACAGGGCCCGCTCGGGCTTGAGCTCCGGGTTGGGCAGCAGCAGTCCCTGTCGGATGTAGAGCTCCAGGAACGACGGCGCACGGTGGGACTGGCCCGCGTTGGCGCGCACGGCGAAGCCGTGGCCCAGGTCCGCGCTCGCGCCCAGCTTGGGCGACAGCAGGGAGTAGTGCCCCACGCGCTCCACGCGCAGCGACGGCACCAGCTTCACGCGTTCGGAGAACAGGGACAGCTCATCCATGGCCATGACGCTGGCGCGCCACCACGACGCGGACTGCGCCCCCGTCGCCTGCGTGACGGCCTCCGACGATGTGGCGAGCGTGACGGCGAGCGCGTTGCGACTTCCCACCACCGCGCGGCCTTCCACCTCCAGGCCACCCACGGTGTAGCGCTGCGCACCGGCCGCGAGCCCCGCCGCGCCGCCGGTGACGTCCAACCAGTCGCGCCGGAAGAAGCCGCGAGCACTGCCCTCGCCCGTGTCGCCGAAGGGCCGGCCCCAGCGTCCGCCGAGCGACAAGCGTGTCTGGTCCTGACGGCGGGACACCTGCGGGTTCTGCACCGTGCCCGCGAGCGCGCGGTCCTCCAGCGACCACTCCGCCAGCAGGTCCACGCGCCCGCCGCTGGACAGGCCGTGCTGGTACTTCAGCAGCGCACCGCCGCCCTTCGCATCGTTGCGGGTGCGCACCTCCTGCGTGAGCGGGTTGTCGTCCAGCGCGGGCAATTCGTCGACGCGGTAGCTGAAGTCCCCCTGCGAGCGGCCCCCGTGCAGCAGCACCAGCGCCTGTCCGTCGAGCAGCGCGCCCGAAGCGGCGACGTGGCCCAGCACCGTGTCGAAGCTGCCGTAGGTGACCTCACCGCTGGAGATGAGGCGCGAGGAGAGGGCCCGCGTGACGATGTTGACCGCGCCGCCCAGACCGCCCGCGCCGTAGCGGGCTCCCGCCGCGCCGCGGAGGATCTCCAGCCGGTCCACCAGCGCGACGGGCACGAGCGACAGGTCCGCGATGCCGCCCGCGCCGTTGAGCGGAATCCCGTCCAGGAACACGAGCACGCCGTTGGCGGACGCACCGCGCACGACGAGGCTCTTGCTCTGGCCATAGCCGCCGGAGTCCTGCACGACGAGGCTCGCGGATCCGCCGAGCAGCTCCGAGGTGTCGCGCGCCTCGCCCGCGCGTTCACGGGCATCGATGACGGTGATGGCGCCCGTGGGGTCACGGCGGCGCACGGAATCCGGAGGCGCGTCGGGAATGGCCTTCCCGATGACGTCCACGGTGGGGAGCACGAACTCGGGGAGGTCCGCGTCAGCGTCGGAAGGAGGGGCGGCGGCGGGCGGCGCATCGGACGCGGCGGGTTCCTGCCCGGCGTGAGCGAGTCCCTGGAAGCTGAGCACCAGGCCCAACCCGGCCCGGGCGAGAAGCGAGCGCCACATGCTCCGCCTTCCGCTCTCTCCGTCGAAGAGCAAAGGCCTCGCGACGTGTCCCAGAAGGACACGGCCGCACCCCTGGGCAGGTCTCCTGGCTGACGGACTCCAGACGTGGGCGCACGCTGCGCCCTTCTGGAAGGAACCCTCCACCTTCCCCGTGCGTCCGGTGACGCGAGAGTGGTGACTGCCGAGGTTTCCTGCCCTGGACCTCAGGGCGACCCGTACACAGTGGCGGGACCGCGCCGGACTCGCACCGGCTTCCCTCTTGAAAGCCCGACATGGGCACCCAAGGGCCCGGCCGTTCTAGGAGGTCACCCCTGGCACGTCAAGGCGCGGCCCGTGCGCGTCCAACCCGCCAAGTCTCTTACCCGCCAAGAGCCCCGCTGGAGCATCCGCGCCCATCCTCCCGCGTGGACGCCGCGTGCGGGTCCACACGGTGCGGAGCAAGCACCTCCGAGGAGACAGCTCCTGGCACGCGGACTGCTCAAGCCCCGGTGCGACCTCAGGCGGTCGAGCCAGCGAGGTGCCCGGGCCGTGGTGGCGCGGGCGTGAAGGGGAAGGGTTGAAGAAGATGCTGATGGCGGGGAAGCGGTTGGCGGTGTTCTCCATCCGCGAGGGCAAGGGCGGGAGCATCTGGGTGCGCGCCGGCAGCGCGTTCGTGAACAAGGACGGTTCGCTCAACGTGCTGTTGGACGTGCTGCCCCTGGACGGGAAGCTGCACGTGCGCGAGGCGGCGGAGAAGCGCGACACGGCGG
>NZ_RAWA01000236.1 GCF_003611675.1 Corallococcus sp. CA053C
TCCCAGCCCCGTGCCCGACGCCGGCACCGGGGGCACCACCACCGACCCCACGGATCCGCCGCCGCCGCCGCCGGAGCCGCCGCCGCCCGAGGCGCAGTACTCGCGCGTGCTCTGGGTGTCGCCCACGGGCAGTGACTCCGCGGCCGGCACGCAGGCGCTGCCCCTGCGCACGGTGGCGCGCGCGCTTTCGCAGGTGAAGCCCGGTGAGGCGGTGTTCCTCCTGTCCGGGACGTGGCGCGAGCACGTGCAGCTCACGGAGAAGCAGGGCACGGCCGCGAAGCCGCTCACGCTGCGGGCCGCGCCGGGCGCCACGGCCATCCTCAAGGGCGGCTCCATTGGCGCGACGGCGCTGGTGGACGTGAGCGGTGCGTATTGGAACATCGAGGGGCTCACGGTGGACGTGGGCGGCGAGCGCACCTTCGCGGTGATGTGGCGGGGCGCGGGCGCGCACCACGGCGCGCTCAAGGGCAGCATCGTGAAGAACGGCACGGAGGGCTCGGGCGTCTACGTGACGGAGAAGGCGCACGACGTGCTCATCGCGGACAACGAGATCTTCCACTTCGACCAGGGTGAAGTGGACAGCCACGGCGTCACGGTGCAGACCTCCGCGAGCAACGTGGTGGTGCGCGGCAATGACATCCACCACAACTCCGGCGACGGTGTGCAGTGCCTGGGCGCGGAGGGCGGCGCCACGTCGCCGGGCACGCCGTTCGACAACCTGCTCGTGGAAGGCAACCAGCTCCACGACAACCGGGAGAACGGCGTGGACATCAAGACGTGCACCCACGTCACGCTGCGCGGCAACACCATCTACAACCACCGCAGCGTGTCCACCGCCGCGGGCGAGGGCGTCATCGTCCACCTGTCCCCCTCCGACGTCACGCTGGAGGACAACGTCTTCTACGCCAACGCGCGCGCCATCCAGCTTGGCGGCTACCGCGAGGGCGCGCCGCCCACCCGCGTCCTCATCCGCCGCAACCTCATCCATGATGGCCTGGGCGCGTCCGAGGGGGAGGAGGGCACCGGCATCCGCGTGGACACCTCCGTGGACGTGAAGGTGCAGCAGAACACCGTGTGGAACCTGAGCGGCGCGTGCCTCATCTTCGGCGAGGGCTCCTCCGGCGCGAACCAGGGCCTGGACGTGCGCAACAACATCTTCGCCGGCTGTGGCATCGCCGCGCGCGGCGGGCCGAGCCGTGGCAACGCGGTGGTGGACGGCAACCTGTACTTCCTGAGCGGGAGCGCGGTGTCGTTCCGCCTGGACAACGCCGCGGTGGGGCTGGCGGACTGGCGCTCGAAGGCTGGCCTGGACAAGCGTTCCCAGGAGCGCGCCCCGGGCTTCGTCGACACGGGCTCGGACGACTACCACCTGGCGACCGGGTCCGCCGCGCGCGAGGCGGGCCTGTCCCTGGGCCTGCCCTTCTGTGGCACGGCGCCGGACCAGGGCGCCTTCGAGTCAGGCTGCCCCTGACCGCTGGGGCGGTGTAGACTCCGTGCCCCCTCGCTCCGGAGTCTTCCGCCCCCCGTGCCGGCCCCGTCGGAACCCGCCTTCGGCATCGTCCTCGTCCCACCGGTCTCGGTTGCCCGCGAGCCCCTGAACGCCGCCGCCGAGCGCGCGGGGCTGCGCGTGGTGGACAACCCGGACGATGCCGCCCTGGCGTTGGTGGACCTCACCGCGCCCGGCTGCGGCCCCGCGGTGGTGGAGCTGCTCACGTCCCTCAACGGTCCGCACCTGACGCTCCTCGCGCTGGTGTCGCCGGATCCACGAGGCTTCGCCGCCGTGGACACGCTGCGCCCCACGGACATCCTCACCCACCAGGGGCTTCAGCACGAGCTGACCTGGCGCCTGCAGCGCGCCGCCGAACGCCACCGCGAGCGCGAGGAGCAGGCCCGCAGCCAGACGGACCTGGCGCTGCTGCTGGAGCTCACCGCCGACTACGCGGAGAGCTCCGACGTGGAGGCGCTGCTGCACGGCGTGACGCGGCGGCTCGCCGAACAGCTGGACATCGCGCGCGCCACGCTGGTGATGCTGGGCGGCGGCGCGGACGAGGGCGTCATCGTCGCCGCCAGCGACGACCCGGGCCTCAAGGACCTGCGAATCGACCTGGCGCGCTACCCTGAAATCCGCGAGGTCGTGCGCACCGGCAAGCCGGTGGTGATGCAGGAGGCGGCCACGCACCCGCTCTTGGGCGACCTGGAGCGCCGGGCCGTGGCCGCCCGAGGCATCCACGCCATTGCCGCGCTGCCCCTGCCCATCCGGGGCGAGGTGCGGGGCGTGCTGCTGCTGCGCGCGGCCGGACGCAGGCGGGCCTTCAGCGCGCGGGAGATCGACTTCCTCACCACGGTGGCGCACGCGACGGCGGTGGCGCTGCGGAGCGCGTCGGTGCTCCAGTCGGTGCAGACCGCGCGGCTGGCGGCGGAGGAGAAGGCGGCTTCGTTCAAGCCCTACCAGCTCTTCTTCGCGCACGTGAGCGAGGGCGTGGCCATCCTCGACGACAAGGCCGGGGTGCTGTCGCTCAACCCCTCCGGCGCGCAGATGCTGGACACGACCGCGAACGAGGCGCGCGGCAAGCACCTCAATCAAATCACCCAGCCGCTGGACGAAGGCGTGCTGATGGAGCTGGTGACGTCCGCGTCGCGGGGCGAGGCGCGCTCGGGCGTGGACGTGGTGGTGCGCACGCCCGCGGGCCGGTGCCTCACGCTGTCCATGTCCGCGGCGCCGCTGCGCGACGAGGACGCGGCCACCATCCTGTCGTTCCGCGACGTCACGCACGCGCGCAAGCTGGAGGACGAGCTGCGCAACACGAAGGACTTCCTGGAGCGGCTCATCGACTCGTCGGTGGACGCCATCATCGCCGCGGACCTGAAGGGGCGCATCATCCTCTTCAACAAGGGCGCGGAGGCCATGTGCGGCTACACCGCCGCGGAGGCCCAGGAGAAGCTCACCGTCCTGCAGCTCTACCCGCCCGGCGTCGCCCAGCGCGTGATGGCGCAGCTGCGAAGCCCGGAGCTGGGAGGGCGCGGCCGGCTGTCGCTCATCCGCCAGGAGCTGGTGCACCGGTCCGGCGAACGCGTGCCCGTCAACATGACGGCCTCCATCGTCTACGAGGGCGGCCGCGAGTCCTTCAGCGTCGGCATCTTCACCGACCTCCGGGACCGGGTGCAGCTGGAGCGCAAGCTGTCGGACGTGGAGAACCGGCTGGAGGAGAGCGAGAAGAGCGCCGTCATCGTCGCGCTCGCCGGCACCGCCGCGCATGAACTCAACCAGCCCCTCACGTCCGTGATGGGCTACGCGGAGCTGCTCAAGCGCAAGCTGAAGGAGGACGACTTCGCCTGGCGGCCGGTGGACATCATCTACCGCGAGGCCGAGCGCATGGCGGAGATCGTCCGGAAGATCGGGAAGATCACCCGCTACGAGGTGAAGACGTACGTGGGCGCGCAGCAGATCCTCGACCTCGACAAGGCCACCTCCCATGAAGAGTGAGGTCCGCGCCGTGCGTCCGCCCGGAACCCCGGCCCCCGACGCCTTCCAGGCCTTCTTCGACGCGCTCGACGAGCCCGCGGCCCTCTGTGACGCGGCCCTGCGCGTCGCGGCGGTGAACCCCGCGCTGCGCCGCTTCTGCGCGGAGCGCGGCATCACCGTGGAAGTGGTTGAGCAGGCCCTGGCGGACGCCACCGCGCCCGAGGACGGCCACTCCCACGAGATGGACGTCGTGCTGCAGGACGGCACCTCGCTGGTGCTCACCCTGTCGCGCAAGGCGGACACCGTCGCGGTGCGCGCCCGGGTGGACACGGAGGTCATCAGCGGCCGGCTGGTGGTGGCCGAGCGCGCCCTGCTGGAGCAGGCGCGCACCGAGGGCGTGCTGCTGGACCTGGGCCGCAGCGTGGCGGAGGTGGGCGGCGAGGAGGAGCTGGTGGCGGCGGTGGCGCGCGGGGTGAAGGAGCTGTTCCCCAGCCGCTCGTTCTGCATCCGCATCGTGGACGCGCGCACCGGCGGCCTCACGTCCCTCTACGCCGAGGGGCGGCTGAAAGAAGGCGCGCACGAACCGCTGGTGCTCTTCCAGCGCTCGGTGGAGAAGACGAACCTGTCGCTCGCGTCGCTGCCGCGGGGCCGGGTCACCATCGCGGAGGAGGTGCCGCTGCTCTTCCACGGCAGCGCCCGCGCGGTGAGCGCCCCCCTGGTCGCGAGCGGCCAGCTCTTCGGCGCCATCAACATGGAGTACCCGGACGGCCTGGACGCGGACGTCGCGCACGACGAGCGCGTGCTGCTCCAGCTGGCAAGCCAGGTCGCCGTCGCGGTGAAGAACGCGAAGCTCATCGACGAGCTCACGTTCGTGCGCAAGTACCTGGAGGAGCTGCTGGAGAAGGCCAACGCGCTCATCCTGGTGGTGAACCGGGACAAGCAGGTGGTGGTCTTCAACCAGGCCCTGAGCGCGCTCACCGGCCTCTCCAAGGAGCAGGTGCTGGGGCGCGACTTGTCCTCGCTGGTGGCGGACAGCGAACAGCTGCGCCTCGCCCCCGTGCTGGCGGCGGCCATGCGCGGCGAGTCCGTGAACAACTTCGAGACGCGCCTGCTCACCCGCGATGGCGGCGAGGTGCGCGTGTCCTTCGCCACCTCCTCCATGCTCACCCAGCCGGGCGAGGTGGAGGGCGTCATCGCCATTGGCCAGGACGTCACGGTGGTGAAGGAGCTGGAGAAGCGCATCATCCACGCGGAGAAGCTGGCCTCCATCGGGCAGCTCGCGGCCAGCGTGGTGCACGAAATCAACAACCCCATGACGGCGGTGGCGACGTACGCGGACGCGCTCCTGCAGCGCTCCCGGATGACGCCGGGCGCGAACCCGGCCGACCAGGAGAAGCTGCGCAAGATTCTCGAGAGCAGCCACCGCATCCTGCGCTTCACCCGCGACCTGGTCAGCTACGCGCGCCCCGCGCAGGACCGGCCGGAGCAGGTGGCGCTCAACGCCGTCGTGGACATGGCGGTGGGCTTCTGCGAGCACGTCGTGTCCCAGGCGCGCGTCACCGTGCACCGCGAGTACGCGGGCGACGTGCCCCCGCTGGCCGCCGTGCGCGCCAACCTGGTGCAGGTGTTCGTCAACCTCATCACCAACGCCTGCCACGCGATGACGCCGGGCGGAGCGGTGCACCTGTCCACCGCGCACGAGGGGCCGGAGGCCGTGGTGCGCGTGCGCGACACCGGCACCGGCATCGACCCGCGCAACCTGTCGCGCATCTTCGAGCCCTTCTTCACCACCAAGCCCGAAGGCCGGGGCACGGGCCTGGGCCTGTCCATCTGCCAGGGCATCGTGGAGAACCACGGGGGCCGCCTCACCGTGGAGAGCACCCTGGGGCAGGGCACCACCTTCACCGTGCGGCTGCCGCTGGCGCTGGACTGAAAAAGCAGGGCCCCTGAAGCGCCGGGGGCCCCTGGCTTCAGCCCTCGCCGCCCTCGTCGTCCAGCTCGCGCCGGAACTCCTCGTTCGTCAGCAGGCCCTTGCGCGCCATGATGCGCATCAGGGCCCAGAAGCGGCGCTCCAGCTCCTCCAGCCGGTCCGGCTCCTCGCGCGCCGCCTGGCCGAAGAGGTAGTCCAGATCATCCAGCACCCCGCCCGCCGGGGCCCCCGGACGCGCCTTGGGCTTCTCTCCCGCCGGGGCCGCGCCCGCGCTCCGGCGCCGCTTCGCCTGCTCCTCGCGCTCGCGGATCAGGTCCGCCAGCGACGTGCGCTGCGTCTTCTCCGCCGCCGGCAGCTCCTCCCCGACGATGACCTCCTCGTCGTCATCCCCCGTCACGGGGCGCGCGGGGGGCGGAGCGGGCCTTGCAGGCGCCACGGACCTTGCAGGCGCCGCGCCGGGGCGGGGGCCGGCCGCCACGGGGACCTTGTGGTAGTAGCGCAGGATGGCGCCGCGCACGGCGGACAGCGCCGTCACCCGGCCGCTGACCTTCAAGCCGCTGGTGAACTCAATCTCTTCAATGGCGGTGATGTTGAGCGGATCCGCCATGGCCACCACCAGCTGGCGCCGGCCGCCCACGCTCTCCAGCGCGAAGGGGAACAGGTCGTGCTGTTCGCAGAAGCGCGCGCGCAAGAGGTGCACCGCCGCCCAGTCCGGCGTGATCGCCGCCAGGTCCACCTGGGGCATCCCCAGCGCTTCACTGAGCGCCTGGGCGAGCGTCGCCTCCGTGATGGCGCCCTGACCGATGAGCGTCACGCCCAGCCGCTGTCGCGTCTGTCGCTGGGCCGCGAGCCCCGCCTCCAGCTGCGCGGGCGTGATCGCGCCGCGTTCCACCAGCAGCTCACCAATGCGCTTCCGGGCCATGGTTTCCCGCCCTAGCACGGCAATAGAAGGGGCCCAAATCGCTGGCACGCCTGGGGCGGAAGCCACGGGAAAGGGCTTGTCATGTACCCTGTCCAGCAGCTTGGCAAGCCGCGCGCCAACGCAAAATTCCTGTGAGATTTCAGGATCTAACGCTGAGGGTGCCTGCCTTGACACCTCTGGAACCGGTTCCTAGACTCGCGCCACCGTGATCCAATATTCCTGCTGACGACCTGGGTGGATGTCCACCCGGCCGGAAGCAGTCCGGAACGGCTCGCAAGCGCGAGCCTCGCCGCCCATCTGGAGGCCATCAGTGATGAACCTGGGGTTTGTAGCCAATCTGTCCGTTCTCGCCAACGCTGGCGGAGGCAATGAGACGTTCCTCCAAGAGCTGGGCCGCCGCTGGGAGTCCGGTCAGGCCGGCATGTACCCCATCGCGGTGTGCCTCGTGGTGGCGCTGTCCATCATCATCGAGCGCAGCATCGTCCTGTTCTTCAAGGCCTCCATCAACAAGGAAGGCTTCCTGCGCGGGCTGAAGAAGCACATCTACGCGGGCGACCTGGACAAGGCCATCAACTACGTGGCCGGCCAGAAGAACACGCCGCTGACCAACGTCATCAAGGCCGGTCTGATGAACGTCCCCAAGGGCCAGGACGAGGTCCAGGCGGCGCTCGACGAGGCCAGCCTGCGTGAGACGCCGAGGCTGGAGGCGCGCACGGGCTACCTGGCGATGCTCGGCAACGCGGCCATGCTCGCCGGTCTGCTCGGAACGGTGAACGGTCTCATCACCTGCTTCGAGGCCGTGGCGAACGTGAACCCGGCCGACAAGGCGACCATTCTCGCGAACGGTATTTCTGAAGCCATGAACTGCACGGGCTTCGGGCTGCTGACCGCCATCCCGGCGCTGATCGCCTTCTCCGTGCTGATGGGCCGCACCCAGGGCCTCATCAACGACATCAATGAGACCAGCGTGTCCGTGCTGAACCTCATCGTGGCCAACCGCGACAAGTTCAAGAACCTCAACATCCCGGCCTCCGCCCACGCGCACGCCGAGGAGTAGTCCTCCTCGAAGCAGCGCAGGGTTGGAACCGGAAGCACCGGCGCGCTGTCTGGAAGCCTGAAGCCCGGGCACTGACAGCGCGCCCTTTCCTGAAACTTCTTGAAACGTCGTTCGTGCGCGAAGAGCGCGGTAGAGCAGGGAGGTAGTCGCCATGGCCGGCGGAATGGATCTGGGCACAGGCGGGAAGGGTGGCAAGAAGCCGCTCGATACCGCCATCAACATGGTGCCCTTCATCGACCTGATGGCAGTGACCATCAGCTTCCTCATCATGACGGCGGTCTGGACCCAGATCGGCCGTCTCCAGGTGTCGCAGGCTGGCGGAGCCTCCACGGACGAGCAGCAGGAGGAGGACAAGACCAAGACGGTCCAGCTCACCCTCCTGGTGTCGCCCACGGAGATGCGGCTCACCGCCGACCAGAGCGCCTTCGACCCCATTCCCCTCACCCGGGATGACAAGGGCCGGCCGGACCTGACCAAGCTGGTGGCGCGCTTCAAGGAATTGAAGGCGCAGCTGCCGGATCAGGCCGCCATCACCCTCCAGACCGAGGACCTGGTCCGCTACGAGGACCTGGTTCGCATCATCGACGAGTGCATTGGCTCTGGGTTGCCCCAGGTGTCCGTGTCCGCGGCGATGGGCTAACAGGAGCACTTCAAGCCATGGGTATCAAGGTTCCGGGCAAGCGGTACGGCAAGCGGCTGGAGCACTCCAAGGTGTTCGGCCACGGTGGGCACGGCAAGAAGAACGGGAACGCGGACCTGCTCATCACGCCCCTCGTCGACATGTTCGTCATCATCGTGCTCTTCCTCATCGCGAACTTCTCCGCGACGGGCGAGGTGCTGATGATGACCAAGGACATCCAGCTTCCCGAGGCGGTCAACGTCAAGGAAGTGGAGATGCATCCGGTGGTGATGGTGTCCAACGACCAGGTCAGCGTGTCGGGCACCATCGTGGGCCGGGTGGAGGACCTCACGAAGGACGAGTACCTCAACATCCCCGCGCTGGAAGAGAAGCTGCGCGACATGAAGAAGCAGTTCGAGGACCTCCACGCCATGGCGAACGGCACGGACGGCTTCAAGGGTGACGTGAACATCCAGGCCAACAAGGACGTTCAGTTCAAGGTCATCAAGCGCGTGATGTTCAGCTGCGCCACGGCGGGCTACAACAACATCAACTTCGCCGTCATCCAGGCCGGTGGCGCTGCCGCCGGTGAGAAGACCGCCGCCGCCGCCCCGTAGGTTTCGACTCGCGGCGGGCCCCGGCCGGTTCCGGGGTCCGCGCTTGACCCCAAAGACGCCCTGACCCCCTCGTGGGTCGGGGCGTTCGCGTTTTCTGCAAGAAAGGCCGTCGTCGTCATGCCCGCCCTGCGCGCTGTCATCTTCGACTTGGATGGGACGCTGGTGGACTCGCTGGGGGACATCGCCACGGCGATGAACCACGCGCTCGTCCAGCACGGCCTCCCGCCGCACCCGGAAGACGCCTACCTGCTGTTCGTGGGCGAGGGCGTGGCCCGGCTCGCGGAGCGGGCCACCGGCGGGGCGGAGGCGGCGCTCCAGGGCGAGGTGCTGGCCACCTACCACGCGCACTACGACGCCCACCTGTTCGACCGGACTCAGCCCTACCCGGGCGTGCTGGCCGCCCTCCAGGCGCTCCAGGCGGACGGCGTGCGACTGGGCGTGCTCAGCAACAAGTCCGACGACTTCGTGAAGCGGCTCGCCGCGAAGCTGCTGCCGGGCGTGGCCTTCACGGCCGTGTACGGCGAGCGGCCGGGCATCCCTCGCAAGCCGGACCCCACCGCGGCGCTGGCCCTGGCGGCGGAGCTGGGCGTGCCGCCGGGCGCGTGTGGCTTCGTGGGGGACACCTCCGTCGACATGGACACCGCGAAGGCGGCGGGCATGTACGGCGTGGGCGTCACCTGGGGCTTCCGGACGGCGGCGGAGCTCCACGCGCACGGGGCGCGGGCCGTCGTGTTCACGGCCGAGGGCCTGCTGGCCGTCCTGCGCGACGCGGACACCTGACGCAAAGCAGAAGGGGCCGCCTCCTGCTTGAGGAGGACGGCCCCTGGGAGGCTTCACGGCAGGGCTGCGCGGATCAGGCCGCCACGGCGAGCTTCGGCTGCTCGGCGACCGCCGCCGCGGGCTGCTGGCCCAGCTGCTTGAGCATCCGGTAGTGCGAAGCCACGGCGCCCAGGAACGTGTCCGACTCCGGGTAGGGCAGGCCGTGCTCCTTGGCGGTGGCCTGCACGATTTCGCTCAGCGCCGGGTAGTGGATGCTGCACACCTTGGGGAACAGGTGGTGCTCAATCTGGTAGTTGAGGCCGCCCACGTACCAGCTCAGCACGCGGTTCCTGCGGGCGAAGTTCGCCGTGGTGCGCAGCTGGTGCACCATCCACGCGTCCTCCACGTTGCCGTTCTGATCCGGCACGGGGTAGTCCGTGGCTTCCACCACGTGGGCCAGCTGGAAGACGATGCCCAGGATGAAGCCCGCGGTCATGTGCATGGCGAGCAGGCCCACCGCGAACTGCCACCAGGTCACGTTCAGGACCATCCACGGGATGACCAGCGTCCAGCCGTAGTACACGGCCTTCATGCCAATCAGGCGGGCCCACTCGGCCGGCGCGTGCTTCTTGCCCTTGTAGGGGCCCAGGTCCTTCTGGAAGAAGTACTTGTAGTCCTTGGCGAAGACCCAGAACACCGTGGTCAGCGAGTAGGCCAGGAACGCGTACAGGTGCTGCACGCGGTGGTACGGCTTCCACTCGGAGTGCGGCGACAACCGCAGCTGCGGGCTCACCGTCAGGTCCTCGTCCATGCCCTGGATGTTCGTGTACGTGTGGTGCAGGACGTTGTGCGTGATGCGCCACATGTAGCTGTTCGCCCCGATGAGGTCGAACGCCAGGCCCACCGCCGTGTTCACGCGGGCGTTGTCGCTGTAGGAGCCGTGGACGCCGTCGTGGCCGACGCAGAAGCCGATGCCCGCGATGCCCGCGCCCATCATCACCGCCATGCCCAGCATGGCCCAGGGACCGAACCACCCGGTGAGCAGCAGCCCGTAGGTGCCGAAGGTGAAGCCCAGGATGGCCAGGGCCTTCACGTACATGGCGCCATTGGCACGCTGGGAGAGGTTCCGGGTCTCGAAGTATTCGGAGACCCTGCGCTTCAGATCGTCGGCGAAGGACGCATCGCGCTGTCCGAAGGTCACACGGGTGATGGGGGCAGTCACGGGAAGGGGCGCCTCACGAGTCGGTACGAAAGGGTGGAACGGGACGGGCGGCCCCAGGATAGGACACGTCGGTGTGGAAGTGTTCGGGGGTGGAAACTATTCCTGTCCTTCCCTCCAACACCGGGGCCCGGGGGAAGTGTCCCCTCCCTGGTCGCCTGGAGCGTCAGCCAGCGGGAAATGCACGGCCCTGGGAAGGCGTTTCACCGCAGGACCCGGGTTGTTACGTTGGACGGCGTGAGCCCGTGCCGGGAGTGGTTCCCGGCTCGACTTCATGGCTGTTCAGGGCTAAGGCGCGGTCTACGCCCCAAAAGCAGGGGCGGGCAGTCTGGCGATGAAGCCTTACTGTCAGTGGGAGAAGGAAGCAGATTATGGCAAGTGGTACGGTGAAGTGGTTCAATGATGCGAAGGGCTTCGGCTTCATCACGCAGGACAGCGGTGGTCCGGACGTGTTCTGCCACCACACGGCCATCGTCGCGGACGGCTTCCGCACCCTGGCCGAGGGCCAGAAGGTGGAGTTCGAAGTGAAGAAGGGCCCGAAGGGGCTCCAGGCGGAGAACGTCCGCCCGGTCGGCTGAGCCCTCCGGCTCTGCTGCTTTTCACTCATTCCACGAGGTCCGGCCTTGAACGAGGCCGGGCCTCTTTTTCGCTAATTTTTCCCGGGAGGTCCCATGCAGGGAAGGTCCACGAAGCGGCAGAAGGAGATGGCGCGCCAGCAGAAGCAGCGCGAGAAGGACACCAAGAAGGCCGAGCGCAAGACGGAGAAGGATCAGCGTCCGGCGCGCGCCCCGGGTGAGGAGGATCCGGACATCGCCGGCATCGTCCCCGGGCCGCAGCCTCTGCCCGAGGCATTCAACAGCTAGGTCGCCGTGAATGCAAAACCGCCCCGGCCTGTGCAGGCGCCGGGGCGGCGGTAGGAGGGGGCTGGCAGGCCCCTTTTTCATGTCCGCGGGCCGTGGCTTCAGCCCACGCCGTAGCGCAGCCGCTCCCGGTCCTCGGCCCGGTTGAACGCGGTGGCCGCGGCGATGACGTGGCACACCCAGCCCAGCAACCCGCCCGTGCCCAGCCAGAAGCCGGGGGTGATGATGAGCCAGAAGACCCCGCGCAGGATGTCTCCGTTGTAGATCTGCCCCACGCCAGGGATGAAGAACGACAACAGCGCAGCAAGACCGGGACGCGACATGGATTCGTTCCTCCTTGCCCTGGGATACGGCCCGTGGGGGCCCCCATTGCATCCCCTGCCGGACAGCGCCTGCCTGCCGGGTGGGCGGCCCTGCCGGGAGGGTGCAACGGGTCGCCGTCCCCGCTAGCATGACGCAGGTTCTTCCGGCCCTGTCGTCCAGGCCCGGAGGCACCGGGGGGAGTCATCATCCAAGGTCAGCAGCAGGCCCGTGTGGCGGCGTCGTTCCCGGTCCGGGGCCTTGCCGAAGGCCTGGCGCTGGCTGTCGTGTACCTCGTGGCCGCGCGCGTGGGGCTGCTGCTGGCGGCGGAGGACAACCACATCGCTCCGGTGTGGCTGTCGTCGGGCGTCGCGCTGGGCGGCCTGCTGCTGCTGGGCGTGTCGCGCTGGCCCGCCGTGTTCGTGGCCGCGGTCCTGGGAGGGCTCGCGCTGGAGCTTCCGCCGGGCGTGGTGCTGGGCATCGCCGTCGGGGCCACGCTGGAGGCGGTGGCGGGGGCCACGCTGCTGCGCCGGGTGGCATGTTCGCGGGAGCTGCACCGCGTGCGCGACGTCGCGTGGCTGGGCGCGGCGGCCGCGCTGGGCGCGCTCCTGGCCGCGGCCATGGGCCCGCTGAGCCTCGTGCTGGGCGGCGTGGTGCCCCGCGCGCAGTGGTGGCCTGGGGCGTGGCTGTGGTGGATGGCGGACCTGCTGGGCATCCTGCTGGTGACGCCGTTCCTGCTGCTGCTGCGCCGGCCCCGGCGCCTGCGGAGGGCGTGGGAGCTGGCGGCGCTGCCGGCGGTGACGGCGGCGATGTGCGTGGCCGTCTTCGCCTTTCCGCAGCCGGGCTCCGGCCCGGTGCACGCGCCGGCGTTCCTGCTCTTCCCGCTGTCGGCCTGGGCGGCCCTGCGCTTCGGGCCCCGGGGCGCGGCGCTGTCCTCGCTGTTCATCGCCATGGCGGCCATCGCCGGCACCGCGCGGGGGCTGGGGCCGTTCTTCACGGCCGGCGCGCTGCCGCAGGGGCTGGTGGTGCTCCAGCTCTTCATCGGCACCAGCGCGCTGACGGGCCTGCTGCTCGCGGCCGCCCGCGCGGAGCGCCGTCAGGCGGTGGAGGTGCTGGAGTTGCTCGCGACCACCGTGCGCGCGGTGCACGAAGGGGTGCTCATCTGCGAGGTGCGCGAGCCGGGCGTGCTGCAGACGGTGTTCGTCAACGAGGCGCTGTGCGCGCTCGTGGGACGGCGGCGCGAGGAGCTGGTGGGCGCGCCGCCCGGGGCGCTGCTCGCGTCGGGTGACAGCGGGGAGCGGCTGCGGCTGGCGGAGGCGCTGCGCGAGGAGCGGTCGCTGCGCGCGGAGGTGGCCCTGACGCGGACGGACGGCACGCGGGTGTGGAGCGAGATGCAGCTGTCCCCCGTGCGCGCGGACGGCGAGGCCGTGACGCACTTCGTGGCCACCCACCGCGACGTCACCGCGACGAAGGAGCTGCAGGCCCGGCTGGTGGCCGCCGAACGCGTGGCCGCGGTGGGGACGCTGGCCGCGGGCGTGGGCCATGAAATCAACAACCCGCTGGCGTACCTGGCGCTGAACCTGGAGGCCGCCCAGCGCAGCCTCGCGGCGGAGGGCGCCGCGGCCCCCCCGTTCGTGCGCGAGGCCCTGGGCAGCGTGCGCGGGGCACAGGAGGGCGCCGAGCGGATCCGCCTCATCGTGCGGGACCTCCAGGTGTTCAGCCGCGAGGGCGCCCCCGAGCGCGGGCTGGTGGACCTGAACGCGCTGGTGCCGCCCGCGGTGCGCGTCGTGCTCCACACGCTCAGGCTCCGCGCGCGGCTGGTGGAGCAGTTCGGGACGGTGCCCCGGGTGCTGGGCAGCGAGGCGCGGCTGGGCCAGGTGCTGCTCAACCTGCTGGTGAACGCCATGCAGGCCATCCCGGAGGGAGACCCCGCCCGCCACGAGGTGCGCGTGCGCACCGGCACGGCGCCGTCCGGCCACGCGTGCGTCGAGGTGAAGGACACCGGCGGCGGCATCCCCCCGGACGTGCTGCCGCGCATCTTCGACCCGTTCTTCACCACCAAGGGCAGCGGGGAGGGCACCGGCCTGGGGCTCGCCATCTGCCAGCAGATCATCCGCACGCACGGGGGCGAACTGCACGCGCACAGCGTGCCGGGCCAGGGCGCCACCTTCACGCTGCTCCTGCCGCCCGCGCCCGTGCAGAGCACGGAGCCCTCCGTGTCGCCGGTGCCGCGCAGGAGCGCGCGTGTCGCGGAGGCGTCCCGGAGCGCGCTCCCGGTCCGGCGGGGCCGGGTGCTCATCGTGGACGACGAGCCCCGGCTGGCGCAGTCCATGCGCCTGCTGCTGGAGCCCTTCCACGACGTCGTCACCGTCACGTCCGGCGAGGACGCGCTGGAGCGCGTGGCGGAGGGCGAGCCCTTCGACGTGGTGCTGTGCGACCTGCAGATGCCGGGCATGGACGGCATCGCGGTGTACCGGCGGCTGGTGGAGGACGCGCCCTCGCTGGTGGCCCGACTGGTGTTCATCTCCGGCGGCGTGTCGTCACCGGACGCCCGCGCGTTCATGGAGACGGTGGCGAACCCCGTGCTGGAGAAGCCGGTCCGCCCGGACGTGCTGCTGTCCATGGTGGAGGCCACGCTCGCGAGCGTGGCGCAGGAGGCTCGGGAAGAGGAGGCGCGCGACGCGGTGGGCGCCACGCGCCACGGCTAGCGCGTCAGACGCGCAGCCACTTGCGGGCGGTGGGGCCGAAGAAGCGCACCACGCCGCCCACCAGGAAGAAGCGCACCGTGCGGCCGATGATGGCCGCCACCAGGAAGCGCTCCAGCGGCACCGACACGAGGCCGCTGCCAATGGCGACGATCTTGAACGGCGTGGGCAGGATGGAGCACAGGAGCGCCAGCACCCAGAAGTTGCGCCCCAGCAGCTCTCCCACCGTGCCGGACACGCCGAAGCGGTCCACGCGCACGTCCAGGTCGATGTGCAGCAGCTGGGCGATGCCCTCTCCCACCCCCGCGCCCAGGGCATAGCCGATGAGGCCTCCCACCAGGCTCGCCAGGGTGCCCAGCAGGCAGTAGCGCACCCACTTCTTCGGCTGGGCGAGCACCATGGGGACGAGGATGGCGAACGGGGGGATGGGGAAGATGGACCCGTCCACCACGGACACCGCCATCATCGTGGCCAGCGCGTGGGGCGTGGAGGCGGCGGCCTCCACGCGCAGGTACAGCCGGCGGTACCAGGACAGCTTGGGGG
>NZ_RAWA01000237.1 GCF_003611675.1 Corallococcus sp. CA053C
AGCGCTGCAGTTTGGGTGAAAGCGCCCTCAAAAAATTGACTGCGGGTTTCCGCAATCCATATCTACTTGGGCTTGCTATTTGGTTTTCAAAGACCGAGCCGCTTGTCCTGCTTCGCGACTTTTGCTACCGTTACTTCTCGCTGCTTGCCGGCTTCTTTTCAACCGGCGGGGTTGCAGCTTCTATTTCAGTGCGCATCCGCTGTCAACTTCCGCTTTTGCGTCCTGCGGGCTTCTTCGATTTCTTCGGCGCCGTCCAGTGACTTCCGCCGTTTCCTTCGAAGGGGAGCGGCTTCTACTTCTTCGCCGCCTTCCCTGTCAACCGCTCGTTTTCAGCTTTCCTCACCGCTTCTCGTCCGCTTGTTGCCTTCCGGACTTTCTTTCGGTGGGGCGCGGCTTCTATCTCTTCGCCGCGTTCGCTGTCAACTCGCTTGTTGACTGCCCTATTTTCTTGTCGGTGCTACACCTCTCCCAGGAGTACCTTCCGCGCCAGTGCGCGGGCTTCCGGGTGAGGGGCGCGGCTTCTACCACCGCGCACTTCAGAGTCAACCCTTTCGGCTCGGCTCCTTGCTGCTTCCGACGTTCGCGCTGACTGCTCGCTTTCGTCGAGGGGCGCGGCTTCTAACTTCCCGCCGCGTCTCCTGTCAACCACCGTCCTGCAGCTTCCGATTTACCACCGCAACCGCTTCAGCTCCGCCTCCCACGAGGCAGCAACCCGCTCCAACCCCTTCAACGCCCGCTGATCAACTGCCCTGCTGCGGTAACCATCTATGAATCGAACCGGAGATTGTCAACTTCTCGTCACCGGCAGAACCAGGCCTCGTTCGCGCGGGATTTCTTCCCCGTGCTCCGCTGCCGTGTTCGTTCCAGGTGGCTCAGTAAAACCGCCGGCCCGGAACCATTCTTCCCCGCGTCTTTCAAGTGCCACCGGAGTGACGCCTGCGTGTCGCCGCGAGGTGTGCGGCTTATCCAACAGACGACCAGGCAGCGCAAGAAGTTTGATGCAGACCGCTGGCGCATCGCGACGTGGTGGAGGGGAAACCCGGAGCCCGCTCCACCGATTCCCGCGGGGCTCAGCTCCCGAGCTTGAGCTTGGACAGGTCCACCCGTCCCCTGCGGCACTGCTCCGCGACCACCACCGAGCGCAGCTCATGGTAGGCGCGCTCGAAGTCGTCGTTCACGACGATGTAGTCGTAGGACGCGATTCCCCGCTCGATCTCCGAGCGAGCTCCCAGCATGCGCCGACGGATGGTCTCGTCGGAGTCCGTCTGGCGGTCCCGGAGGCGGCGCTCCAGCTCATCCATGGAGGGCGGGAGCACGAAGATGAGGACCGCGTCAGGGTGCTTGCGCTTGATGGCCTGCCCGCCCTGCACGTCGATGTCGAAGACGGCGGTGCCGCGGCGGCGGCGCGCTTCGTCCACGACGGACTGGGGGCTTCCGTAGAAGTGGCCGTGCACCTCGGCCCACTCCACGAACTCGCCTTGTTCGATCTTCTCCTGGAAGGCGGCCACCCCGACGAAGTGATAGTCGACGCCTTCCTGCTCCTTGCCTCGGGGCCGGCGGGTGGTGACGCTCGTGGAGAAGATGCCGTCCGGCATCTCCTTCAGCAGTCGGTGCGCAAGGGTCGTCTTGCCCGCCCCTGAAGGAGCGGAGAGGACGAGCAGCAGGCCAGGAGGGAGTCCAGAGAGTTCGTTCATTCGACGTTCTGCACCTGTTCGCGGATGCGCTCGACTTCGGCCTTCATCGAGACCACACGCGAGGAGATCTCCGCGTGCTGGCTCTTGGAGCCTGTCGTGTTCACCTCGCGGTGCATCTCCTGCACGAGGAAATCCATGCGCCGGCCCACGGGCTCGGGGCTCGCCATCAGCAGGCGGAACTGTTCGAGGTGGGTCGCCAGGCGGGTCACCTCTTCGGCGATGTCCGTGCGCTCGGCGAACAGGGCGACTTCCTGCGCCAGCCGCTGCGGATCCACCGCGACGCCGCGCGCGAGCTCCGCCACACGCTCAGTGAGCCGTTGCTGGTAGTCGTTCACCGCGCGCGGCGCGAGCCGGGCCACTTCCTGGCTCCACCCTTCGATGAGCTTCATCCGGGTGTCGAGGTCCGTGTGGATGGACTCGCCCTCGGTGTTCCTCATCGTCTCCAGCGCGGAGAGGGCCTGCTGGAGCGCGGTCTGGGTGGCCTGGGTCGCGGACTCCACGTCCACTCCCTTCTCCTCCAGGCGGATGACTCCCGGCTGGTTGGCCACCTGGGACCAGGCCACGTCCGCGGACAGGCCCAGGGCGGTAGCGACTTCCCGGAAGGCCCGGGCGTACTCACGGGCGAGGGCGACATCCACGGTGGGGACGTTGCCAGAGACGGTGGCGGCCTGGCGGCGCACCAGCACTTCCACCGAGCCTCGCGCGAGCCGGTCCTTCACCAGCTTCACGAGCGCGGGTTCCAACGCGGACAGCTCGCGCGGCAGCCGGACCTTCACTTCACAGAACTTGTGGTTGAGCGAGCGCGCCTCCACGGAGACTTCTTCGTCTCCCACGCGGGCGCGTCCTGAACCAAATCCGGTCATGCTTTTGAGCATCGGGCCGGGTGCTAGGGGCTTTCCGTCCCGAGGTCAAGCCACCGTCTTGCATCCATTCCAATTCTGGTAGGGTCCGCCGCGATGGCGTGGCACAAGCAGCTCGAAACGTGGGCGAAGCTGGCGTTGGCGCTCCTGGCCTCAGTCCTCTTCTGGCGCCCTGGACGTCGTCGTCCGCTCGGAACGCCCCTCCCCTCCCCTCGCAAGCTCCTGCTCGTCCGCCCGGACAACCGGGTGGGCGAGGCCCTCCTCCTGACGCCCCTGTTGAGGACCCTCAAGGCCCACGTGCACCCTCCTCCCGAGGTGCATGTGCTGGTGCACTCCAAGGTGGCCCGCGTCCTCCAGGGGCATCCCGAGATCGATGCCGTCCTGGCGTTCGACCGGCGCTACCTGTGGCTGGGGCCGCTGGCTCCTGGGATCCGCGCGCTCCGGCGTGCCGGCTACGACACCGTGGTGGATTGCGCCAACTGGAGCGCTCCGTCGGTGACGAGTGCGCTGATTTCCCGGATGGCGGGGCCGAAGGCGGTCGTCATCGGGCCGGGCATCTGGCCTGTGACCCTGCTGCAGTCGGTATCGGTGCCCGCCCGCTCCGATACCCGACACGAAGCCGTGCAGCGAACCCACCTGCTCACGCCCCTGACGAATGGGGCCGTGGCCCAGGGCCTGTCCTTCCGGGAGCCCGTCGTCGGGACCGCGTTCCGTGGCTACCTGGAGGCGTTCAGCGGGTCGGGCTCGCGGCGCGCGGTCATCAACCCGGGGGGCCGCCTGGGTGAACGTCGCATCCCGGCCGAGGCCTTCGCGGCCGCGGCCCGGGAGCTGCTCTCGCTGGGCTATGCGCCCGTCGTCACGTGGGGCCCGGGTGAGGAGCCGCTGGCGCAGGCCGTGCTCGCGGGTGCACCGGGTGCGGAGCTTGCCCCGGCCACGAGCATCGACGAGCTCGCGGCGCTCATGCGGGCCGCCGGGCTCACTGTCTGCAACAACACCGGGCCCATGCACCTGTCCGTGGCCGTGGGCGCTCCCACGCTGGCGTTCTTCCTGCGCATCGACATGGCGCGCTGGGGCCATGCGTTCGCTCCCCACCGGATGGTGGACCTGACGCCCCTGGTGGACCAGGCCTCCGGCGTGGGGCTGGAACAGCGCGTGGCCGAGGAGGTCCGGTCGTTCGTCTCGGGGCGTGGCTCGCTCACGGGGTGAGCGGACGCTCTCGTTCGGGCACCATCTGCGGGATGTCCTGCTCCACCGGCCAGGCTCGCAGGCAGCGGGGGCAGTGGACTTCGGGTGGGTGGCCCTCGTGCGGTTCGAGGGGGCGCTTGCAGTGGGGACAGCCCAGGATGGCTTGCAGCACCGGGTCCAGGCCCATGGCTACTTCGGGCCTTCGCGCCCGAGCCTGCGCGCCAGCTCCGTGGTGCTGTGGTCCTTCGGGTCTCCTGCCACCGCGGTCCGGCCTCCGTAGGCCCGGACCTCGTCCCCCTCTGGGATGGAGTCCGGCGTGTAGTCGGTCCCCTTCACGTGCACGTCCGGCTTGAGGGCGCGGATGATGGCTCGCACGTTCGCTTCGTCGAAGACGACAACCCGGTCGGTGCAGGACAGCGCCGCGACCAGCTCCGCTCGCTCCGCCTCCGGGATGTGGGGACGTCCGGGCCCCTTGTAGGCCCTGGTGGAGGCATCCGAGTTCACCGCCACCACCAGCACATCCGCGAGGGCCTTGGCGCCCTCCAGGTACCGGACGTGCCCGACGTGCAGCAGGTCGAAGACTCCGTTGGCCAATGCCACCGTGCGGCCCTGCTCGCGCCAGCGTTCCCGCTCCTCCGCGATGGCGGCGAGGGGGCGAAGCTTGTCCAGGGTGTTCATCGCGAGCTCCGCAACTCTCCGAGGAGTTCTTCCCGGGAGACCGTCGCCGTTCCGGGCTTCTGCACGACCAGGGCTCCCGCCACGTTCGCCAGCCGCGCCGCTTCTGCGAAGGTCGCTCCGGCCGCGAGCGACAGGGCGAGGCTCGCGATGACCGTGTCCCCCGCTCCCGTCACGTCCACCGCCGACTTCGCTCCGTGCACGGGGATCAGGTCCACTCCGCCCTTCGCGTCGAAGAGCGCCATGCCGTGCCTGCCTCGCGTCACCAGCAGCGCCTGACACTCCAGCTTGCGCACCGCCGCGTGTCCCGCTTCCAGCAGGTCTTCCTTCGTGCGCACCGGACGGCCCGTGAGTGCTTCCAGCTCCGGCTCGTTGGGCTTGCACACCGTGAGGCCCACGAAGGAGGCGAGCGCGTAGCGGCTGTCCACGCAGACAGGCAGTCCGTCGCGGGCGAGCTTCCGCAGCACCTCGCGGACCTCGTCGCTGACCACGCCGGCGCCGTAGTCGGAGACGACCACCGCGTCCGCGTCCTTCGCCGCGGCTTCCACCTGCCGGGCAATCGCCTTGCGCATCCGGGGTGGCAGGGCGCCTCGCTGTCCCCGGTCCACGCGGAGCATCTGCTGTCTCGTGGTGCTCACGCCGCCCGCGAGGATGCGGCTCTTGGTCTCCGTCTCGATGTTCCGGCTGCTGACCGCGTGCAGCCGGATGTCCGCGGCGTCGAAGAGCTTGCGCAGCTCCCTGCCCATCGGGTCCACGCCCAGCGCGCCCACCGCCGTCACCTGACCGGACAGCGTCCGGACGTTGGCCGCCACGTTGGCGCCGCCGCCGAGCTTCACTTCCGAGGACTCGTAACGAACGATGAGCACCGGGGCCTCGCGGCTCACCCGGTCCGTCTGCCCGTAGAGGTAGTGGTCGGCGACCAGGTCTCCCACCAGCAACACCCGGCGGCGCGCGAAGGCGAGTGGCAGACGCGAGGACGGAGCTGTCGGACGTGAGGACGAGACCGCGGCCATGGGCGCGCGTTGTCCCACAGCCCTCAGACCCTCACAAGCCGAGTGCCCGCCGCAGGTGCGATTCGCCCTCCAGGACTTCCACTCCCAGGCGCACGGCCCAGGCCTCGAACCCCGGTGGCAGCCTCACCGCGTCCTTCTCCGTCGTCACCACGAGCGCTCCCTGCTGTCGGGCCCGGGCTTCAACCGTGCGCAGTTCGTCCTCGGTGAAGCGGTGGTGATCCGGGAAGAGGGCGGCGTCCCGCACCTCCACTCCCAACGCGGTGAGCGTCTTCAGGAAGCCTCCGGGCCGGGCCAGCCCCGCGAGCGCGAGGACCGGTCTTCCCTCGAGCGCGTTCGTCGCGTGCTCGGTGCCCGAGGGATCCCACCAGCCCGTGGGCCCGTAGCGCGTCCGGACCCGGGGCGCCGTCACGGCTTCGAGCCAGGGAATGGGGGCCGTGGGTTCTTGAGACAAGGGGGCCGCTCGCAGCCAGAGGAGCGTCGCCCGGCGCAGGGCCGAGGGCGGCTCTCGCAGCGGTCCCCTGGGGAGCAGGTGGCCGTTGCCCAGGCCCACGGCTTCGTCCACGACGACGAGGTCTTCGTCCCGATGGAGGCGGCGGTGCTGGAAGCCATCATCCAGCAGGACCGTGTCCAGGCCGAAGTCGTCCCTTGCCCTGCGTGCCGCCGCGACCCGATCCGCTCCCACGAAGAGGCGGGCCCTGGGACACCTTCGCGCGAGCAACAGGGGCTCGTCTCCGGCCTCCTCCACCGTGGGTGCGGATTCGGCTCCCGCGAAGGTCAGCGGCTCCCGGGACTCGCGCCCGTAGCCTCTCGTCAGGATTCCGACCTTGCGACCTTCGCGGAGCAGCAGCTCGGCCAGGTGCAGCACCGCGGGCGTCTTGCCCGTGCCTCCCACGTTGACGTTGCCGACCGACAGGACTCGCAGCCCTTCGACGCGTTCGGCTCGCAGCAGGCCGCTGTCGTAGAGCGCGCCCCTGAGGCGGACCGCTCCGCTGTACGTCCAGGACAGGAGCGCGAGGGGGGACAGGAAGGCGCGACGAGCCCAGGGCTCGGGCGTCGGAGGGTAGAAGACCCGCTCGAGGGCCGTCGGGGCGACAGGTTCGGGGCCCTGCCTGGCGGTCATCGCCGGGCCTCCGCCGCCTGCCGGTAGAGGTCCAGGACGTCCCTGGCGATGCTTTCGTTCGTCGGGTGCTCGGTCGTGGCTCGGGAGCCAGAGAGGGCGGCGGCCACCACGGCGTCCACCGTGGGCGCCTCCACCTTCGCGTCCGCGAGGTCCGGGAGCGCTCCTTCGTTCACCGCCACCACCCGGACTCCACAGGCCCTGGCTTGTGCCGCGGCCCTTGCACTCCAGTCGTTCCCGAGGCCGAGGATCCAGACCTCATCCAGGGCCTGTAGCCACTTCACGAAGGCCGCGCCCTGCTGGTAGCCCGCGAACGTCACGTGCCCCGTGAGGCCTCGCTCCGACACCTGCTTCCGGGTTGCTTCGAACAGGGCTCCGTCTCCTACCAGCACGAGTCGGGCTTCCGGGCGATGGGAGATGACCCTGGCGAAGGCTTCGACTCCGAGCGCGTGACGCCGGCTCTCCTGGAACGTGGAGATCATTCCCACGAGATACGTGCCCCCGAGGCCCAGGTCCCGACGCAGGGATTGGCGGTCCTTCGCCGGCTCGAACATCGGATCCACCAGCGCGGGGAGCACCTGGACGGGGCGATGGCGGCCTTCGAGCTTCGCTCGCAGATGGTTCGCGGGCACCGTGTAGCCGCCTGCTTCGGGCAGTGATGCTCTCAGGGAACGAGGCGCGTGGATGGAGCGGATCCGCACCGCGCCTTTGGGCGTCCCCCACCTCGCCAGGAGGTGATCATGGGTGAAGTGGGCGTGCAGTACGTCCACCTGTCGCTGACGGAGCGTTCGTAGGTCGCTCCACAGCTCCCAGGGCGGCGACTTCACGGACAACGCGAGGCCTCCCTCGTCCAGGAGGCCCAGGGCCTGGAAGCGCGGGACGGCGGGCTCCTCCGCGGCGATGTCCCGGCGCTTGCGGTCCACCGCGACCGTCACCTCGTGGCCCAGGGCCCGCTGTGCCTGGGCCAGCAGCGCGACGTTCTCCGCGGGTCCACTCCAGAACGGACTCGCGAGCAGGTGCAGGATGCGCATCAGCGCTTCACCAGCGATTGGTAGAGGTCGCTCAGGGCCCTGGCTTCGTGTTCGACCCCGCAGCGGCGGCGCGCTTCCTCGGCGGCGTTGCGGCCCACCTGGCGCGCTCGCTCCGGCTCGCGGGTCAGCTGATCCAACAGCGCTCGCAGCCCCTTCACGTCTCCGGGCTCGAAGAAGAAGCCGGTGCGGCCGTGCTCGATGAGGGTGTCCAGGTAGGGCAGCTTCGAGGCCACCACGCAGCAGCCCGACGCCATCGCCTCCACGTGCACCAGCGAGTAGCCCTCCGCGTAGGACGGGTGCACCAGGATGCTCAGGCCCTGGTACCAGGGCTCGATGGTGGACTGCTCACCCGCGAGCGTCACCCGCTCCTCGATGCCCTGGCGCAGCCCGTTCACCCACGCCAGGTCCGGGCCCTTCGCGAGCCCCACCAGCACCGCCTGCCACTCCGGTCGCTCCGGCAACAACGGCCGCAGGGCTTCGATGAAGTCGCCCTGCCCCTTCTCCTTGCGGATGCGGCCGATGACTCCGATGCCGTAGCGCCCGCCCTGCCCCAGTCGCTCCCAGGCGGCGTCCCGGTCTTCCGGCGGACGGAAGCGCGTGAGGTCGATGCCGTGGGAGATCACCGTGGAGGGCAGCGCGATGACGTCGGAGATCTGCTTCGTGAGCGACACCAGCGCGTCCGCGCCCCGGGCAAGCCAGCGGGTGAAGCGCGTGGGCGCCACCGACGTGTGCCTCGTGAAGACGAGTTGGACCCGGCCTCCCAGCACCTTGAGCAGCATCCCCGCGAGGAGCTCGTTGTTCCGATGCGCGTGCCAGACGATGGGCTCCTGGTGGGAGCGACGGATCAACTCCGCCCAGGTGATGCGCGGCAGGTCCGCTGTCAGGCCGGAGCCGATGACTCGCGTCTCCTCGCCCTTCGCGAGCGCGGGCACCACCGACTCCACGTGCCGGGTCACTCCCGTGTACCGCTTGTGGAAGTGGGGGTGGACGATGAGCGTCATGGGCTTCCCTCGCGGCGCGGCAGCGCGGCCATCGCTTCGGCGTTGCGGTCGCTGGCTCCGGAGATCCGGCGCACCGTGGCCCCGGCCTGGGCCCCCAGGGCGCTCAGGTGGTCCGGGTTCTCCAGCAGGTTCTTCAGCGCGGTGTACAGCGCCTCTCCGTCCGCCACCGGGAGGCCTCCGTTTCCTTCCAGCACCACGACGCTGTCCCGGAAGTTGTCCATGTGCGGGCCGAACAACACCGGCTTCCCCTGCCCCGCCGGCTCCAGGATGTTCTGGCCGCCCCGCTTCGTGAACGACCCTCCCACGAACACCACCGTGGCCAGCCGGTAGGCTCGGGTCAGCTCTCCCATGGAGTCCATCACCACCACGGGCGCTCGCTCCGGGTTTCCCTTCGAGCGCAGCCCGGCGGACAGGCCCCGGTCCTTCGCCAGGGCGAGGATCCGCTCGGCACGGTTCACGTAGCGCGGCGCGATGACCAGTCCCAGCGTGGGCCAGCGCTCCCGTAGACGCTGATACACCTGCAACAGGATTTCTTCCTCACCCTCGTGGGTGCTTCCCGCGATCCACACGGGCTGCTCCGGGGTGAGGCCCAGCGCGCTTCGCAGGGCTTCGTCCTCGGGCGCGGGGCCCGCGGCCAGGGCGTCGAACTTGGTGTTGCCCGTGGTGAGGACCCGCTCCGGTGGGGCTCCGAGGGTCCTGGCCCTTTCGGCCTCCTCTTCCTGCCGCATCAGGAGCAGGTCCAGGTCCTCCAGCGGATTCCCGATGAGCCCGAAGAGCGTCCGGTACTTCCCCACGTTCTTCGGGGAGAAACGCCCGTTGGTCATCACCACCCTCGCGCCGGAACGCTTCGCGGCTCGGATGAGGTTGGGCCAGACCTCCGTGTACTCCAGCACCAGCACGTCCGGGCGCAAGGCTCGCACCGCTCGCCTCGTCGCGCCCCAGAGGTCGTAGGGGGCGTAGACGACTCCGTCGATCTGCTTCGCCAGGCGGTCGCGCGCCATCGCGTGGCCGCTGTCCGTCATCGTCGAGAGCACGATGCGACACCCGGGGAAGCGCTGGCGCAGCGGGCCGAACATGGGCGCCAGGGCCAGCAGATCTCCCGCGCTGGCTCCGTGCAGCCACAACAGCGGGCCCGTTCCTTCGGGCAGCGCCCCGGGCGCGTAGAAGCCCAGCCGCTGCATCAACCCGTGACGCGTCTTCCGGTACACGCAGAGCACCGGGAACAGCAGCGCGAATAGGACGTAGGTGGCGACGATGTAGAGCAGGCGCATGGGCGACGTCCCGCGCTCTATCAGATGCCCGGTGCTCGCGGCACCACTCGCACCGGACTGGGGACGAGCCATGGACGCCACTCGTGGCCGAAGAAGCGCCCGGGCGCGTAGGCCCAGACCTCCACCTGCACCGCTCCGGGGCCGGTCAGCTCGACGTGCTGCCCGTCGGGGCTCAGGCGGCCTTCTCCCCACACCCGGACCTCGAGCGTCCCCGCGTCGTGTTCGGGGAGGCGCACCGTGAGCACTGCTCCCATGGGGGCCTCGCGGGTCTTCGCGTCGTACCCTTCCAGGGCGAAGCCGTCGGGCGCTCCGAGGGCCCGGAAGACGCAGAGGGCCTGGGTGCTGGCCAGGGCCTGGGTGACCTGAGCTTCGGCCTCGCGGGCATCCTGGGACAGGGGACCTGACAGAAGCTCCGGTGGAAATTCCAGGTCGAGCGCGGTGAAGACGGTCTCGTACGCGGGCAGGCCGTGCGCATCGTGCGCGCAGAGGGCGAGTCTTGGACGCTCACGCGCCAGCTCCAGGAGGCGTGTCGTGGGTTCTGGCTCGGGGACCACGAGCAGCATCACGCCGTGCACCGGATTGACCAGCGACGCACCCAGCGCGGGCAGGAGCCGACTCACCGGGCTGTGCAGGGCCTGCCGGAAGAAGGTGTCCGCGGAGTACAGCTCGAAGCCGGGCACCTGGTGCGCGGTGGCGTCGTCCTTCCAGGGGTTCTTCGTCTGGACCGGATGGGCGAGGACCGCGGTTCCTCCAGCGGCTTCGACCGCCGCCACGGCTTGTTCGGGCGGGCCCCAGGACTTCACGTCCTGCAACGGTCGCTGCATCCCGAAGGCGGCCAGGTGGCCCGCGCTGGTCGAGAGCTCGACCCCGGGGATGAGCAACACGCCGTCCACCCAGGTCGCGATGGGCGGCTTGAGGTCGTTGTGGTCGGTGAGCACCACGAAGTCCAGGCCCGCTTCCTTCGCCGCCGCCGCGACCTTCGCTGGCGTCCCGTGCCCATCCGAACGCGTGGTGTGCACGTGGTACGCGCCCCGGATCCATGGCTTCGCCGTCGGCGAGGGCGCGACGACCGGGTAGTCCGCGAAGCCCGCAGCGAAGGCGAAGAAGCCCGCGATGCCCAAGAGGAGCAACAGCACCCCGAGCACGGCACGGACGCCCAGGGAGAGGAAGCGTTTGGCCGACTTCACTCGCGGCTCCAACCGTGGACCCTGCCGCTTCGAGCGCCTGAACTGGGCCCGTTCGTCGAGTGCATTGAGACGTCTGGCGCCTTCGTGCCTTGCACTGCTCGATGGATCCGGTCGTCCGCAGACACCCGCTGGGTGCCTGCCTGGGCGGCGCGCGCCTTCATGCCGCTCCCCGCTCCGCGGACCCCGTCGTCTGCAGGCGCCACATGGACGCGTAGCGGCCTTCCTTCTGGAGCAGCTCCGCGTGGCTGCCGCTCTCCACGATGCGTCCTGCTTCCACCACGTGGATGACGTCCGCGCTCGTCACCGTCGACAGGCGGTGGGCAATCACCAGCGCCGTCCGGCCCGGGAGGACCTTCGCCAGCGCGGCCTGGACCTCGCGCTCGTTCTCCGGATCCAGGCTGCTGGTGGCTTCGTCCAACACCAGCACCGGCGCCTTCGACAGCACCGCTCGGGCGATGCACAGACGCTGGCGCTGGCCTCCGCTCAGCGTGACACCCCGCTCACCGATGCGCGTGTCGTAGCCCTGCGGCAGCGCCTGGATGAAGCCGTCCGCGTTCGCGACCCTCGCCGCGGCCTCGACCTCATCCTTCGTCGCGTTCGGCCTCGCGTGGCGCAGGTTCTCCAGCACGGTGCCGTGGAAGAGCAGCGGCTCCTGCGTCACCAGGGCGAACTGACTCCGGACGCTCGCCGCCGTGTACGTGTCCGCATCCACTCCATCCAGGAGGATGCGGCCTTCCTGGGGACGCTCGAAGCGCAGCAGCAGCGACGTCACCGTGCTCTTGCCGCCTCCACTGCCGCCCACCAGCGCCGCCACCTGGCCCACCTTCAGGTCCAGCGTCAGCCCTTCGAGCGCACGCCGCTCCCCGTAGGAGAACCGCACGCCCTCCATCCGCAGCGACTCCCGCATCGCCGGCGCGGGGATGGCTCCGGGCGCATCCTCCACCGGGTGCTTCAGGTCGAGCAGCGCGAAGAGCCGCTCGCCCGCCGCTCCCGCCTGCACCGCGAACTGCGTCACCCGGCCCAGGTCCTTCACCGGCTGGTACACGAGGATCACCGCCGTCAGCAGCGACAGGAGCGCCTCCGGTTCCATCGCCCGCGTCGCCGCCGCGTACCCCAGCGCTCCCGCCAGCGCCGCCGCCGCGAGCACCTCCATCAGCCCCGGCACACCTCCGCGCGCCCAGGCCGCGCCCACCACGGCCTCTTCATGCGCCTTCGCGTAGGACTCGAAGCGCGCGAGCTCCGCCTGCTGCCCGTTGAAGGCCTGGATGGTACGCAGCCCTCCCAGCCCTTCGTGGAGCTGCCCCGCGAGCTGCCCCAGGTGCGCCTGCCCCTCCCGCGTCCCCTTCAACACCTTGCGCGTGAGCTTCGACGCGGGCAGCGCCGCCAGCGGAATCACCGCCAGCATCAGGCCGCCCAGCAGCGGACTCATCGACAGCGCCACGCCCGCGAGCACCAACACCTGAATGGTATCGCGCAGGTACGAGCCCACCGTGTACATGGCGGCCAGTTCCACGGCCATCACGTCCGAGGAGAAGCGGCTCAGCAGGTCTCCCGTGCGCTGCCGGGACATCTGCGAGGGAGACAGCGCGGTGAGGCGCAGGAAGAGGTCGCGCCGCAGGTCCTTCACCACGCGCTGCGCGAACAGGCCCATGAAGTAGAACTGCCCCAGGTAGCCCACGCCCTTCACCACGCCCACGCCCAGCACCAGCACCGGGAAGCCCCAGAGCGCCGCCTCACGCGGCAGGTCCGCCAGCCACGGCACCCGGTGCGCGCTCGCGAAGCCCTCCTCCCCTCCTGAGAGGAGGAAGCGCAGGGCCGGGCCCAGCAGGTACGCGTACGCGCCCGTGGCGAGCCCCAGCACCGCCATGCACAGGAAGGCCAGGACGAGGATTCCCGCGTGCGGCTTCGCATAGCGCAGCAGTCGCCAGAGCACGTGATGCATGGCTACTTCACCACCTTCTGCAGGGCCGCCCTCGCGAGCACCGAGTACGGGTTCAGCTCCAGCACCTTCATCAGCTTCTTGCGCGCGAGCGGCGCGTCGTCCAGGTCGATTTCGATGATGGCCGCGATGATCTGCGCGCGCTCCAGGTACGGATCCAACGTGAGCGCCTGCTTGAGCACCTTGCGCGCCGCCAGCGCCCGCTGCATCAGCGACCCGGGCGAGCCCCGGTACTTCGCCCAGGCGAGGTACGAGTAGTACTCGGGCTCGTGCTCGTTGAGCGCCACCGCCTCCTCGAAGCCCTGGATGGCCGCGCGGTAGTCGCCCCGCTTCAGCGCGGACTCACCGCGACGCAAGGCAATCTCCGCGTCCACGTTGATGGCGGTCGCTCGGCCCACCACCTCCTGCCGGCTGAAGAAGTACTGGAGGTAGGCGCGGCGCTTCTCGTCCACGCTCAGCACGCGGTACGAGGCGGACAGCTTCTCCTGCACCTGATCCAACAGGTCGCGCAGGTCCGAGATGTCGAACTCCGCGTAGGTGTCCGGATGAAAGCGCATCGCCGTCTCGTGGTACGCGCGCTCCACCGCTTCCTTGTCCGCCGCGATGTGCAGCCCCAGCCCGCCGAAGTAGCTGCGCGTGATGATCCGCACCGCCTCCTCGCGCAGCGCCGCCGCGGTCTCCGGGGGCAGCGTCTTGCGCTTGCGCGGCGCGATGACGTCCGGCGCCGCCGACGCGCTGAGCACGTCCGTCCCCGACGCCAGCGGCACCGGCGAGAACGTCACCCCGCCCGTCAGCCGCAGGAACCACAGCAGCGTGTACGCCGCCCGCAGCTCCGCGCGCCCGTGCGCGAGCAAATCCCTCAGGACGATGCGGCCATTCACCTGCATGGCCAGCTTGATGTCCTCCGTGTCCAGCGCCATCGCCTGGAGGTCGCGGCCGAAGTCCGCCGAGCGCACGGGGTACTCGCTCAGGTGCGCGCGCAGCCCCGCCGCCACGACCTTCAACGGCATCCTCCGCCGGGCCGCCTCCAGGAGCGGCGCCAGGGCCGGCTGCTCCACCGAGGCCACCTCCGTGGAGAACTCGTCGCCCGCGTAGAAGGCGTAGCGGCCCTCGCGCATGGCCAGCACGCGGCCGAGCCTGTCCCGGGTGAAGTCGCGCAGCAGGGCCAGCAGCTCCTCGCCCACCGCCTCCACGCCCACGTCCGCCAGCGCCGCGCCGATGCGCATCCCGGAGGCCAGCGCCTCCACCACCGGCTGCTCCTGCGCCTCCGTGAGGACCTGACGCTCGCGCAGGAAGTGCGGGAAGGCGTCCTGCTTCGCGGAGCCGTCGAAGTTCACCGGCCCGCCGCGCAGGAAGTACACGCGCCGCGACAGCCTCCGGTGCGCCACCACCAGCACGCCGTCGCGGCGCAGCCGGTAGAGCGAGTGCAGCAGCGCCGGCAGCGGGAAGTTCTTCAGGTCGCCCGTCGCCACCGCGGGGCGCGACAGCGTGGCGGCCACGCCCGTCGGCACGACGGCCTGCGCGGCCTTCACCAGCGACTCCAGCCGCGGCACCAGCTCCCCCGGCTTGAGCGGATCCGGGATGTACGCGTTGACCTTCAGGTCCAACACCGAACCCACGCCGCGCGCGCGGCCCAGGTGCCCCTTGTCGATGGCCACGATGGGCACCCGCCCGCCCTGGCTGTGCGCGCGCAGCAGGTGCACCACGTGCTGCCCCTCCACGTGCGGCAGGTCCACCCCCAACACCACCACGTCCGGGTTGTCCGCCGAGAAGTGCTCCAACGCCATCACGGCGTCACTCACCGCCCGCACGGTGTACCCGGCCTGGGAGAGCAGGCCCGTCAGGTGCTCGAGTGTCGGGGGGTGGCTCTCAGCGAGCAGAAGCGTCTTCAAGGGGGCCGCAGTCTACAGCCTCCCTCCCCCCGACCTGTCTCTTATACACCTCTGACGCTGCCGACGAACCCTAGGGTGTAGA
>NZ_RAWA01000238.1 GCF_003611675.1 Corallococcus sp. CA053C
GACGTGGGGGGTGCGCGACTTGCGCGGGGTCCGGGACGGCTTCATTCGGGCTTCACTCAGAAGTAGAGCGTGATTTTCGTGATGAAGAAGTCCGACAGGCACACGGACACGGAGGTGATGGCCACCGTCTGCGTGGTGGCGCGGCCCACGCCTTCGGTCCCACCCTCCACCGCCAGCCCCTTGAAGCAACCCACCAGGCCGATGATGAGCCCGAACACCGCGCCCTTGACGACGCCGGACACGAAGTCGCCCATCAGCACCGCGTCCATCGCGCCCTGGAAGAACTGATCCAGGGAGATGCCGTACTGCGAGCGCACGACGAGCGCGCCGCCAATCAGGCCCACCACGTCCGAGAACACGGTGAGCACGGGCATGACGATGAGGCACGCGAACACGCGCGGCACCACGAGCTTGCGCAAGGGGTCCGCGCCGAGCGCGCGGATGGCGTCCACCTGCTCCGTCACGGTCATGGAGCCCAATTCCGCGGCGATGCCGGAGCCGATGCGCGCGCCCACGGTGAGGGCGGTGAGCACGGGGGCCAGCTCCCGGAAGAGCGTGAGGATGACGACGCGGCCCACGGTGTACTGCACGCCGAAGCGGGCGAGGAAGTAGCCGAACTGCAGGGAGATGACGAGCCCGGCGAAGGTGGCGGTGAGCAGCGCGATGGGCAGCGAGCGCACGCCCAGGGACTCGGTCTGGTAGATGAGCCCGGCCACGTCATACGGGGGGCGCACGGCGCGGCTGAACACCTGGCCCGTCATCACGGACAGCGCGCCCAGCGACTGCATGCGCTCGTGGAGGCGCTCCTTGAGGGAGGGCCCGGAGGGGACGTGGGGTTCGGGCATCATCGCTGGCGCTCCGCGTGGAAGCCGGAGACGAGGCTGTCGAAGTCGGCCATGCGCGCTTCGGCGGTGCCCACGGGGGCCACGTAGCTGAAGTCGAAGACGCAGTTGTCCTTCTTGACGACGACGAGCTCCAGCGACACGGGGACGCCGTCGAGCTTCGCGACGTAGCGGCTGCGGAGGGCCTCGCGGCCGTCCAGCGTGAAGGTGCGCTGGCCCAGGTCCTGCCGTTCGGTGAAGCCCATGAGCAGGTGCTTCGTGAGGACGGGCAGGGACGGGTCGTCGTGGTCCTTGCAGGTGGAGTTGGTGGCGAGGACGCGGCCGGTGTCACCGCGCTCCACGAAGGCGAGGTCGTTGTCCTCGAAGCCGGTGCGCTGCCAGACGTCGTTGGACAGGGGACCGACGCGGTACTTCACGTCCGACTTCCTCAGCTCCGAGTCCTCGAACGTCGCGCGGTGGCACCCCGCGAGCAGGGGGGACAACACGAGCGTCAGCAGCATCCGCGACATGGCACCATTTCGTTCGTCCCGAGGGCTTCCGGGTGGGACGGCGCACGTCATGGTGCAGGCCTGGGGCGTCCGCAACAACTTCGTTGGAGCAAACGTCGACTACCGCGCCTCACGCCGCCAGCGGGCGCCCGGTGTCTCGGAAGGACTCCGGGCGTGGCGCACGCGTTCGTGGGAACACGAAGGAGACACGACCGCGAGGGCGTGTATTCCAGGGGAGCCGGAGGTGCCGCTCTCCCGCCGTGTCCCCGGTCGGACGCGGGGGGCGTGCCCTGGAGGGGGACTGCTTCTGGACGGGATGAGGACGCATGTTCAGCCGGGAGTCCGAGGGGATTCTCACGAGGAGGATTCGATGGACGGCGGACTGGCGATATTTGGATTCGGGCTGTTCCTGTTATCGATTGCCAACCTGTTCGCGCGCACGTCGTACTGGTTGGCGTGGCCGCTGCTGCTCATCTCGATGGTGACGATGGGGATGGCGTTCAGCGAGTCGAAGCGCCTGCGGAACGTGTCGCTGGGCGCGTCCGCGGTGCTGGCGGTGCTGGGCATCATCGCGTGGGCGACGGGCACGCCGTGGTGGCTGACGCTGGCGGTGTTCCTGTTCGCGGTGGCGTTCGGGATGCTGTGGGCGGAGTTCCGCTACACGTACTTCGGCCATGTGACGCAGGAGCAGCTTCCGCACCGGGCGAAGCGAGGGCCGGTGCACTGGCCCTGGCAGCGGCGGCGCGTGCACTAGGTAGACGGTGTGTCTGTGTTCACCTGGCCCGCGTGGACGGTGAGCCAGAGGGAGTCACTGGCGGCGGCGGCCCGGACGAGCCCCGCGTCGGTGGTGGTGAGGAAGACCTGCGCGCCGCTCTGGGCGAGGTAGCCCATGAGGTAGGCATTGCGCTCCGGATCCAGCTCGCTGGAGACGTCATCCAGGAGGAGCAGGGGGAGGAAGCCCATGGCGGCCTCCAGGTTCTCGATTTCGGCGATCTTCCAGCCCAGCACCAGGGCGCGCTGCTGTCCCTGGCTCGCGTAGGCGCGGGCGCTGCGGCCGCCGAGCGTCACGGAGACGTCGTCCACATGCGGGCCCACGGAGGTGAAGCCGCGGTCCAGGTCGCGGCGCAGGCGGCCCGCGAGCGCTTCGCGAAGGGCGGCGGCGAGCGTGGCCTCGTCCGCCTGGGCGAAGTCCGCGCCAAGGTGCGCGGGGTGGTAGCCATACACGGCGGGGTCGGCGGTGCGGCCGATGGAGGCGAACGTGGCCTGGGCGCGAGGCGCGAGCTCCGCCATCAGCGCGCGGCGGCGGGCATAGAGGCGGGCGCCCGCGCGGGCGAGCGTTTCGTCGTAGGCGTCGAGGTACGCGGCGTCCACGGAGGCACCGTCGCGGAGCAGGCGGTTGCGGTTCTTGAGGGCGCGGGCGTACTCGCGGCTCTCCTTGAGGAAGGCGGGGAAGCGGTTGAACACGGCGCGGTCGAGGAAGGCCCGGCGCGCGTCGGGGCCGCCCTTGATGACTTCCAGGTCGTCCGGAGTGAAGGCGACGACGGAGACACCGCCGAAGTAGTCCTCCAGGCTGGAGGCCTTCTTGCCGTCCACGAGGGCCTGGCGGGTGCCGCCGCCGACCTCGACGGAGATCTCCCGCTCGGCCCCCTTGAGGAGGAAGCGGCCGGTGACGCGGGCGGCC
The DNA here is from genome assembly GCF_003611675.1 of Corallococcus sp. CA053C. Lineage (GTDB taxonomy): Bacteria > Myxococcota > Myxococcia > Myxococcales > Myxococcaceae > Corallococcus. The sequence goes on from NZ_RAWA01000238.1 coordinate 3,012, forward strand.
GGTGAGCCCCAGCGGACGAGTTCGGAGAGGCGGCCCGCGCGCAAGGGTTTCAGGGTGGCGAGGAAGTAGAGCGCCTCCAGGAGGTTGGTCTTCCCCTGCCCGTTCTGGCCCACGGCGATGGTCGCGTGGATGCTGGGCGCGAGCTGCACCTTCGGGAGGTTGCGGAAGTCCTGGACCTGGAGGGAGAGGAGGCGCACAGCGTCACCGTGAGGGGGGCCCTTCGTACTACAGATGCGGCGGGCGGCCAGTGCCGTGATGCGGTGTGCTCCGCTGGTTGGGGGGCACGGGTGGAGGCGGGCTGGGGTTCATGGCACAGCCTTGTCCGTCTCACGACACCGGCACCGTGGACGTATCGACCGGGCGGAAGGACGCGCGTGAGCTGACCCACGCCATGAATCCTGCGGCGTGAGGGGACAGACATGCGGCTGCATTGGGCAGAACTGCTGCTGCTGGGAACACTGCTTGCGGGGTGCGCGACCTCCCGGGTGGTGTACCTCGACACAGGTCAGGGCAAGCCCATCGTGTACAGCCCACCGAAGAGCGTGGACACCATCGAGGTCGACGCCGCTGCGTTCCAGCAGGTGATGACCCGGCTGGTGTTGGACATGCGCTTCTCTCTTCGGCCCGAGGAAGAAACGGGTCGGCGCGCCCGGCCCGCATCCTGGGAACCGGAGCCTCGCACCCGAAGAAACGACTACGGTGCCTGGTGCTCACGGCAGGGCCAGCCGGAAGAATGCCTTTCCCTGCTGGAGGACGGCTTCACCTTTCTGGATGCCAGTGAGCGACGAAAGATGGCCCTGTCCTTCGCATGGGACGGAGTATGGGACGGAGTGCAGGGTGCCGTGCAGGAGGTCATCAACCCACTCGCCCTCAAGGCGATGATCACCTCCGCGATGGCCGCGTACATGCTCCTGCTCGTCGCGCCCGAGCCGGTGACGAAGCTCGTGGCGATTGCGCTAACGACCTACGTCATCGCGTACATCGGACTGGATTCCTTCGCCAACCTCATGAAGGGGTGGCAGCGGCTCTCCGTGGACTCGGAGCGGGCTGTTGCCTTCGATGAACTGCAAGACGCGGGGCGGGCCTTCGGGAAGGTGCTGGGACAGAACGGCGCACGGGTCCTCATCCTGGCCCTGACAGCGGCGCTGGGCGGAGGCGCGGCGAATCTGGCCACGAAGGGGCCCATGCTCCCGGGTTTCGCCCAGGCGGCTCTCGCGGCTGAAACCAACGCGGGCTTCCAGCTGTCCGCGGCGATGGTGGGCGGCGTCCGCTCCATTGCCATTGCCGAGGGCACGATGACCGTGGGGCTTGCGCCTCATGCCGTTGCCATGGTGGCGCGAGGCCCCAGAAGCCAGGATGGCGGCATCTCGGTCAAGGACACGCACGTTGACATCCCCAAGCACAATCTCGACCGACTGGCCCCAACGTGGGCGGAGCAGCGGCAGGTGCTCATCGATGCGGTGCGCCAGCTCGACGGGAAGGTGAGCCCCTTGTCCACAAACGCCTCGGGGGCCGTTTTCGAGGGTACCCTCCAGGTGAAGGATGCGGTGGGGACGCCGGTCAACCTGACCCTTCGTTGGTTCAGATATGCGGACGGAACCATCACCCTCAACACGGCGTTCATCCCGCCATGAAGGCTCAATCCATGAGCGACACCCTCAGTCAGCTCGAAGAACTCGCTCAGCGGCGCCTGGAAACGAACGAGCCAGGGCCGGAGCAGGAGCTGCTGGGAGCACTTTCCCAGATCACCGACACGGCCCAGCTTCGGGGCCTCGCGGAGCGCTTCTATGCGGATCCAGAGGTCTCCGTTCCGACCTTTGAACGGATTCTGCAACTCTGTCCTGGAGACGTGACTGCACGTGTGCAGTTTGGCTTCGTGTACTTCCTCATGGGAGAGGATGAGGCGGCAGTCCGGCAGCTTGAGGAGGCCCGGACGCTGGACCCGGAACATCTCCAGGTGCTCACCCTGGAAGCTGCCTTGTCAGGCGACCCCGCGGAAAAGATCCGGCTCTATCGGCGCATTCTCCAGAAAGACCCACGAAATGAGGTTGCGCTCGGGAAGCTTCGGGAGCTGGATGTCTCGCAGTAGCGCAACCCTGCGGGGATGGAAGCGCACTACAGCCTCCCCTTCCCCAACTGGTACACGAACCCCGTGCGGATGAAGAGGTACAGCACCTCGTCACTGTCGTGCTTCACCACGAAGATGCGTGCGCCCAGGAGCGCTTCGTTCGTGAGCCCGGCCGGCCTGGGCAATGGCATCCATTGCAGCAGTCCCGCCTGTCCGTCCGCGCGCGTTCCTCGCGCCGTCGCCGCGTACACGTCCGTCTCCGTCAGCGCCACCGGCCAGCCCGCGAGCGAGGCGTAGTCCACCGCGCGCCCCTCGGCCGGCAGCGGCTTCGTCAGCGGCAGGCCCTCCGGCAATCGCAGCACCACGCCGTCCCGCAGGCCCACCCTTCCGTAGCCCACGCCTGCGCCTTCGCGGCTCCAGACCTTCACCGGCTCCGCGTCCCCCAGGGGCAGCGGTGTCAGGCTCCAGCGGCCCTCCTTCGACTGCGCGTATTCGAAGAGGCTGCGGCCCGTGGCCACCCAGCCTCGCACCCGCTGCGGCGTTGCTCCCGTCAGACTCACGGTCCGGTCCCTCGCCAGCGAGCGCACCGGGAAGCCGGGATCCGGGGTCAGGCGCGGCAACACTCCGGGGAGCTGTCCCGGTTCGGTCGTCGGGGAGATGCCTTCCAGGGAGTAGAGCTGATCATTCGCCGCGATCACCAGCGAGCCTCCTCCTTCCGCCGTCACCCCCTGTCCCAGGAAGGGTCCCGACGTCGGCGCACCGCTGGGTGCCAGCAATTGCGGCCCGTACGTGCTTCCCAATGACACGTCCGAGGTCGCGCCCTCCGTGTTCACCTTCGCCACCTGCCCCGACTCCAACACCAACCATCCCGCCGAGCCCTCCACCAGGCCGCCCAGCGCGGGCTGCTCCAGCACGCCCCCGTCCGCCTCCGCCGACGACGCTGTCACCGACAGCCCCACGCGCGCGGGCAGCTTCGAGTCCGGCACCTCCAGCGACAGGTAGTCCCGCGTCAACGCCAGCAGCCCACTGCCCAGCGGCGCCACGCTCTGCGGCACCCGGTCCAGGTACAGCGGCCGCAACGTGGACAGCGTGCGGCCCCGCCACACCTGCCCGTGCTCCCCTCCCAGCAGCGCCCCCGAACCCAATGAATCATCCACCGCTCCGGCTCGCGCCAACCGCGTGCCCGTGGTGCTGTCCGAGGACAGCTCGGCGAAATCCACCGGCGCTTCCAGCGGCTGTGTGAGACAGGCATCGCTCGGATTCACCACCGAGCTCCCCACCACGCGCGCGAAGGTGCGGCGGCCTGCCTGCGCGGACTCGCACAACACCTCCACCCCCAGCGCTCCGTCCGACACCGGCGTGAACGCCACCAGGCGCCCCGTCCCGCACGGCGTGCAGTCCGCCCAGGCCCGCTCCAACCTGGGCTCGCCTCCACTGCGCCGCAGCACCCAGGTGCCCAGCACGTGCCGACCTTCCAATGGCCGCCGCAACGCCCAGACCTCCGCGGTCTCGTTGTGACGCAGCGACCACACCGGCGCGCGCTCCGCCGTCGTCGGGCTCGGCGCTCCTCCCGCGGAGATGGGGTCCTCCGGGTTGAGCACCTTCCAGGTGTCCTTGCCTCCCGGCACGCTCGCGGGGGCTCTCCAGAAGAAGTACTCCGGCGTCACCACCACGGGCAGCGCGTCGGGTCCTGTCCCGGCGTCCTTCGTGAACACCGACGCCGGCACGGGCCTCACGTCCAGGTAGGGCAGCAGCAATACATCCGGCGGACACGGCGGCAGGGGCGCGGCGCCGCACACCTCCACGCCCGCGTCTGGCAGGGCTCGCAACGCTCCTGGATAGGGCGTGAACGTGCCCGTGTCCGGCGCCACCTCGCCCGCGCCCAGCGTGTCGAGCAGCACCGCCAGCAGGCCCCGCTCCAGCCGCCCCGGCGCCACGCGCAGCGCTCGCACTCGCGTGGTCACGACCGTGGGATCCACTGTCAGCACCGCGACCTGCGGACGCGTCTCATCCAGCCGTCCCAGCCGCAGCGCGTTCTCTCCGCTCACCGCGCTTCGCTGCGAGACGACCGCCACCCGCGTCCCCGTGAACGCGAGCTGCCCGGGGGTCAGCGTCGGGGGCTCCACCGTGAGCGAGCGGACCACGCGCCCGTTCGACAGGAAGGCGCCACCGTCCGCGTAGCCCACCACCGCCTGGCCTCCCCGCGCGTCGGAGGCCACCAGCCTTGCATCGCCCTCCAGCAGCACCGGGTAGCGACGCGTGGCCTCGAAGGTCGGCTCGCTCGACTGCGTGACCGACTCCTCCTTCGCCTCGTGGCACCGGCTGTCGATGCCGCAGCGCCACGCGGGCGGACAGGCCGTGTCGCGCACGTCCTCGGACTGCGTGAGGTCACAGGGGAACGCGTTGCCTTCGTCCACCTTCACGCCGCCGGAACACGCCGCCGCCACCGCCCAGAAGCTCGCGGCGCCGAGCAGGCCCAGGAGGAAGCGGCGGGCACTCGCGCCCGAACCTTCGCCACCCGAGGGCTTCATGTGTCGCGCGTCTCCGCCACCACCCTGTGCTCCTTCGTCGCCAGGCTCGCCCATGCGCTGCCCCTGTCGCGCGTTCATGGAAACACCCCCGCGAAGCCCAGCCCCCGGTGCGCCGGCACCAGTGCCACTCGAGGCCCACCCTCCGGCGGCGGCATCAGGTACAGCCCCGCGCCCACCAGCAGCGCCCCGGCCGCCATCACGCCCAGCGCCAAGGTCTTGTCATTCCCCAGCTTGCGGTCCTGTTCCTGGTAGTACGACAGCGGTCGCAGGTTCTGCCCCGCGCACGCGGAAGCCCCTCCCGGACACAGCTCGTCGTTGAGCACCTTCTGCCGCGACAGCGCGATGAGCCCGTACACGCCCCCTCCCAAGATCGCCGCGCCGCCTCCCGTCAGCAGCGAGTACGGCAGCACGCGCGAGGCCGGCGGCGGCAGCGGCGCGCCACTCGCCTCCGCCACCGCCCAGGGCACCAGCTGCCTCAGCGTCTGCGGATCCTTTGCCAGCCGCGTGCTGCGCCCCACCGGCTGCCCCTTCACCGTGTCGATGACCTGGAGCGACAGCTCATACGTCGCGCCCAGCTTCGACAGCGCTCCCGTCAACACGTAGCGCGCGCCCAGCACGTCGCCCAGGTCCGTGGCGCACGACGACGGGTTCGTGTCACAGGCGCCCAGCAACTGCCGCTGCCGCTCCGTGCCCAGCACCGTCTGCAGGTCCTTGCGCGACAGCACCTGGAACAGTCCGCGCTCGGTGAGCGTCTGCACCACCGCGTCGGTGAGCGCCGCCGCCTGTTCGGGCTCCGCGCCCTGCGGCGTCAGGTCCGAGACCAGCAGCCTCGGCTTCTCACCCTCCTTCAACGGCGCGGCCTGCACCTTCGCGCCCTCGGGCGGCGGTGCCACCTCCGCCGCTGCCGCACCGCCCGCCGCGAAGAAGGCCCCCAACGCCCACAACACCCCGACGACTCCCACTGTCCTGTGCAACGCACCCTCCCGGGCGCCGCCCACACAGGGCGCGGGCACCAGGGACCCAATCTAGCGGAGCCTTCGCTCGGGCAACCAGCACCGCCCCCTCACAACACCCCCGTCGCCCCCGTCCAGTGCTTCGCGGCCCAGCCCAGCGCTCCCAGCCCCGCCACCAGCAGGCTGTACTCCACCAGCGTGCGCGCATCGCCCTCCTCGGGCGCCGGCGTCGCGAGGGCCCGGTACACCGCCGCCAGCCCGACGAGCAGGAACAGGTTCTCCCCCGTGAGGAACCACGTCGCGCCCAGCACCGCCACCGCCAGCCACCGCTGCTTGCGCGCCAGCGCCCGGAACCCGCGCCCGCCGTCCAGCTGCCACAGTGGCACCAGGTTGAACACGTTGAGCCAGGCCGCCGCGTGCGCGATGGCGCTCAATCCCTTCCATCCCGTCACCACCGCCGCGATCAGCGCCACCACCGCCGCCGCGCTGCCCCAGATGGGGCCCGCCAATCCCACACGCGCGTCCTCACGCCCATCCACCGGTGACTGCTTCAGGCGCACGAACGCGCCCAGGCCCGGGATGAACATGGGCGCGCTGGCCTGCATGCCGAAGCGGCGCAGCGACGCCACGTGCCCCATCTCATGCACGTAGATGCACGCCACCAGCCCCAGCGCGAAGCGCCAACCCCACACCGTCCAGTACACGCCCACGGCCAGCAGCATGGAGAACAGCGTGCTCGCCTGCGTGAGCCCGACGAGCAGCAGCTTCCCCTTGCCCAGCAGGAGCAGCAGCACGAACTTGAACTTCCACAGCATCAGCCCCAGCGCGCCCATGCTGGCCAGCACCTTGGGCATGCCCGAACGCTTCCGCTCCGCCTCCGCCAGCGGCGCCGCCAATCCCAGCGCATCCACCTGCTGGCTCAGCGCCGTCACCTTCGCCGTCACCTGCGCGTGCTGCCCCGTGCCCGGCGGCAACAGGTCCAGGGCCTCACGCCACAGCGCCAGCGCCTCCAGCGGCGCGCCCCGGTCCGTGGCCTCCTGCGCCTGCGCCGCGAGCCGCTTCAACGTCTGCCCATGCACCAGCTTCCGGCACGCGGGACACGTGAGCAGCCGGGGCGCGAGCTCCGAACCACAGCCCTCACAGCGCGGGGTGAGAGGGATTGCGAGCGCTTCAGCCAACGGAGCGCTCCTGCTCGGCGGGTGCCTCGGCCCCGGACGCGTCGGCCAGCTTGAACGGCCCGGCGATGTTCAGCACCGCCTTCTTGTTGCGCCGCCACGCCTCGTACAGCGCGAAGCCGTAGATGAGCCCCGACAGCGGGCTGTCGATGCCCACCAGGACGGGCGCCGCCACGGAGATCATCGCCGTGATGACGACAGCAGCCCTCGGCGAGGGCGGAGTCGCCGCGGCCTCCTCCGTGTCCGGCGGGGCGGCAGGCGCCTCGGGAGTCGACCCGCCCGTGGGCGCCGCAGCCGGGGCGGACTCCCCATACTGCGCCTGGAAGCCCTTGTAGACGTCCGGCGCGAGCGACGCGGCCACCGACAGGTACGTCAGCACCACCGCGACCAGTTGGTAGAACCACCCCCCGCGCCCGTCCGAGCCCTTGAACACCGCGGTCCCCACCATCCAGCCCACCAGCACTGCGATGAGGCCGATGTTGTAGCCCGTCAGGCTCACCAGGAAATACACCAGCGCCCCCGCGATGGCCGCGCCAAAGCCAAACACGCTGGCCATCAGGAAGCGCTTCGACTTGGAGCCGCCCGTCAGCGACGCCTCCACCGATTCGCGGCACGACGGGCACAGCAGGTGGCCGTTCACCTCGAAGTAGGTGCTCGCGATGGAGCGCTCACAGGCGGTGCACCGGGGCGCCGGGGGCGGCTCGGTGTAGTCAGCCTGGTCGAACTGCAGGGGTGTGGCGTCGGAGGCCGGCGGAGAGACGGGGTCGGTCATGGGATGGCTTCCAACCTAACAGATGGCTCCCGCCCCCCTCAAACCACCCACCCTCCAGGGCAACGTCTGTCTTATCCACCCTGTCGCAAGGCCGCGTGACGCGCCGCCTGCACCCGCGCGAGCAGGTCCCGCGTCCCTCCCACGTCCAGCGCCGCCGGCTTCGCGCTCCCGGGCGAGAACAACCGCGCGGGCGTGCTCGCCTGTCCGCGCAGCAGCACGAAGAGCCGCAAGGCATCCCGCAGGGCCTCCACCTCCGGCCCCTCCTCGCTCCGGGCCCGGTGCGCCGCCTGCTCCAGCCGCGCCCACGCCGTCTCCTCGCTCCACGCTCCACGAGGCCGCTCGCGCGACAGGACCGCCAGCGCCGCCGCCGCTTCCACCAGCCCCGCACGGCCTTCCGTGAACGTATCGCCGCACTCCAACCGCAGCTCCGGCTGGGACATCCGCGCGGCATGCCATGACAGGAGCGCGGGCAGCTCCGCCTCGCGCGGCACCACCGGCGCCAGCTCCGCCTCCAGCACCGCGCGCACCCTCACCCGCGCCACGTCGTGCCAGAACGCCGCGTGCAACAGCAGCTCCGGCCCGCTGCGCGGCACCCGCATGGGCGCCCGGCGCATCCGCCGCTGGAGGAAGTCCTTCACCCGCCCCCGCGAGTCGTAGCGCTCCAGCCGCTCCCACAGCGCCACCAGCGACGCGGCCCCCAGGGGCAGCGCCCGCGCCAGCTCGCGCGCCTCGTCCTCGGAGAAGGCCGACGCCCCTTCCGCCACGGGGCGCTTGAACACCCGCTCGAACACCTCGCCCGCGGCGCACGCGGCCCGCAGCTCCGGCAGGTTCCGCGGCAGCAACTCCACCGCCTGCGCCCAGACCCGGCCACCGAGCAGCGGCCCCGCGTCCAGCACCTCCGTCTCCAGACGCAGCAGCGCTTCACCCAGCGTCACCGGTGCCGCGCCGCCCGAGGACAACCGCCGCCGCGCCGCGCGGTCCACCGCCTCGCGCAGCCGGGAGACGTCCAGCATCAGCTTCACGGGCGCGGCGTCGCGGGGCCAGGCCTCCGCCTCCGAGCGGCGCTTCAGCGCGGCCAGCGTCGCGTCCACCTCCGGCTGTACCGCGGCGACCTCCCGCAGCAGCTCGAAGTGGTTGCGCATCCGGTCCTTCCAGAAGAAGGACTCCAGTACGCCCTTGAGCGCGCGGTAGCGCAGGCGCGTGGCCTCCAGGAGGTCCGCTCGGTCCTCCAGCCGCGCTCTCAGGTCGTCCGGACGGGTCGCCACGCCCCCATCATAAGGAGGTCATGCTCCGGCCGCAGGCCACCCCATGGCGCGGAGCGTCGAGCGTGGAACGGTGCGCCGGAGCCGACGTGGGAAGGTGGACGACGGCCCTGCTCAAACGCGCATGGGCATGACGACAGCAGTGAAGCTGCGGTCGCCGGGACCGTGCAGCACGCCCGGGCTGTGCTCGTCGCCCAGCTCGAAGTTGACCTCGTCCGTGTCGGTGACGCCCAGCACGTCCATCAGGTAGCGGGCGTTGAAGCCGATGGTGATGTCCCCGCCCTGGTAGTCCACGTCCAGCGCATCGCGCGCCTCGCCCAGGTCCGGGTTGCTGGCGGTGATCAGCAGCTTGCCCTTCTCCAGCCCGATGCGGATGGCATTGCTCTTGTCCGCCGACAGCAGCGCGATGCGCTTGAGGCCTTCCAGGAGGCGCGTCTTCGGCACGAGGACGACCTTCTCGCCCTCCTTGGGGATGACGCGCTGGTACTCCGGGAACTGCCCGTCGATGAGGCGCATCACCATGGTGAGGCCCGGCTTCTTGAACAGCGCCGAGTTCTCCGCGAAGCCCAGGTGGCACTCGGCGTCCGGAGCCTCATCCAACAGGCGCTTGAGCTCCATCAGGCCCTTGCGCGGGATGATGACGCCGCTCTTCAACTTGAAGTCGCCCGCCATGTCGCGCTCGATGAGCGACAGCCGGTGACCGTCGGTGGCCACCATGCGCACCTTGCCGCTGGCCTGCGGCTCGAAGAAGACGCCGTTGAGGATGTAGCGCGTCTCGTCGCTGGAGATGGCGAACTGCGTCTTGCGGATCATCTCCAGCAGCGTGTTGCCGGAGATCTGCACCAGCGGCGCGTTCTCCTCCTTGGGCAGCTTCGGGTACTCCTCGGCGGGCAGGCCGACGATCTTGAAGTGCGCGGAGCCGGAGCTGATGTCGACGTAGTTGTTCGCCAGCTTCTTGAGCGTCACCTGCGCGTCCGGCAGGTTCTGCACGATGTCGAAGACGTACTTGGCGCTCAGCGTGACGGCGCCGGGCTTGGTGACCTCGGCGGGGTGCTCGGAGACGACGCCGATGTCCAGGTCGAAGGCCGTGACGGTGATGCTGCCCTTGTTCGCCGTGAGCAGCACGTTGGCGAGGATGGGCATCGTCGTCTTGCGCTCCACGATGCCCTGGGCGCGATAGAGGGCCTTCTTCAGCTCGTCGGAGGCGATGCGGAATTCCATCGTGGGCGTCCTTACAGGTCACGGCCCGGAAGGCCGATATCGCGGGGCGGGATGTAGCCCGCGCCCGCGGGAGCGTCAACGAACGGAATCACCCTTCCGCCCTCCTACGAACCCCTTCAACGCTTGCCACTGTCCGTGATTTTCAACCTGCCCGGGCGTCCAGGTGGGACCCGGGGCAAATCGCGCGTGCCACCCTGGCCGGCAGGCGCCCGGCCGGGCAGAGTGGACCCGACCGCGAAGCCCGGACGTTGAACAGGCGGCGGCAGGGGTCCCGGACCTGGAGCCCCCTGGTACCGCGTGGATAACCTGGAACCCGGGCTGGCAGCGGAGGACACTGCGGCCCCCTTGAATGGAGTCGCCATGAATGTCCGCTCCCTGCTGCTCTCCGCCGTGCTCGTGCTCGGCCCGGTGGCGTGCAGCAAGCCGCCCTCCCCCACCTCGCAGCCCTCGAGCGACGAGTCCGGCGCGGCGCCCGCCGACCTGAAGCGGACCGGCGCCGAGCCCTCCACCGCCAACGAGCCGGGCACGGCCGCCGCCGCCCCCACCCCTTCACCCGGAGACGACACCATGAGCAACACCCAGGCCACCGTCTACATCATCAAGGACAACGGCAAGCGCTGCTTCGCCCCCCCTTGCGACCACTACGACCTGTTCGACGCGAACAAGCCGGACGTGAAGCTCCAGTCGTTCCACGAGGTGGACCTGAGCGCCGTCACCGGCGGGGACGACACGAAGCAGGGCGAGCTGATGCAGAAGGCCTTCTCGCCCGGCGGCCTGAAGCTGGAAGGCACGCTGGACAAGCGCCTCAAGGCGGGCCCCGGCGGCGACGCCATCGTGCTGCGCGCCACCCGCGTCATCGGCTGAGGTGAGCCGTAGGCCCCGAGGCTTGCTCGGGGCCTGGGCCCTAGATGCGCACGCCCAGCTGGAAGCCGGGCCAGTGCTGCACGCGCGAGTCGGTGCCGCTGTGCGACTTCACCGACAGCGTGGTCAGCTTCGCGAAGCCCGGCTCCCCCCAGGTGAACCAGGCGTTGTAGGTAGGGCCCGCGAACACGGCCAGCCGGGGCATGACCTGGAAGCCCAGCATGCCGCGCGCCTGCGCCAGCAGGTTGTTGGACTTGCTGGAGAACGGCGAGTCCGTGGACAGCACCTGGCTGCCCACCGCGTCCACGTCCACCCAGAAGCGCGAGCCCAGCGGGATGTGCCCGCCCACGCCCAGCCCCAGGCTGAAGCGCTGGAAGCGATCATCCGGCCCCAGCCCCGCGATGAGCGTGGTGTACACGTGCCGGCCGCCGAACTTCAGCGCCACGTTGGTGAGCTGGATGTCGCTGCCGAACACCTCCAGGTGCAGTTGGCCCTTCTGCTCGAAGGAGAGCAGGCCCAGCGGCACGCCATCCACCTCCTTCGCCACGTTGATGAAGCCCAGCTGCACGCCGTGCACGACGCTGGCCACGTTGATCAACCCCAGCTGCATGCCCGTCACGTCGCCGCCCACGTTGATGAACGCGAGCTGCATGCCGGTGAGGGACGACGCGCGGTTGAGCAGGACGGCGCCCTGCAGGCCCTTCACGTCCGACGCCGCGGAGTTGACGCCCAGCGTGAGCTGGAAGCCGTGGAGCACGCCGCTCGTGTGGTTGACGCCCAGGGAGAGTTGCGCGCCGCTGGCATCATCGGCGATGACGTTGAGGCCCAGCGCCGCCTGGACGCCGGACAGGGAGCCCCCCACGATGTTCGCCCCCAGGGAGAGCTGCCCCACGCCGGACACGTCCCCGTTGGCCAGGTTGAACCCCAGCGTCGCCTGTCCGCCGCGCACCCCGCCGCCCGCCACGTTGCCCGCGAGTGAGAGCTGCGCGC
>NZ_RAWA01000239.1 GCF_003611675.1 Corallococcus sp. CA053C
CGGCCCGAAGCCGCGCGCAAGGTCCTCACCGAGTCGCTGGCGACGAACCCCAAGGGCGACCAGGGCAAGGAGCTCAAGGCGCTGCTGGCCTCGCTGCCCACGTCGAAGACGACGCCCGCGCGGCCGAAGCCGATCCCGGCCGAGGACAAGACCCCCGTGCGCAAGCCCGTGGCGGTGAAGCCCGAGGAGAAGCCCCGGGACAAGGCGCCGGACGAGGTCATCACCACGATGCCGCTCGTGAACCGCGCGCCGCTCGTGGAGGGCGCGGTGGGCCTGCGGCTCTTCGGCCGGTCGCTGCGCTACAAGGACGACGTCTTCGGCGTGCTGCGGCCCTACACGCTGGGCCTGGACGTGGGCGGCTTCGCGCTGCCGGGCGCGCCGCAGGTGGCCGCGGACCTGACCGTCTATCCGCTCGCGCGGCTCAGCAACGGCGCGCTGGCGCGGCTGGGCATCACCGGCGCGTTGGATCAGTCGTTCGGGTTGAAGTCCACCGGCAGCTCGGGGGCCGTGTCCTATCCCACCGTCGCGCGCGAGTGGCAGGCGGGCCTGCGCTACGTGGCGCCCTTCGGACAGGCCGACCGCTACGGGTTCGAGGTCACCGGCACCTACGGGATGAACACCTTCCGCGTGGATCCGGTGAACGACGAGCGGCCGTTGGACCTGCCCAACGTGGAGTACAAGACCGCGGGCCTGACGCTGGGCTTGAGGGCGGCGCTGACGGAGAAGTTCGACTTCAACTTCCGCCTGGGCTACCTGCACCCGCTGAGCGCGGGCGAGCTGTCCTCGGACACGTGGTTCCCCAACGCGTCGATGGGCGCCGTCACCGGCAGCGCCACCGTGGCATACCGCCTCAACCGCTTCGCGGACGTGCGCCTCAAGGCGGACCTGCGCCGCTACTTCTTCAAGTTCAACCCGGACGTGGGCGACCCGTACATCGCCGGTGGCGCCGTGGATCAGTACCCCGGCATCACGCTCCAACTGGGCTTCCGGTACTGAGCCGAAGCACCCGCCTGTCCGTGTCACGCACGGACAGGCGGATGGAGCTGGAGAGTTCGGCGCTTCAGGGACAGGGGCCCACGGGGGCCACCTTCCACATCTGCCCGGAGTAGCTGCCCGTCTTCGCGAGGGTGGGCGTGGTGTTCCTGCCGTCGTTGACGATGTCCAGCGACAGGGCTGCCGCCTGCGCCTGGTTCGTCAGCCAATACGCCCCGTTGCCCACGGGCGTCACCTTCCACAGCTGCTCCGGGGCCGCGGCCGTGGTGACGAGCAGCGGCCGGTTGCCCGCGGTGTTCGCCAGGGAGAAGCCGGGCCCGCGCCACTGCGTCGTCAGCCGGTACGCGCCGCTGGCCTCGGGCGTCAGCTTCCACAACTGCCCTGAAACCAGGGCCGTCTTCGCGAGCAGCGGCGTGGTGTTGGTGCCGTCGTTGACGATGTCCAGCGACAGGCCCTCGCCCTGCCACAGCGTCGTCAGCCGGTAGTGGCACCGGACATCGAAGGCGGAGGCCACCACGGGCGGCGGAGGCACGGGCTGCGTCTGCGGCACCTGCCACACCTTCTGGAGCAGCGCCGACATGGTCGGATCCATGCGGGTGAGCTCCTCGCGGGTGAAGGGCTGGAAGTCATTGCGGCCGAAGAACGCCTCGGTCGTCTCCGCGAAGTACTCCCCCGCGCTGACCATCGCGTAGGCGCGCTCGGTGGACATGGGGAAGCCGGGGCCGTTGAAGCGCTGCACGGCGTCGTAGCCCTTGCTCGCGACGGCCCGGTCGAAGGCCGCCTTGATCTCCGCGGCCGAGCCCGCGAGCACCTGGTCCGCATAGGCGTGGGCCAGCTCGTGCAGCACGAACAGCGGCATGCGCTGCGATTCGGCCTCGTAGACGAGGACGTTCGTGATCTCGATGCCCTGGGCCATCGCCGGGTTGCGCCCGTTCTGGCTCAGCCAGATGGGGCTGGGGTGGTACTCGGCCCGCGCCGGAGTGTTGGGATACAGCGGTGAGAGCCACAGCTTCACCTTGCGGAGCTGGACCACGGGGCCCGCCGGGACGACCCGGACGATCTCCTTCAGCTGCGCCGTCAGGAGCACGACGGCCCTGTCCGTCGCGGCCTTGTTCGCCGCTGGCAGGCGGGTGTCGATGTTCACCGTCCAGCCTTCGATGGACTGGGTCTGGTACGTGGGAGTGGCCGCGGACGCGATGACAGGGATTGTCACCAACGCCAGGAGCAGCCTGGGGAGCCATTGGGAGTTGCGCATGTGCATGTCCTCTCAAAGTTCCAGGCAGTTGAGCGCGATGGGTTCGTGGAGCAGCGCCTGACGGATGCCACTGTAGACGGCACCATGTGACGCCAGCCCGATGTGCTCCACGAAGATGAGCGGGCACTGCTCCTGCACCACCACGTTGCACTTCAGCGACTGCCCCTTCGCGTTCGTGCGATCGCAGTTGTCCATGCGCCCGTTGGTGAGCCCGTCCGTGAACACGTCGAACTGCTTCAGGTTGTTGAGGTTCGTGTAGGCGATGGCGTCGTCCGGGGCCCGCTGGTTGATCTCGTCCAGGAAGGGACCCGCGCGGAGCTGGTGGCAGATGGGCGAGTCCGTGGGCTGCCCCACGCACCCGACCAGCAGCACCGCGAGCAGGGGGTCCACGTGGGTGCCCTTGTGGGGCGAGCCCAGGCTGATGAGGTTCTCCACCAGCCTGTGGCCGAAGTCGTGGACATAGGTGCGGGCCGTGATGCCTCCCTGGCTGTGGCCGATCAGGTTGACCTTCTCCGCGCCCGTCTTCAGCAGCACGTCCGCCACCCGGTACTTGAGCTCCAGCGCGCCTTCGCGGATGTCGATCAGTCCGTTGCCGGGCAGCTTGAAGAACTCGACGTAGTAGCCGTCCGCCCGGAGCCGGGCCTCCAGGAGCCCGTACAGGATCTCATCCGCCAGGGTGCCTCCCACGACGATGACCGGGTTCTTCCGCGTCGTCGGCGCGGTGACCGGCGGCGGCACGGCGGCGGTGGTGATGTTGCAGCTCACCACGCTGGCCTTCGCACTGCCGGGGTTGGAGATGAGCGGCGGATCCGCGGCCAGACAGGCCCACGCACCGTCCACGGGCTGGGGCCCCTGCTGCACCATGAACTCGGCGTGGACGGAGCCGTTGCCGGAATAGGACAGCTCACAGCCGCCGCCCAGCGCCCTGCCCGGCCCCTTCGCGATGGACTTGGGATAGGCGCCCGAGCCCGCGGTGCCCTGGGTGACCGTGCACTGGAGGCTCGGCTTCGGGGTGACGGCCGTGGGCGCCACGCGGCAGGCGACGAGCGACGCCTCCACCGACGCGTCCTGCGCGTGGTTCGGAGGATCCGCCGCCTGGCAGTACCAGCCCTGGCCTCCTGGCGTGGGCCGGGACACCACCACGTTCTCCGCGTGCACGGAGCCGTTGCCGAAGTGCGAGGTGTCACAGCCGCCGGAGACGACGACGTAGCCGTCGGTGACGAGCGTCGGCGTGAGCGTGACCTCGACGGCGGGGTTGCGCAGCAGGCCCGTCTTCTTCGTGAGCGTCGTGCATTGCAGGGGCAGCGGGGCCCCGCCCGCGTCGGTGGCCTTGCAGTAGGTGACGGACGCCTTCGCCCAGGCGGGGTTGGAGACGAACGCGGGATCCGCGCCCTTGCACCGCCAGCCGAACTCACCGTCCGGCGCGTTCTGCACCATCACCGCCGCGTGCAGGGACTCGAAGCCGAAGCGGGACACCTCGCATCCGCCGCCGACCCGGACGTAGCCCAGGCGCTGCTTGTCGAGCGGAACCGTGGCCACCGCCTTCGGATTCGCCATCAAGCCCGACGCGGGCACGCGCTCCTGGAACGTCTGGCAATCGAGTGCGCCCTGCGCGGCGGCCGTCGACCCCATCAACAGCAGCGCGGCGATCAGCCCCGCCCGGGTCTTGTGAAGGGGGATCACTTCGCGACCTCGCGCAGCGTGAGCTCGTAGAGGACGGTCGCGTTCGGCGGGACCTTGCCGGGGAGCCCCTGGGCGCCATAGGCGAGCTGCGGGGGCACGGCGAAGCGGTACGTGCTGCCCACCGTCATGAGCTGGAAGGCCTCCGTCCAGCCCTTGATGCCATCACTGACGCCGACGACGGCGGGCTTCCCGCGCGACGCGGAGCTGTCGAACTCCGCGCCCGTGCCACCCACCACCGTGGCCTTGTAGTCGAACACCACGCGGTTCGCGGGGCCGGGACGCGGGCCCGTCGTGGGGGTCAGCACCTGGTACTGGAGCCCGCTCGTGGTGGTGACCACGCCCTTCTCGAACTTGTTCTTCGCGAGGAAGTCCTGGCCTGCCTTGCCGAACTTCGCCGAGTCCGCCGCGCGCTTCTTCTCCCGGTTCTGGAGCATCGACCCCTGGGCCCGGGTCCGGGCCTTGGTGAGCTCCACGCCGCTCAACAGGGAGGGCCTTCCCTCCAGCCGGTCGCGCAGGCCCTGCACCAGCGCGGGGACGTCCACGTCCGCGTCGGTCCGCTGGAGCGACTCCGCGACGTCCTGGCCCAGCGCATAGCTGTCCCGTTCCTTGTCCGTCCCGAGCGATGGCGCGGTCTGCGCGGTCGCTGCCGTGAAGAGAAGGATGAAAGCGAGATGCGTCATGGGGTCTGACTCCTGGAAGGAAGGGGGCGGCGGACCCGCGTTACTCAATTCGCGTGCCAGGGTTTGCAGCCCCTGCGGCAGGCCGCGGTGCACCGAAGGGAGCGCGAACCGGGCCCCGTGACACGTCAGCCCGTCCAACGGACACGTCAGCGGAGGCCGCGAAAGCTCCGCAACCGATTCGAAGCCTCAGGGTTGAAGGAAGCGGAGGTAGTCATGACGGTTGTGTCGCGCATCGGGAGTGTCGGTCTGTGCTTCATGTTGTGGGCCTGTGGGGGCGCCAGCGTGCCGGCGCCCGAAGCGCCAGGGGCCGCGGTGCTCACGGAGGAGAACGCCCTGCTGCCGGACGCGGGCTCACCGTGGGCCCCGGTCAGCGCCATGGTGACGGCCCGGGCCGCGCAGGCGGGGGTGACGAGCATGGGCATCGCCGTCTACGACTCGTTGGATCGCAAGGTCTACGAGCAGATGGTGGGCAACTTCACGCCCGACCAACGCGTAGCGGTGGCCTCGTCCTCGAAGATGGTGTCGGGCGTGGTCCTCTTCGACGTCATCCGCCAGGGCCTGCTGACGCTGGACTCCACCACCGGCCAGGTGCTCGGGTGGACGGGGGACAAGGCCAACATCACCCTGCGCCACCTGCTGTCGTTCACGTCGGGCCTGGAGCCGGCCAACCCGTGCACCTCGCGCGCGACCATCACCCTGGCGGAATGTGTCGCGCAGATCGCCACCGTCCCGGTGAGGGCGCCTCCCGGCACGCGCTTCGACTACGGGAGCGTGCACCTGCAGGTGGCGGCCCGCATGGCGGAGGTCGTGACGGGCCGAACCTGGAACACGCTCTTCGCGCAGACGTTGGCGACGCCGCTCGGCCTGCCGGCGGACGTGACGTACTACACGGCGCCGACGCAGATCCTGGGTACCACCAACCCGCTCGTCGCCGGAGGGCTGCGCGCCTCCATGAACGAGTACGCGAAGCTGCTCGCGCTCGTCTACCACCGGGGCCGCTACGCGGGCCTGGAGAAGGGAACGCTGGGGCTCTTCGTCGCGCAGACCCGTGAGCCCTACCCGTCCGTCATCGTGGGCAACTCGCCGATGGCGGACCTGGGCTATCCGTACCGCTACGGCCTGACGGCGTGGCTGGAGTGCACGACGCCCGCCACGGGCTGCTCCAGCATCAGCTCTCCGGGGGCCTTCGGCTGGACGCCGTGGATGGAGCGCGACGCGGGCTACTACGCCATCCTGGGCATGCAGCTGTCTGGCACGGACGTCTCGGGAGGCGTGGTGGCGTTCTCGGTGGACCTGGAGCGGGATCTCAAGCCGCTCATCCGCACGGCGCTCGGCAACTGAGCGCCGTGCCCGCCGGTCCGTGCGTCACACGGGCCGGCGGAAGAGGTCCGCGAGGTCGGCGGGGAGCTGCGACGCCACCGCCGCCACCTCGTCCTCCGGGATGCGATCCCTTACGGCCGTGAAGACGGTGGTGACCACGCGGAAGGCCTGATCCACCTTGATGCCCAGGTGGTCCGCGACGTCGGTCATGAACTCGTCGCGGCCGATGCGCTTCGCCCGCGACGGGCCCCGGTGCACCGAGCAGGCGCCGAGGATGTCGCCAATGCCACCCTTGAGCGAGCGGTAGAGCTTCACGTCCTCGCCGTCCGAGATCCGCCGGGCGAGCGAGCAGAACACCGCGCTCGCGGCCTGCCGGGCATCCAGGCCCTGGCTGTGCATCACCGCGTCGCCCTGGATTTCATCCAGGAAGGGCTGGAGCTCCAGCGACTCGGCGCGCTCCTTCACGGGGATGGAGTGCGTGTCCTGCGAGGGTTCATGGGACGAGGCCATGGAGCGTCTCCGAAGGTTCGTGGGCCCGAGGGCCGTGTTCCGGAAGAGGCTGCGCACGGCGAAGGGCCCCGGCATCGTCCGGGTGACCCTGCCCCGGAGGGAGGGCCGTCCTCACTCCTCCCTGACGTCCACCTCCGAAATCAGCCCGGCTGCATCGAAGGTGACAAGCCATTGCTTCGTCTGATCTCGCCCGTACACCGCGCGGTAGGTCCGCGTCGTGTGGTCCGCGGACTCGCTCAGCAGGACCAGGCGGCTCAGCGGCGGCAGGCCCCCGAGCCCGAGCGCCATCCACGCGTTCAACTCCCCGATGTCTGCCTTCAAGGCGCCGGTGAAGGTGCTCGCGTCGGCCCGGCCTTCCGCCAGCGCCGTCAGCATCTGCTTCAGCGCCGTGGTCCGCGCGGGGAGCGCGTCAGGGATGCCGGGCTCGTTGAGGAACGCGGGAGGCGTCAGGTAGAAGTTCGCCACGCCGTGCGCGAGCAGCGGCGTCAGCTTCCGCTGGTTCGTCAGCACGATCACCGCCAGCTTCTCTTCCGGGAAGTAGACGGTGTCCGACAGGGCCGGCCCGCCGCTGTGACCGACCTCGGCCCGGCCCCGGTAGCGGCCCACGGTCCAGCCGACGGCGAAGCCTCCCGGGGTGCCATCGTTGAGCGTGGCGGGCGTCCACAGGGCCTTGCGCAGCTCGGCGTTCAGCAGCGTGTCGCCCATGAGCGCGCTCACGAACTTCGTCATGTCCGTGATGCTGGAGAACAGGCCGCCCGCGGCCCGGGTGTAGTGCGGGTACACGAACCAGTACTGCTGCTGGTGATCCGTCTTCCACTGGTAGGTCGCCACGCGGCCCGGCACCACGTCGCTGGTCAGGACGATGTGCTCCGCGTCGTGGGCCGCGTTGTCGAAGGAGGTGTTCGTCATGCCGAGCGGCGTGGTGATGCGGTCGCGCAGCAGCCGCGGGTACGGCGTGCCGCTGACCTTCTCCAGGATGAAGGTGAGCAGGGAGAAGTCGTCCGACCCATAGGCCGCCTTCTCTCCGGGGGCGGAGGCCAGGGGGACCTTCTTCGCCGCCTCCACCGCCGCCGCGACACCGGGCATGTCGGCGTCCGGAGGGCCCGGCTTCAACCCGGAGGTGTGGCTCGCCAGGTGGCGCACGGTGATCCCCTTCCACGCGGGCGGCGTGCCCTCGATGTACTGGGAGATGGGGTCGTCCAGGCGGAGCTTCCCCTGCCCCACCAGGTCCATCAGCAACACCGCGGTGAACATCTTGGTGCCGGAGGCGATCTGGAACGCGGAGCGGGTCGTCGCCGGCACGTTCCCTTCCAGGTTCGCGGTGCCGTAGGCCTGGACCTTGATGACCTTTCCGTCACGGATCACGGCGACGGCCGCGGCGGGGATGTGATTGCGCGCCAGCTCCGCGCGCAGGTACGCATCCACCTTGTCGGTCGCGGCGGAGGCCACGGGCCCGCAGGCCAGGAGCACGAGCAGCATCCAGCGGAAGGGCAGCGTCCATCGACTCACGGGCATGTGGTTCCTCGGCACGGCGACGGAGGCCAGGTCCTGGGTACGCCCCGAACTTCCCACGATTGCGAACGGTCCCGACTGCCCTATCTTGCGGACCGGTCCTGCACCCATGAGCGGCCCCCAACGGACATCCCTGCGTGAACTGGCGCTGCTGTTCTTCCGGCTGGGCGCGACCGCCTTCGGAGGCCCGGCCGCGCACATCGCGATGATGCGGGACGAGGTCGTCCAGCGCCGCCAGTGGCTCTCCGAGGAGCGCTTCCTCGACCTGCTCGGCGCGACGAACCTCATCCCCGGGCCGAACTCCACGGAGCTGGCCATCCACATCGGCTGGGAGCGCAGGCGCTGGGCGGGGCTCCTCGTCGCGGGCGTCGCCTTCATCGTGCCGGCCATGGTCCTCACCGCCGCGCTCGGCTGGGCCTACGTGCGGTACGGCACCGTGCCGGCCGCGGGCTGGCTCCTGTACGGCGTGAAGCCGGTCATCCTGGGCGTCGTGGTGCAGGCGCTCTGGGGGCTCGCGCCCAAGGCCGCGAGGACGTCCTTCCTTCGCGTGCTCGGAGGACTGGCCGCGGTGCTGGCGGCCCTGGGCGTGAACGAGCTCGCGGTGCTCTTCGGCGCGGGGGCGGTCTGCGTCGCACTCGGGGGCTTCCGGAAGAAGCCCGACGGCACGCTGGGGGTGTTCCTCCCCTTGCTGCCCGCGGCGATGGGTGCGCAGGCCGTGACGCTGCCGTCGCTCTTCTGGGTGTTCTTCAAGACGGGCTCGGTGCTGTTCGGCAGCGGCTATGTGCTGCTCGCGTTCCTGCGCGCGGACCTGGTGCAGCGCCTGGGCTGGCTGACGGAGGCGCAGCTCATCGACGCCATCGCGGTGGGCCAGGTGACGCCGGGGCCGGTGTTCACGACGGCGACGTTCATCGGCTACGTGTTGTCGGGCCCCGCGGGAGCGCTGCTCGCGACGGCGGGCATCTTCCTCCCCGCGTTCATCTTCGTCGCGCTCAGCGGTCCGTTCGTGCCGCGGCTGCGGGCCTCGCCTGGAGCCGCCGCGTTCCTGGACGGGGTCAGCGTCGCGTCGCTCGCGCTGATGGCGGTGGTGACCGCGCAGCTCGGGCGCGCGGCGCTCGTGGACGTGCCCACCGTGGTGCTGGGGCTCGTCGCGGCCGTGCTCCTTGTACGCTTCAAGCTGAACTCGACCTGGCTGGTGCTCGGAGGCGCGGCCGCCGGATGGGCGGTGCACGCGCTGGGGCTCGCGGCGGGCTGATGCCCACGGGGCTCGACCTGGAGCACTGGGACTGAAGGAATCGCGGCCCCCCTACCCCTCCGTCACCGGCCGGGCCGTGTCGTGCACCGGAGGCGTCTCGTCCCCGCCCTTGCCCCTGCCCAGCCGGTTGCCCAGCCGCGTCTTGAGCCGGTCCGCGACGACGTAGAAGGCCGGCACCACGAGCAGGCTGAGCACGGTGGACACCGACAGGCCACCCAGCACCGCGATGGACATGGGCGCGCGCGTCTCGCTGCCGGCCCCCAGGGCGAGCGCCGCGGGCACCGCCGACATCATCGTCGCCGTGGACGTCATCAGGATGGGCCGCAGGCGCACCGGGCCCGCGCGCAGCATGGCCTGCATCGCGTCCAGCCCCAGCTCGCGCTGCTGGAGCGCGTAGTCCACCAGGATGATGGAGTTCTTCTTCACGATGCCCATCAAGAGCAGCAGGCCGATCATGCTGAAGATGTTCAGCGTGTTGCCCGTGGCCAGGAGCGCGAACGACGCGCCCGCGACGGACAGCGGCAGGATGGTCAGCACCGTCACCGGGTGCAGGAACGAATTGAACTGCGCGCCCAGCACCATGTACGCGACGGCGATGCCCATGAAGAGCGCGAAGATGAGGCTGCTCTGCGAGTCGCGGAACGCCACGCTCGCGCCGCCCGCCACCACGCGGATGCCTCCGGGCAGGTCCTTGCCCAGCTTCTCCACCGTGGCCAGCGCCTCCTCCTGGTTGGAGCCCGGCGCCACGTTGGCGAACAGGCTGATGGCCCGCTCCCGGTCGCGCCGCGTGATCGCCTGCAGCGCGGGCAACTCCTGCTGCGACACCAGCGACGACAGCGGCACCAGCGTGTTGTTCGCCGTGCGGACCTTCAACAGCGACAGGTCCTCCGGCCGCGACCGCTGATCCGCCAGCAGCCGCATCCGCACGTCGATGCGCCGCCCGCCGCTGCTGTACTTGCCCACGCGCACGCCGCCCACCAGCGCGTTGACCGTGGAGGCCACCGCCTGGATGGGCACGCCCACGTCCGCCGCGCGCGCCCGGTCCGGGGTGATGCGCAGCTCCGGCTGGCCCAGCTGGTAGTCCGTGTCCAGGTCCACCACCTTGCCGGAGGTCTGCAGCTGCTCCTTCAGCGTGTTGCTGGCCTCCACCAGCTTGTCCCAGTCCGACCCGCGCACGCTGAACTCCACCGGGAAGCCGCGCTGCGCGGTGAAGCCCGCCTGGGACAGGTCCTGCACCACCGCGCGCAGACCCGGGTAGCTGTTCAGCTCCTTGCGGATCACCTGCGCGAACTCCGCCTGGGACATGCGCTGGTCCTGCGGCACCAGCGTCAGGTTCATGTTCCCGGAGTTCACGCCGCCGCCACCGCCACCCACCACCGCGAACACGCGCGTCACCTCCGGCCGGCTGGCGACGAAGTCCTCCGCGCGCTTGAACAGGCGGTTGGTCTCCGAAAGGCTGCTGCCCACCGCCGTCTGCAACCGCACCGACATGCGGCCCTGGTCCTGCGACGGCACGAACTCGCCGGGCAGCGCCTTGAAGGCGAACCCGCTCAGCACCAGCATCGCCACCGCGACCAGCAGCACCCGGTACGGCCGCACCAGCCCCCAGGCCAGCACGCGCGCGTACACGTGCTCCAGCTTCGTGAACGCCTTGTCCACCACCACGCCCACCCGGCTGCGGTGCTCGCGGGACGTCTTGAGCAGCTGCGCGCACCGCGCGGGCGCCAGGGTGATGGCCTCCACGTAGGACAGCAGCACCGCCACGCACAGCGTGACGCCGAACTGGAGGAAGAACCGGCCGATGATGCCCTTCATGAACACGACGGGCAGGAAGATGGCCACCACCGCCAGCGTCGCCGCCAGCGCCGCGAAGGTGATCTCCGCGGTGCCCTCGCGCGCCGCGCTCACCCGGTCCTTCCCCTCCTCCGCGTGCCGGAAGATGTTCTCCAGCACCATGATGGCGTCGTCCACCACGATGCCCACGGCCAGGGCCAGCCCCAGCAGCGTGAAGGTGTTGAGCGTGAAGCCCAGGAAGTAGATGACCGCCACTGTTCCCAACAGCGACATGGGGATGGCGAGCACGACGTTCAGCGTGCTGGAGAGCGAGCCCAGGAACACCCAGCACACGAACGCGGTGAGGATGCACGCGAGCAGCAGCTCGAACTCAATCTCGTGCACGCTCTCCTCGATGAACTGCGTCGAGTCGAAGTTGATGCTCGCGCTCATGCCCTCCGGCAGCTCCTTCTGCAGCTGCGCGAGCATCGCGCGGACCTCCTGCGCCACGGCCACCGCGTTGGCGCCGCGCTGCTTCTTGATGCCCATCGCCTGCGCGGGCTCGCCGTTCACGCGCGCGAGCCGCCGCTCGTCCTCGAAGCCGTCCTCCACGATGGCCACGTCGTGCAGGTACACCGCGCGGCCGTTCTCCTCGCGCACCACCACGTCGCGCAGCGTCTCCAGGTCCAACGCCTCGCCCATGAAGCGCACGTTGACCTCGCGGCCCTGCGTCTCGATGCGGCCGGCGGGCAGCTCCACGTGCTCGCGCTGGAGCGCGGCGATGAGGTCCGTGACGGTGAGCGCGTGCGCGTCCAGCTTCTCCGCGTCCACCCAGATGCGCACGTTGCGCTCCAGGAGGCCGCCCAGCATCACCTCGCCCACGCCGGGCACCGTCTGCAGGCGCTCCTTCACGCGGTAGCGGGCGAAGTCGCTCACCACCTGCTGGGAGAAGGGCCCGGACACGCCCAGCCACATGATGGGCTGGTCCTCCGGGTTGGACTTGGAGACGACGGGCGGATCGATGTCCAGCGGCAGCCGGCGCTGGGCCTGGCTCACCTTGGTCTGCACGTCCTGGAGCGCCAGGTCCACGTTGCGCGACAGGTCCAGCTCCACCGTGATGTTGGCGCCGCCCTGGCGCGCGGAGGACGTGATGCTCTTGACGCCCTCCACCTGCGTCACGGCCTCTTCGATGGGCTCGACGATGTCCGTCTCCACCGCCTCCGGGTTGGCGCCCTCCCAGCTCACGGAGATGTTGATGGTGGGGAAGTCCACGTCCGGGAACTGGCTGATGCCGATGCGCTGGGCCGCCACCAGGCCGAAGATGATGGTCGCCGCCATGATCATCCAGGCGAACACGGGCTTCTTGATGCACACGTCGGTGATGCTCATGGGCGGCCCTCCGTGCCCGTGCGGGCCTCGGGGGCGGGCTGCTCCCCGGTCACCTTGGGCTTGGGGGCCTCCGACACGCGCACGGCCACGCCGTCACGCAGCGCCTCCGCGCCGCGCACCACCAGCGACTCGCCGGGCTTGAGCCCCTCCCGCACCTCCACCCGCCCGTCCGACGTGCGCAGGCCCAGCTCCAGGATGCGCTCGCGCGCCTTGTTGCCGTCCACCACGAACGCGAGGAACCCACGCTCGCTGGGGCGGATGGCCGTCTGCGGGATCACCGGGCTGCCCCCGCGCGTCTCCACCGGCACGCTCACCGTGGCGAACGCGCCGGGCCGGAGCTTCCGCGCTGCCTCGCCCGTGACCTCCGCGGTCACCGCCACCATGCGGCTCTGCTCGTCCGCGCTCGCGGACACGTAGGTGATCTTCGCGGTGAACTCGCCCCCTTCGGAGCGCACCGTGAAGCGCGCCGGCATCCCCGGGGTGATGCGCGTCACGTCCGCCGCCGCCACGTTGAAGCGCAGGAGCAGGGGCTCGCGGCGCAGGAGCGTGGCCAGCACCACGCCCGGCGTCACATACTGGCCCGTCTGCACGGTACGCGTCTGGAGGACGCCGTCCATGGGGGCGCGCACGAAGGCGTCGCGCTGGTTGAGCTGCGCCTGATCCAGCATCGCCTTCGCGGCGGCCACGTCCGCCTGCGCGGTGGCGGCGCGGGCCTGGAAGGTCTCCAGCTGTTCGGCGGGCAGCAGGCCCGGGCTCTGCGCGTTGACCTCCGCGCGGCGCTGGGCGCCGGCCTTCGCCTCCACGAGCGCGGCCTGGGCCTTCTGCAGCGCGGCCTCCGCGGCGCGCACGGCGATGGCGTAGCGCGCGGGTTCGATCTCCGCGAGCGTGTCGCCCTTCTTCACCGTCTGGCCCTCGCTGAAGTTCACGCGCTCCAGGGCGCCCGGGACGCGCGCGGTGATCTGCACGCGCTCGAAGGCCTCCACGGCGCCCACGGCGCTGACCGCGTACTCCACGTCGCGCGCCTCGACGGGGGCCACTTCCACGGGGAACTGGAGGGGGCCCCGGCCGGAGACGCCGCCCTTGCCGCCTCCCGCGGGCGCGGCCTCTTGCTTCTTGCAGCCGGCAGCCAGGGACAGCACGGCCAGGGACACGGCCAGCACACCAGTGCGTCGCATTGCCTTCACGGTTCCTTCCCCAATGGATTCAGTCCGACGGCGGCCCGGAGGCCCAGGAGCGCCACGCCCAATCCGTAGCGGTTGCGCGCGAGGGCGACCTCCGCCTCGAAGAGGCTGAGCGACGCGTCCGCCACGGTGAGCGCGGTGGACAGGCCCTGGCGGTAGAGGATGCCCGTCTCGGTGGCGTTCTTGCGCGCGGCGCGGGCGGCCTGCTCCGTCTGCGCGAGCGCGGCCCGGGCCGTCTCCAGGCTCACGCGCGCCTGTTCGATGTCCACCGACACGCGCCGGGTGGAGGCCTGCGTGTTCAGCTCCGCGGCGTTGGCGTTGGCCACGCGCTCGTGGCGATCCGCGTACCGGAGGCCGCCGTCGAAGAGGTTCCAGGTGAGGTCCACGGTCAGGAAACCGTCGCCGACGTTGCCGTTGAGGCCCGCTTCGTTGGTGAGGCGGTACTGGGCGGTGGCCCCCAGCGAGGGGAGCAGGCGGGCGAGCGGCTCCTTCGCGCTCTCCCGCAGCGAGCGCACCCGCAGGCGCGCGGAGAGGATGTCCGGCCGTCGGTCGGTGGCCCCCTGTGTCAGCAGCTCCAGGGCGGGCGCGGGGCGCGCGGCGTCGGTGAGCAGCGGCTCCGGAGGCGCGAGCTCGCCCTGCACCGGTTCGACGAGGAGGAAGCCCAGCTCCAACCGACTCGTCTCCGCCTGACCGAAGGCCGCGGCGAGGTTGGCCTCCGCGGT
Source organism: Corallococcus sp. CA053C (assembly GCF_003611675.1). Lineage (GTDB taxonomy): Bacteria > Myxococcota > Myxococcia > Myxococcales > Myxococcaceae > Corallococcus. The sequence goes on from NZ_RAWA01000239.1 coordinate 14,271, forward strand.
GGCCACCTCCAGCTCCGCGCGGGTGACGTCGTTGGTGCTGGCGAGCCCCGCGTTCGCGCGGGCCTGGGCGTCGGCGAGCCCCTGGCGCGCATAGGCCAGGCGCTGTTCGGCGGCCTGGTAGACCTGCTGGTTCGCCAGGGTGACGAGGAAGGCGTTGGCGGCCTCGAAGGAGACCTGACGGCGCGTCTCCACGGCGTCGAGCCGGGACGCTTCGCTCTCCAGCTTCGCGGCCTTGTAGAGCGGGAAGCCGCGCGCGTCGAAGAGGGTCAGCCGACCCGTGAAGTTGGCGCCCAGGGCGTTGAACTGCTGGAGGACGACGGTCTGACCGCCGACCTCGCGGGTGGATTCGCGCAGGCGGCGCGTGTAGGTGCCGCTCGCGGTGAGGGTGGGCAGGAAGAAGGCCCGGGCTCGGGCGACGCGGGCACCAGCGGCCTCGGCGATCTGGCCTGCGGCGAGGACGGCCTCGTTGCGCTCCGACGCGAGCGCCACGGCGCGCTCGAACGTCAGCGGGGCCGCGCCGGAGTCCTGCGGCGGGGGCTTGGGG
>NZ_RAWA01000023.1 GCF_003611675.1 Corallococcus sp. CA053C
CGGCTGGACATCGCGGGAGCCCTCCGGATGGACGCGGGGCAGGCGCTGCTCTTCGAGGGGGCGGGCACGCTGCGCGCCGAGGACGGTACGAGCAGCCTCTCCTTCCAGGACGCGCCGCCCCGGATGGAGCTGGTGGCCCTGAAGACCACGAGCGCCGACTCCGGGAGGATCCAGCTCCAGGCGGGCACGGGCATGCCCCCGGTGGTGCTGTACCCCAACGGACACGCGACCATCACAGGCGCCCAGGACGTTCCCCAGGCGCGGCTCTCCGTGCTCGGGCGCGTGCGTGCGCTCCAGGGAGGCTTCCGGTTCTCGGACGGAAAGGTGCAGCCCACCGCGGCCCGCTCCACCACGGTCCGGGTCGGAATGATCATCGACTGGTGGTTGCCCAAGGGGGTGGTGCTGCTCCTGCCCGCGGCGTTCGCCATCTGTGACGGCCACGTGATCAACGACCCGGGCTCGCCCCTGAACGGGGTGCGGCTGCCGGATCTCCGGGGCCTCTTCGTCCGGGGCACGGGGGACTACATGAGCATCGGGCAGCGCGGGGGGGCGCAGAGCCATTCGCACCTGCTCACGCAGGTGCCCCAGCACACCCATGGCGTGGCCCACAACCACGGGTGGTTCCGGGGAACGTCGAGCAACACACTGGGCGAGCCCTACTCCGACGCCACCGACGACAAGCTCACTAGCTTCGACCACCAACACGCCGTCGAGATCCGGGTCGATGAGACGGACACAACCACCTCCCACGAGAACTCGGGCATCGTGAGCCCCCCGGCCGTGACGCAGACCACCGCGAACCTTCCGTCCTACTTCGGGCTCGTGAAGATCATGCGCATCCGGTGAGGAACGAGGGCACGCCATGACGACGAAGCTGGAGAAGCCCCGCTACTTTCCGGGGGAGTTCCTGGCGGCGGGTGACTACTCGGCCGAACAGGACTACCTGGCGCGCCTGCGCCACACGCACGACGGGGTGCTGCACACGTGGGGCATCGCCACCGGCCTCGCCGTCTCGCTCAGCGCGAACCCGCTCCGGGTGACGGTGTCCCCCGGAATCGCCGTCGATCCTTCGGGCCAGCTCGTGAGCCTCACGGAGCCTCGGGACGCGGACCTCCCCGTGCCTTTCGTCGACAGCCGACTCGTCCTCACCCGGACCGAGGAGGTCATCCCCCCGTTGCAACCCGATGGACTGCCGCGCCTGCGCGAGTCCGCGGAGCTGTCATGGGAGCCCCTGGGAGCCCCCGACCTGGAGCCGCGGCTGGTGCTCGCGAGCGTGTCGGCGGGGCCGACCCTGGACTTCACCCTGCGCCGCCATGCGGGCCTGGAAGTCGGTGCGCTGCGGTTCGTCAGCCCACGGCTCGCGCGCACGCGGGAGCCGTCGCTGCTGGGCTGGTCGGCGGCGGAGGACCATGGGGTGCGGATCAGCGCGAACGAGCTGCGCATCCAGCCCCTGCAAGCGCCACGGGAAGCCACGGTGTCGCTCCAGGGCGGCATGCTCGGCATCGGCACGACGCTCCCGACCAGCCCGCTCGACATCCGCGAGCCCAACGCGCCGCTCGTGGGCCCCGGGCTCCTGTCCAGCGACGGAACGCTCGTCACCGGCACGGATCCGACGCTCGGAAGGCTGCTGGCGGTGGGCGACCGGATCCTCACCCGGGACCGTCAGGGGCAACAGGTCCAGAGCGCCATCGCCGCCGTCCTTCCGGATGGGCGCGTGGTCACCGCGTCCCCCCTGGAAGCCCAGGACGCGCTCTGGCAGTTCCGCCGCGAGTCCATTGCCCGGTTCGCTTCGCCTGACGGTCGTGCGCTCCTGACGTGCGACGCGACGGCCCAGGTCCGGATTGGCAGGGACCTGTCGGGAACGCCCGCGCGACTCGCGGTCTCCGGAGGGGATGTCCTGCTGCGCGGGGGCGCGGTGGAGTTCCAGGCGGACGGCCGGATCCAGGATCTCACCGGCGCCCAGGAGATCCGCTTCAATCAACGCGAGGGCTTCCTGGGACTTCGCACCGCGGGCGACCTCCACCTGCGCGCCAGCACGGCCCCGTCTCCCCTGCCCTTCGGCCTTTTCCTCGCGGCGAGCGGCAACGTGGGACTCGGCACGGACGCACCGGGGGATGCGCTCGTCGTCGAAGGCGCCCTGCGCTCCGTCGGCGACGAGGCGCGGGGGATCGCGGGTGGCTTCGTGTTCCCCGACGGCACGGTGCAGGAGACCGCGGAGATCGCCCTCCCCATTGGGGGCATCATCGACTGGTGGCGGCCCAACGCCCAGGTGCAGATCCCCGGCGAATACCGGATCTGCGACGGCAGCACCGTCGACGACGAGGACAGCCCCTTCTACGGCAAGCAGCTTCCGTCCCTCACCTCGCGCTTCATCCGGGGCGTCGGATCGGTGAACGACGTGGGGCCTGGCGGCAGCGACACCCACGTGCACGTCTACACGGTGCCCGCGCACAACCATCCGTTCCAGCACACCCACCCCGACTACGCCGGGCTGAGTGGACAGGCGAACGGCAACGACGGCCCCGCCGACCGGCTCGCGAGCCAGTTCTGCGACCGGGGCCACGTCCACAACTTCCGGGCGCAGATCTTCTCGTCCGCCACGACGAACACCCGGGACAACGGCGACGCGGGGACCCAGGCCCCTTCCGGGCCGGCCTCCCTGCTTCCGCCCTTCTACGGGCTGCTGAAGCTCATCCGGATCAAGTGAGGACACGATGAGTCCCGGGAACCAGAGACCGCTGTTCCTGCCGGGAGCGCTCCTCCAGGCGGAGGACCTGTCGCTCCAGCAGGAATACCAGCTCACGCAGGACCGGACGGCGAACCAGGGCCTTCACACCTGGGGCATCACGGAAGGACTGGAGCTGCGCGCGTCCGGCACGAACCTCGTCTCCGTGAACGCGGGCATGGCGCTCGATTCGCTCGGTCGCCAGTTGGTGCTGTCCGCCCCCGTCACCGTGGACCTCCAGGCCCTCGCCGAATCGGAGCTCTACATCACCGTGCGCTACGACGAGGCTCCGGTCTCACAGGTCGGAGACGCCCAGGGGACCTGGTTCCTGCGCACCCGCGTCGCCCCGCGCGTCCGCGCGCTCGCGGCCCCTCCCGATGACGCCTCGGTGGAGCTCGTCCTCGGGAGCGTGACGCTGTCGGTGTACCGGGAGGTCGTCGCCATCGACGTCGACGCGCGTCGCTACAGCAGCCTCGTCGTGGGCACGTTGGCCTTCACGAACCCCACGACCAGCCCCGCGCGGCTCTGGGCGGGCCCCGAGGCGGGAGCGCTCCACGTGGAGGCACCGAAGATCAACCTCCTGGGTTCCGCCGCCATCCAGGGCGCCCTGGGCGTAGGCGTGGGAGTCCCCACGGCCGGGCTCGATGTCGTCGGCGCCGGTCAGTCGGTGGGCCGGGGAAGCCTCGTGCTCACCGAAGCGCCCTCGGCCGGCCGGGGTCTCCAGGGCGGCCGGCTCACGGCGTACGGCAACGGGACCGCGTTCTCCACGGAGCTGCGCGTGGGCGACGTGCTCCGGGCCGGGGCCGTGCAGGCCATCATCGAGGAGATCCACGGCGCGAACGTGCTCACCCTGGGACGGCTGGGTGACGACGCCGCGCCCGGCGGAGAGACGCCCTTTCAAATCCAGACGCGGCTGCTCGCGCGCATCGCCCAGGGCAATGGCCAACCGGTGCTCGCGGTCACCGCGGAGGGGCGCGTGGGCATCGGCACGGAGACACCCGAGGCGTCCGTGCACGTCGCCCACGGTGACGTGCGGCTCGACGGAGGCGCGGCCGTCCGCTTCCTGGGAGGCGGCCAGATCTGGAGCGGCGATCCCTCCGCCCACGCCATCACCTTCCTGTCCACGGGCGGGCTGACGCTGCGGGATACAGGCGACCTGCTGCTCACGTCGGGGGCCCCGGACGCGACGCATGCGCCAACGCTGACCGTCTCCGGTGGAAGGGGCTTCGTCGGCATCGGTACGCGGGTCCCGGTCGACGCGCTCACCGTCAACGGCATCATCGATGCGACGGGCGGCCTCATCTTCCCCGACGGCTCGGAGCAGACGGTGGCGGTGGTGCCCATCCCCATCGGCACCATCGTGGACGCGTGGCGGCCCCCTGACTCCTCGCAAGTCATCCTCGAGGGCTTCCAGATCTGCGACGGCAGCACGGTGACCCATCCGGACAGCCCGCTGGTGGGCCAGCGGCTGCCCGACCTGCGCGACCTGTTCGTGCGCTCGGTGTCGAGCTACGAGGAGATTGGAACCACCGGCGGGGAGGAGGAGCACACGCACGACGTGGTGCTCCAGGTCCACACACACTCCATCCACCACCAGCACGACATCCAGGCCCAGTTCGACCCCACGCCCCAGAACTCGGGCACCATCCTGTCCCAGAAGAAGCTGGCGCTGGCGGAGCACATCCACAAGCTGGACAACGCGCTGACGCTCCCGCCCACCCCCACGGAGTCCTCGGAATACGTCGGAGGCGAAGCGGTGCAGACGCAGAAGGCCAGCGCCGTGCCTCCGTTCATGTCGCTGCTCAAGCTGATGCGCATCATCTGAGGCCCCCATGCTGAACGTGTGCATCGTCGCGGACGAAGCGGAGCCCCTGGCCAGCGAGGCCGCGCTGCGCCTGCGCGCCGAGGGCCATGACTACCAGCGGGTGGATCCGCGCCACGTGAGCGGACTCGCGCTCGCCACCGCCATCGATCAGTCCCAGGCGGTGCTCGTCGTCCGTCCCCGGCAGAACGAGTCCTTCCTCGCCACGGGGCTGGCGCTCGGCCGGAACAAGCCCCTGCTGGTGCTGGACGGAGGCACCACCATCCCGCCGGGCCCGGGCGTGCAGCAGCTCTCCAGCCTGGAGGACATGGCCAACGCCCTGCGCGTGCTCCCGGAAGCCTCCGCCTTCGTCCACGCGGATCACTTCCGGGCCCAGGGCGCGTGCGACGAGGCCGTGAGCTGGTTCTCCAGTTGCTACCCAGAGGGTGGCAACACCCGGGACTGGACGCAGGAGGAGCAGGTCCGCGCCCTCAGGAACGGGGGAGCGCCCTGGCTCCTGCTCGCGCAGAAGCGGCACCTGGCGCGCATCTGGCCCATGGACGGCGTGGATCTGCGCAAGGCCGACCTGCGCCATGCGGACTTCCGGCGGCTCGTCTTCACGGGCGCGTGGCTGGAGGACGCGGACCTGAGCCACGCGGATCTGCTGGGCACGGGCCTGCGCGGTGCGCACCTGGCCCGCGCGCGCCTGGACCAGTCCCGCCTGAAGGACGCGGACCTCTGGGACGCCGACCTGACGGAGGCCTCCCTCGTGGGCGCACGGTTGATCCAGGCACGGATGGTCCGCGGCCGGCTTTGCCGCGCCAACCTGACGGAAGCGGACCTGAGCCATGCGGATCTGACCGACGCCGACCTCCAGGGCGCCATGCTGCGCGGAGCCAACCTGACAGGTACGAAGGCCAACGGCGCGAACCTGGAGGGCTGCGACCTGTCCAGCGCCCACCTCATGCGGGCGAACCTGCGCGGCGCGCGACTGGCGGGGGCCCGGCTCACGGGTTCGAACCTGCACCAGGCCGACCTCACCGGCGCGGACCTGCGGGACACGGAGTTTTCGGGCGCCTATCTCGTCAACACCATGGGAGTGGTGGGAACGCGGCGGGAGTAGGCTAGCATTCGCCGGACGGAGTCTGGCCGAGGACGGAATGCCCATCGCGTATCGCAGCGTCCGCGTGGTGCTGCAGAACAGCACGGATGACGTGATGACCGTGGAGGGCACGGAGGTGCTCCTGGGCGCGTGGAGCTCCGGCCTCGGTCTGAAGAATGGCGACACGCTCGAGCGGCAGAGCGCGCGCGCCTTCGCCACCGAGTCCATCGTGCTCCAGCGGGGAACCCAGGCCTACGCGCGGCTGGGGTCGCAGAACGGCTACCTGAACGTCCAGTGGCACCTGCCCTGGATTGGCGACTTCACCTGTGACGTGACGTTCGCCTCCCCCCTCCGCCATGTCGCCATCCGCGTGAATGACGACGAGCCGGCCTCCATCGCGGTGCTGGTCACCGTGACGCAGGATCGCGTGGCCTCCAGCGCTGTTCCTCCAGGGAGCTGACCGTGCAGATGGTCTTGAGGAGCATGGACGTCGTGCTCCAGAACAACACCAATGAGCTGCTCACGCTCGAAAGCGCGGAGGTGATGCGCGGCGAGTGGGGCCCGCCCGCCGCGCCGCGCCGCGGCGACGTGGTGGAGAAGCAGAGTTCAGCGAAGTGGCTGAACCAGTCCACGGTGGATGGCGTGGGCGTCATGGGCTTCCTGCGCCTGGGCTGCACCAAGGGCTACATCGACATCTCCTGGAACTTGCCCTACTTCGACGTGGGCCAGCGGACGCAAGAGGTCAAGGTCCCCCCGCCCCTCGACTACCTCATCGACTTCAACACCGAGAACTTCGACCAGGTCGTGATGATGGTCACCCTGGTACGAAGAAGGAACGAGCCATGACGGTCTACCGAAGTGTCAAGGTGGTCTTCCAGAACAGCACGAACCAGGTGCTCACCGTGCAGGGTGTGGCCACCCTGAAAGGGCAATGGACGGACAAGCTGGCGCCGAAGCAGGGGGACGAAGTCCCGCCGCAGTCCGCGGTGACGTGGATGAGCGAGTCGACGGTGATTGGTTCGGGAACCAGCGCCTTCGTGCGGATGGGATCGGTCCACGGCTACATCCGGTTGTCATGGACCCTGCCGTGGGTGGGCCGGTTCGACTTCACGCCGGAGGGTATTCCGGACGGGTGCCGCAAGGACGTGAACATCGACGACCGGCAGCCCGACGCCGTCGTGGTGTCCATCACCCTGCACGACCCCCGCCGCGGCAACAACGACCGCGACGACTGACGCGAACGGGGAGCCTGCGCACCGGCGCTTCCCCGCGTCCTGGAAACACAACGGCCGCCCGGTGTGAACCGGGCGGCCGCTGACGGGGACGACAGCGCCCCGCGAAGGACTACTTGTCCTTCTTGTGGGCGGCCAGGAGGCCGGCGATGCCACCCACGCCGCGCAGCGCCAGGGCCTGCGTGTGGGCGATGGTCTGGGCCGGCAGCAGCTCCACCTGGAAGATGGTGTGGTTGGGGTCCGACGTCTGGAGCTGACCGACGCTGGTGCGGATCTTGTCGTTGCCCGTCGCGTTGACCGTGCTGGTGCCGAACTGATCGTTGCGGAAGTCGATCGCGACGGGAACGTTTCCGAAACCGCTCAGGTGCACGGTGGCGCCCGCGGTCGCGGCGGGGTTGTCCGTCGACACGCCCCAGAGCGCGCCGGCGTACTGCTCGATGGGCTCACCCACCGTGGCCTGCTCCCCGTCGATCCATCCCGTGTCGACGCCGGTGATGGTCGCGGTGCGCACGTTCAGCGTGGCCTGCGTGTTGTTGACGACGGAAACCTCGATGCTTCGATAGCCTGCGTCTGCCATGATGTTGTCCCCTTGCGGCTGTGAAGCTCCGGATGCGAGCGTCCGGCATGAGACCCAGGGACATGGAGTGTGTCAACCATTGAAGGCTTTCGTCACGAACCCCTGACAAGGTGATGCGACGTCAGGGGTTGCCCTCGGATCAGCGCTCCGCGGACTCGGTGAGCAGTTCGGCGTACTCCTGGAAGTCACCCGTCAGGAAGGCCCGGCCCAGCTTCCCGTACTCGCGCCGCGCGGCGGAGAGCAGCGCCCGCATGTCGATGGACGTCCCCCGGTCCACCGCCTGGAACGCCGCGTCGAGGACGACATTGCGCAGGCTGCCACCGGAAAGCTCGAGCTTCTCCGCCAGATAGTGCCAGTCCACGCGGCCATCGACGGGCGCCGCACGGGGCACGAACTTGTCAAGAAGCTGTCGGCGGCGACCCACGTCTGGAAACGGGAAGTCGATGATGAACGACAGCCTTCGCGCGAACGCCGCGTCCAGGTTGTCGCGCATGTTGCTTGCCAGGAGGGTGATGCCCTCGTGCTGCTCCATCCGTTGCAGCAGGTAGCCGGTCTCCAGGTTCGCGTACCGATCGTGAGAGCCCTTCACCTCGGTGCGCTTGGCGAAGAGCGCATCGGCCTCGTCGAAGAAGAGGATGGCGTTCGAGCGCGCGGCCTCATCGAACACCTGGCCCAGGCTCTTCTCCGTCTCACCGATGTACTTGCTCACGACCGAAGCGAGATCCACCGCGAAGAGGGGCAGGCCCAGCGCCCCGGCGATGATGCGCGCGGCCATCGTCTTGCCGGTGCCGGGAGGACCGCTGAACAGCGCGTGCGTCCCGCCACCGTAGAGCACCTTCTCACCGAAGCCCCACTGCTCCAGGACGTGGCGGCGCTGCTGCCGGTGGACGCAGAGCAGCCGCAGCTGCCGGACCGACGACTCCGGCAGCACGAGATCCTCCCAGGTGGAGCCCGGCTCGATCCGCCGCGCGAGCTGTCCCAGGCGGTGCTCCGTCTGCGCGAAGGCGCCCGCGACCAGATCCTGCCGGGAGATCCTCCCACCGCCTCGCGGCCGCGTCCGGGCGCGCTCGTGCGCCGCGAGGACGGCGTCGCGCAGCTGCATGCCCGTGAGGTTGAAGGCGTCCGCCAGGGCCGCGGGGTCCAGGTCCGGATCCACGGGCACGGCGAGCGCGCCCAGCGTCTGCGTGAGCGCCTGCGCCCGCTCCTCCGGACCGGGCAGGCCCAGCTCGACTTCAAGGCTCCTGAGCGCCTCGGGGAGCGTGCGGCGTCTGCCCGCGGACAGCGGCTTTTCGAGCAGCAGGTACACGAACGGCAGCTCACCGAGCACTTCCGCGAACACGCGGCGCGCCCCGGCTGACGCGTCCTCCGCGAAGCACCGGTCCGCGCCCCGAAGCACCAGGGCGCCACGCTCCAGGGCCAGCGTCCGGGTGATGCGACGCGCCCGCCGCTCCGGTGGGGTGGTCCCCTCCAGCAGCCGGCCTGCTTCCAGGGAGAAGAGCTGGAGCCCCAGCGTCCCGGTCGCCGCCGCCAGCCACGGCAGGGCCTCGCCCACCGCGGGGCCATGCACCTCGACGGCGAAGCGGAAGCCCTGGGGGACGCCCTCCTTCAGGCGCCCGCACAAGGTGCCGAGCGCGCGCACCGCGGCCGAGCCCAGCCGGTAGTCCTCCGGCACCTCCGGAGCAACGAGTGCGAGTCCCTCCGCGAACGGGCCCGGGTGATCCGACGCCATGATGAAGTGCAGGATCTCCAGGTCGATGAAGAAGGGCCGGAGGTACAGGTCGCTGGAGACCGTGTCCCGGACGCCTTCCATCGCGAGCAGCTCCCAGCGCAGCAGGGGCGCCTCCGGGTGGAAGGCCTCGATGAGGTCGCCCGCATCACCGAGCACCGGGGCGAGCAACGTCCTCGCGGAATCGACGGTGGGATAGGTCCGGCGGGGATCACCCAGCAGGCGCGCGTAGGTTTCACCGAAGCTTGGATCCAGGAGCGGCGCGAGCGCGAGCAGGAGGAGATCCAGGTCCAGACGCGACAGGTGGAACGTCCGCGCGAGCTGGGCGAGAGGCAGGCGAAGTCCCGCCGAGTCCGCGGCGTCCACCTGCTGGCGGATGGCGTCCTGGAGCGCCGTGAGGTCCAGCGGCCCGCGCTCCGCCGCCCCCGAGTCCTCCGCCGTCGCGCGGCGCACGATGGCGCGCAACCGAGCCAGCTCCGCCTCCAGGTGGGCGCGGGCAGGCCCAGGCGCGGAGGGCATTTCGTCGAGCCGCGGACTGGTTTCGGGCGCATTCATGGATGGGGACTCCTGGAGGGGCGACCGTCGGGTTAACAGGACGCGGGCGAACGCGTCAACGCGGTGTCCCCAGCGGAGCACCGTGCTCACGCGTGATAGCGTCATGCGCTGGAGTGGTGACGGCAGCGAGGTGGACGATGGGCGCGAAGATGGCGAAGACCCCCGTGCCATCCGGGCCGAGCCTGTCCGAGCGACGGGGCGAGCCCTTGTCGGAGCCCGTGCGCACCCGCATGGAGGATGCCTTCGGGGCTGACTTCCGGTCGGTGCGGATCGACCAGAGCCGTGAGGCGCTGCCCTTCGACGCGCACGCGTACACCCGAGGCGACACCATCCGCTTCGCGAGGGGCCACTATGATCCTTCCAGTACTCGCGGCCTGGAGCTGATCGGCCATGAGCTCGCGCACGTGGTGCGTCAGCGCCAGGACCGCGTGGGGGGCGGCTTCTCGCTGGGTGGGGCGAAGGTGAACGCGGACGCGGGGCTGGAGCGCGAAGCGGACGCCCTGGGGCGCGCGGCGGTCAGCGGCCGGTCCGTCTCCGTCGGGCACGTCCCGGATGCGGCGTCTTCCCAGGCCAGCGCCGACGTCATCCAGATGAAGAGCCCCCACATCGTCGGCACCCCGAACTCCACGTCCGTCAAGCACCCCATCTCCGTCCTCAACGACAACCTCAAGACGCAGTTGGGCGACTACCCCTACCCCATCCAGAACGGAGCGCAGGTCCGGCCCAGCGAGTTCATCAAGAGCTCGAAGAAGATCTACGACGCCGTGGACCGGCCCAACTCCATCCACGTGGTGGTGGAGGGGACGCGCCGCACGCCGAGTTCACGCCAGGCCGCGGCGCCGCAGACGGAGATCGGCAACATCGGCGAGCACGAGCGGGCGATGTTCGACCGCCCCGTCACCGCCAAGTTCAACTATGCGGGCGGCCACCTGGTGAGCGACAAGATCCTGGGTCAGGACAGCTACCGCGCGGACAACCTGGCGCCGCAGCTTCGTGACTTCAATTCGCCAGCCTGGCGCGTGATGGAAATCATGGCGGAGAAGGGGCCCTACGACACCGTCAACAAGCGCTTCGACACCAGCGTGCCCATCGACATGAAGGTGGCCGTCGAGTACGCCGACCAGGACTACACGGTGAAGGTCGCGGACCTGGCGGCCTGGAGCGTGATTCCGTCCACGGTGACGCAGACGGACGGTGGCGCCAAGACGATGACGATTCCCCGGCGCGTGCCCCACGTCTGGAAGGCAGAGCTGGCGGTCGACAGCACGAAATTCCCGAACCACGTCCTGAAGGAGGACGCCGTCCCGCCGGTGCCCTCGAAGCACTTCGTCGGCTTGGACACCGCCGTCCTGGATCCCGTCGCGAATCCCTCGTTGAAGTCCCAACCCGAAGAGGGATTCGTCTTCGGCCAATCGAGCGCGACCAGCTTTGGCACAGGGTTCCGGGTCGGTGGAAAGGCCACGGAAAAGGTGGTCGCGGTCCAGGCCTATCCGCAGGACAAGGCCTCCCAGCCCACGGTGGGAGGGGGCTCGGTGATCAAACCCAGCGCGCCCCCCGTCAATCCGACGTTCCTGAGCCTGCCCATTGACATCTCGGACTTCTGGATTCCCCAAAAGGCAAGCGCCAGCAAGAAACGGTCGCGGGAGGACGCCTTCGACGAGCTGGAAAGCAAAACAGACAAGCGCTTCCGCCAGACGTTCGAGAGTGCCGTGCAATATTATCCCGTGCCGAAAACCCGCGCGGAGTTCGGCACGATCCTGAGGTCGAAGCGGGTGGCGAAGCGGAAGAAGGACGCCCAGATCGCCAAGCAGCTCCAGATCGACACCAACATCCTGAACCTCACCTGACGTGCCGCCGCACCCGCGCTCAGAACCAGCTGTAGTCCAGTGGGAAGGGCAGCTTCTCCTTCACCTTCTCGGAGCCCGCCCCCAGCTCTCCTGGACTCCGGGGGATGAGCCGCACCTGATTGTACGCGCTCCGCGCATCGTCGCGGAGCGCCGCGGGCACCTCCTTGATGGAGTGCACGTTGTAGTGCGGAAAGAGCTTCCGTTTCACTTCGATCGCGAACTCGTCGCTCTGGATGTGGAGGCTCATCTCCCCGTCGTACTGCATGCTGCGATGGCCGAAGTTCGCGCTGCCCACGATGACGTGTCGCGAGTCGATGAGCATCAGCTTCGAGTGCACATAGATCTTCGTGCTGTTCGCGTACTGGTCGCTGTCCGCCGGGAAGCGCACCGGGCAGTAGAACTGGACGCGGGGCGTGGTGCCCTCCGCCAGGTCCAGTCCATCAATCGCCTCCAGCGCCACCGTCACCGGCTTGCTCACGGTCTTCTGGCCCTTGAGCTCGGGAGGGCGCATCTGGAGCCTCGTGCCCTCCATCCAGCCCTTCGGCTTCTTCGCGTCGAGGACCTTGTAATACACCCCTTGCTCGTTGTTCACCGGGTCCGTGACGTCGTGGATCCTCAGGCTGAGCAAGGCTTCGTCCAGCTTGCCCTTGGTCCCGCCCTTCTCCTTGAAGCTCGCCAGCAACATCCGGGTGTACGCGATGCGTGACAACTGGGTGTTCGCCTGCGTCGGATCACAGATGGGATCCGGGATCACCACGCAGACCTGGAATTGCTTCTGCGTCTTCAGCTTCCGGCAGATCTCCGTGATGATCTCCGGCTCGAAGAACTGGTAGTTCTCCGCATAGACATACGCGTTGGCGCCCTGGAGGAGCGTCTTGATTTCATCCCGGATGCTGTGTTCGGTGCTCGTGGCGGAGACACCCGTCGTCAGCACGGAGATCCGCAGCCCGCCGTCCTGGGGCTGATCCGTGGCGAGCGCCCGAACGGCGCCCCGGACCTTGTATGGCGGCGTCTCCCAGAGCTGGAACGACACCTGCCGCATCCACCGACGCAGCCATTCCTCCTCGATGTGACACGTCACCGGCCCTTCCACCAACACCGCCGTGTCATGGAGGGTGTGCCCGTGCTTCGTGATGGGGTGTTGGCCGTGGTGGTAGGCCGTGTCCCAGTACTCCTCCTCCATGTTGAAGCCGCCCACCAGCGCCTTGAGCCGTCCTCCGACGGAGAAGAGGGCCATCTTCTGGTGCAGCCCCAGGCCCACGCCCCCCAGGGCCGGGTGACTCTCCAGGTAGACGAGGATCTTCTTCTTGTAGCCGTCCAGGGCCTTCTTCACCGCCTGGTTCCCGCGGGCCACCTTCTTCGCGAAGTTCTCGTCGCCGCCGGCGTTGGCCGACAGGGCGTCCGGATCCCACAGGATGATCTCCACGTGGATGCCCAGGTCCGCCAACTGCTTCAGCGCCACCTCCAGCGTGAAGTCGGGCGTGTCCTTGCTCAGGGGCAGGTGCGGCTCCATGGCCCAGTAGGCCAGCCGCACGTAGGTGTTCGCGGGCACGGGAGCCTGCTGCTGCGACAACGAAACGGTCCCGTCGGAGACACTGCGCCGCACCTCGTCCAGACACGCGACGAAGGCAGCGAAGAAGTCCTCCCCATCCATGAGGAACGTCGCGCCGTTGTTGTCACTGGTCCGCTTGCTCATGGGCGGAGACTACAAGAGCGACCGGGATTTTCGACCACACTGTGCGGTTCCCGTCGCCCGGCGTGACGATCCAGTTCGACCTCGACGCGTCGGCCGCGGCCCGCCAGCGGCGCAAGGCGATGGCCGAGGCGGCCGCGAAGGGCTACCTCGTCGCGGCGGCGCACATCTCCTTCCCGGGCATCGGGCGCGTCCTGTCCGACGGCAAGGGCTTTGACTGGGTGCCGGTGAACCACAGCATCGCCGGACTCAAGCCCCAGACTCCGTAGCGAAGCGACGATGCGCCGGTGCGGGCCAGCACCCCTGCACTGAGTGGATGCGAAACCGCGCGCGCCGGGAGACACCGGCGCGGGGGTGTGTCAGACGGGGGCGAAGGGATTGAACGGGGTGTGCTTCGCATCGCGCAGGATCTGGCGGATGATCTCCTGCAGCTCATCCATCGCATCAGCCCCTTCCGGGATGTAGAGCATGCTCTCCAGCAGAGAGGGCGGGACCTCCCCCGACAGGTTCTCCGCCCTCAGCTCCCGCAGGAACAGCTCCCGGTTCTTCCCGATCGACCAGTCGAAGTGCTCCTGTCCAGGCCCAGCGGGATACTCCAATCTCCCCCGGTCGTGCGGGCGTGGCGGCCTACGCGGAGTCACTTTGTAGAGGTCGGGCACCACGACCTTGTGCTGCTCGAAACCTGGGATGCGCTGGTAGAGGTTGACCAGGTTCGGCGCGCCCCCCGGCTGCTGGAGCGGGATGGTGGCCAGGTCAATCTGGAGCTTCCGGGCCCTCGGGTCGTCCCGTCTGGCGAACCCACGGGCCTCGTTCGACAGCAGCGGCGTGGGCGAGCTTGAGATGCTTACTCCGCGCTGACGATCCGAGGATCCGAACTCCTGGTGAACGAAGACCATGTCGTTCTCGCTCAGCCTCCTATCCGGCGCGATGTCCCCCGGGAATGAGCCCAACTGCACCTGATCATAGCCCGTCGCGTTCATGACATCGGCGTTGTTGGCGACGGAGATGAACCTGCCCCTCAGCGTGTCATTGCGCCGGAGGATGCCCACCTGGGTGTCATCCTTGAGGGAGTAGGCGTGACGGCGCGTGGGCACGCCCCGGTCGTCGAGGACGTATTCTTTGCCGGCTTGAGCGCCATGCTTGGAGAAGAGCGTCCGACGCAAGGGTGCCTCAGTCGCGGCTCGCGGCTTGGGGTAGAAGGCAGACGCTCCGCCCTGCAGTGTGTAGATGTGCCTGCCTTTGTAACGGATGATCGTCTCGTGGTTTTTGGCGACACCCGAGAACGTCAGATCCTGGGCCAGATCGGGATTGAGCTGGAGGTACTCCTGCAGTTTCTGGGGCGTGATGTTCGTCGCGAGCAGGTCGCGGACATAGCTTCCGTTCTCCCCGAAAAGATTGTCCATGAACGCGGCCCCGCCTGGGTGATTGCCGAAATCCTTCCTCTTCACCTCGTCGGGGAATCTTGCGCGCTCTTCGTAGATCCCTGCCGCGAGCTCTACCTTCTGAGCCCTGCGCTGCGTCTTCAGCTCGGCCAATGCCGCTTGCAGTTGAGTGACGACCCCCTGGTAGGCCGGGGGAACCCTCTTGACCGGGCGGTGTCCGTAGATCCGCTTCTCCAGAACCAAAGGGCCCTCGGTCCGCTGCGTCTCCCGGGCCTCCTTCTTCTGTTGCTTCCGGGCTTCCTGCTGCCGTTCCTCCTCGATGAGCCGCTGGTGCGCCTCGCGTGCCTTCCTGCGTCGGAGCACCTTCTTCTTGCCGCCCTGCACGGGCCCTGGGGCCAGCGCCCCTCCGTCCACGGGATGGGCCGAGGAGCCCGCGCCCATGAGTGACACGGGCTGCCCCAGCGCGGCGCGCTCACCCATCGCGTCGGCCTCGGATTCCATGCCGGGATGCGAGAGCCGCCCCGGTCCGTACGGCATCCCCTGGCGCTGGCGCACCACGTGCGTCAGCTCATGACCGAGCAGTGCCCGGTCCTCGTGCGTGTCGAAACGGGGCAGGCCCTGACGGAAGAAGATGTGCTCACCCCGCGTGGCCGCGTCATCCCCGGTGCGACCCACCCAGGAGCCCGTGTGCAGCCGCACGTGCGAGAAGTCCGTGTGGAAGGAGCGCTCCATGCCGGCGCGAACCTCCCAGGGCAGTGAGACCGCCGGACCCGAGGCGCCCTCCCATTCCGGCCGTGCTTCCCGAAGGGGATTCGCCTCCGGGCCCCGTCTGGCCTGGGTGCTCCGCTGGACGTAGGACTTCATCGCGCCATCCTCCAGGTCGCCAGGGAGCCCATGCACCGGTGCAGGCACTCCAGTCTACACCGGCGTTCGATTAGCGACTGGCTACAGGCGGACCCGCTCCTGTGGGGTGGCCCCCGTGCTGGGGACAGTCTCCCTGGCAGCGTGGGCAGTCCCAGGTGCTCCAGGATGGCACGCACCCCACTGGGAGCCGTCAGATACGCCAGCACCCTTAAGCCTGCCTCCACTCCTGCCGCAGGCGAACACGTCCAGCGCGAAACTCCTGCTTGAGCAACCCGGCCCCATCCAGCCGCGGCGTGCGCTCCTGGGTCGCACACCCCTCGTCCCTTGCACGAGAAGGCGACGAGAAGTTCGTCATTACAACTCTCACAACGCACCCGCGCGAAGCCGTGCGCCAATACTCCGCACTCCAGGTATCGGGTGAAGTCCCGCTCCACGTACCGGAGCAGGCCGCACCCCACTTCGCTCGCCTCCGCTAGAAACGTGGCGAGATTGTCCCTCACCGCCTCATACAGCACCGTCCCCTCCGGCCGCCTGCGCCGGTACTCCCAGGAGCGCGCTCCGTTCCGGACAGGGCGGCCACGGTCGAGTCTAATGGCCTCCCATGTCTTTGCTGCCACTGTCCGACCCACCTCCCGAGAGCAACCGAGCAGCGTTCGCAGATGTGCCGTCCGACGACCTCGAGCGGGCGCGTGCCCTGCTCGCGAGCGTCCCGAGAGCGCCGCGCGTGCCCTCGAAGGAGGCCCGGCGCCTGGTGCTCGCCTTCGCGGGTCCCCAGCGCGTCGCGCTCTACACCAGCCTCTTCACCCTGCTCGCCGGTGGGCTCGTCTGTGCCTTCTTCCAGTCCCCTCGCGCCGTGGGGGACCTGCTGCTGGACCTGCGCTCCTTCGAAGTCCCCGGCGTCGTCGACTCGGTCGAGGTAGGGATGCGCAAGCGCAGGCCCCATCCGCCCGTGTACTGCGCGCGCTTCCACTCGGAGGACGGCGCGCTGGTGGGGCGCAGTTGCGAGCCGGGCGGTCGCTTTGAGCCGGGCCAGCGCGTGGTCCTCGAGTCGCGCGGAGGCCAGGCCCGTATCCGTGGCACCACCCTCACCCCCATGGGGCGCCTGGGAGGGCTGGCGCTGTTGTTCCCCCTCGTGGGCGCCGTGGGCCTGTTGCGCGTCGTGCGGACCAACCACCGTGAGTCACGCGCGGCCCGCGTGGGCATCCCGATTCTCGCGCGGGTGACGTACTTCGGCGACGGAAAGCCGGTGCGCAAAAAGGGGCCGCCGCCCACGGAGCTGCGCTGGAGCTTCATCGCGCGCGGCGAGCGGTATGAGGGCCGTCTCTCCCTGGACAGCGCGTCCGAGTTCGACTTCCTCCCCAGCCGCGACGTCATCGTCGTGCTCTACGACCCGGCGGCTCCGGGCATCAACACCGTCTACGTGCCCTGGCGTGTTCCGGGCGGCGCAACCCGCCCCAGTTGCTGAGGGTTGATGCGCCACCGGTTGCTTCGGCAGGAGGACGAGGAATGTGAAGTGGCAGGTGTCGCGCGCGCGAAAGACCCGCGGTAGAGCACGTTGGGCATGAGCACGACGAAGCCGGGCCTCCCCCTGCGCCCGGCCTCCAGACGTCAGTGCCGTGGGGCTACTTGACGCAGTTGCTCCAGCCGCGCTTGCTGTTGCTGACGGTCATCTCCCAGTAGCGGGTGCCGCTGTTGTAGTCGATGGACACGCCGTCGCTGAAGTCGCTGGTGCTGAAGTTGCCGCCGATGCCGGACAGCAGGCAGGCCACGCCGCCCGGGTTGTAGTCCAGGTTGTGCGTGAAGGTGCCGGGGTTGCCCGCGATCCACAGCCAGCCGCCCTGGGCCGTGGGGACGTCCACGCAGATGGCGCGCGCGCCACCGGAGGCGCCCAGGTTGCCGCCCAGGTACCAGTTGTAACCGTCATTCCAGACGCGGGCGTAGTCGGAGTTGGCCGTGAAGCCACCCGCGGCCTCCACCTGCGTGAGGAAGCAGCGGCGGGACGCGGTGACGGCGCCCAGCAGCTTCGCCGCCTGGCCGTCGTACCAGGCCATTTCCGGGGTCCGGTTGGTGTCGGTGTTGATGCACTGGACGCCCGTGCCCAGGGCCTTGCTGTTGGTGTGGTTGACGAAGATCTGCCAGTTGCCGGCGTACTGGAACACGCCCGCGCCGGCCCAGCTGGTGCCCTTCAGGTTGCCCTGGATGCCGGTCAGGAAGCAGGTCCGGTCCGTGGAGGTCCCGATGCTGGTGGAGGTCAGGCCGTTGGCGGAGGTGCCCCACCAGTAGGTGCCGCCCAGGTTGACACCCTGCTCGCTCGTCGCGAGGGACGCGTCCTCGGGAGCGGCCGGGGCGGCGGCCTCGTTGACCGCCTCACCGGCGGACTCGCCCGCCGCGGCTTCGTCCATCATCTCGCCACCGCAGCCCACCGCGAAGAGACACAGGGGGGCCGCCAGGAACAGCTTCCGCGCGAAGTGATTCGTAGACATGACGTTTCTCCGTTCAGCGTCGAGGAATGCCAGCGATGCGTCCTGCTGGCCGGGGTTCGTCCCGGCCGGGTCGCCAGCGGGGAACGTGACGGTGCATGAGCAACGAAGATGCCAACGCCGCGTCCCAGGGGGCGCGTCGACGGAGGCCGCGAAGGACGGCAAGCCTTGCATGTCCCCGGCGCGTGGGGACCGGCAAGGCTTGCACGGACGACAAGAGTTGCACGGTGGGGGCCTTCGCAGGAGGTGTGTCCGTGAAGGGCTCCCGGTGGGCGCGGGCAAACTTACTTGCTATCGCGACAAGCAAATTTTATGGACTGGGGAGTCAAACCGTTCCTGGAGGTCGGATGAAGGCCGTCACGGTGGAGAAGCTGGGAGGGCCCGAGGGGCTGGTCCTTGGAGAGGTCGCGGACCCGGTCGCCAGGGCCGGCGAGGTCGTTGTCGCGGTGGAAGCCTCGGGCGTCGGGCTGGTGGACGTCTTCCAACGGCGCGGCCAGTTTCCAGGCTTCGACCGGCCGGGCTTCGTTCCAGGCGCCGAGGTCGCGGGCCGGGTCATCGACGCGGGCCCAGGCGTCGCGCGCGAGTGGATGGGCAAGCACGTCTTCGCGCTCGTCCGCACCGGAGGTTATGCGCAGAGGGTCGCGGTGGATCCGGGCCAGCTCATCCCCGTTCCCTCGGGACTGTCGTCCGTGGAGGCTGTCGCCCTGGGCATCAACGGGCTCGTGGCGAAGTTCTCCCTGCTGCGCGCGGGGCTCCGGCCCGGGGAGCGGCTCCTGGTCCGAGGCGCGGGAGGTGGCATCGGCTTGAGCGTCGTCCAACTGGCGGTGCTCGAAGGTGCGCGGGTGACGGCCCTCACCACGGCGGCGCGGGCACGGCAACTGGCGGACCTGGGCGTCGAGAGCGTCATCGTCCGTCAGGCCGGTACCGACGTTCCCGGTGGGTTCGACATCATCATCGACCCGGTGGCCGGCCCGGAGCTGGGGACCTTCCTCCAGAAGCTGCGCCCCAACGGTCGCTACGTGATCAACGGCGTCGCGGCGGGCTTTCCCACTCCTGACTTCGGGATGGGCCTCCTCGCGAACTTCGCGAAGTCACCCGTCCTCTGCCTCCTGAGTCTTGATTCCATGGGACCGGCGGAGCTGGCAGAGGCGGGACAGGCGCTGTTCGGGCTGGCCGTCACCCGGAAGCTGGTCCCCAGGGTCGGGAGGACCTTCCGCCTGGAGGAAGCGGCTCGGGCGCATGAGGTGCTGGAGGACGGCCAGGTTCTTGGCAAGATCGTCCTGCTCGCATGAAGCACCGGATGCGGGGTTTGAAGTCCCCTCAGGAACGCACTCCAGGACGGACATGACGGTTCGGCGGACGCGCAGGACGCAAGAAGAGAGACGCGACGAAGCCGCTCGCCGGATGCTGGCGGCGGGGGCACGGCTCGTCGCGGAGCGGGGCCCCCAGGCCCTCACGCTCGCGCAGGTCGGTCAGGCCGCCGGCTACAGCCGGGGCCTGCCTGCGCATCACTTCGGGTCCAAGGCGGAGTTCCTGCACGAGCTGATGCGATACGTCGCATCGGAGTTCCGCGCGGCGATGGATGCCTTTGAAACGGAGGAAGGCTTGCCCGCCCTCCTGAAGATGCTCGGGTCCTTCTTCGCACGGCCCACGTCGGACCCTTCGCGCCTCTGCGCCTTGCGGATCGTCCTGTCCGAGCCCGGGACCCGGCCGGGGCGCGGTCACGATCTCGCGACACTGCGGCAGCAGACCATTCGCGCCTTGGAGAAGTGGATCCGACAAGGCATGGAGCTGGGGCAGATCCGAGCGGGTGTGGACGCCCGGATGACAAGCCTGCTCCTCGCCACGGCCCTCTGCGGCGCGATGGGGCTGTGGCTGGAGGATCACCAATTCGATCTGGAGGCCGCGGGTTCGCAGCTCGCGGAGCTGGTCCATCGCGGGCTGGCGGTGTCTATCACTTCGCGCTCAGGGCCTCGCTGAAGCGATGCGGCCCGTGAGGAGGGAAGGGAGCAGGCTCCCTTCCCTCCCTGGACTTCAGCGACTACGGGCTGAACATGCCGGTGAGCACGCTGGCGCGGCCTCGGGGCAGCGAGCGCTTGAACGGGCTCGTCGCGAGGTCCGAGCCGGGCTGGTACCAGCTCTGGATCTCCGCGAAGTACGTCTGGCCCGCCTGCAACACGCCCGGGGGCAGGTACACGCTCTGGAGATCCGTGTGCAGCACCGCCACGCGCGTCGCGGTGGTGGCACCGTTGCTCGTGCCCAGCCGGTAGATGTTCACCACGTAGTTCGTGGCCGTGCCGACCAGCGGCTTCGACCAGCGCAGCGAGGCGTCGGCCCCCACGCCCGTGAGGTCCTGGAACGCGCCGCGCGTGTTCACCTGGGGCGCCTGCACCGGCCCGACGAGGGGCTGCACGGGCGCGGCGGTGAACGCGCTCGCCTCCTGATCCACGCGGATGTCCACGCTCATGGTGTAGGGCGTCGCGGTTCCCAGCGCGTAGCTCTTCGTGAAGCCCGCGGCGACGAGCGCCACCTTCTGCCACGTCGCCGGGAGCGGGTTGTTGTAGGTCATGCTCCCCGTGACGATGTCGGTCCGCTGCGTGTCAGGATTGAGCTTCACGAGCAGTGGCTGCCCGCTGATGGACGCGATCGCCGAGCTCAGCGCGGCCGGCCGGGCGGACATCCAGATCTCGTTGTACGTGCTGAGCGCGCCCGGGTTCACCTGGGTGCGCAGGGCCTCGAAGGCCGAGCGTCTCCAGTCCACCGCGAAGGTGCCTGTCGCGACGGGCTGGGTGAAGGTGCCACTGACGGTGACGGGCTGGCCCTCCACCTGCGTCATGCTCGTGGCGAGCACCTTGTGCATCGCGCGGTAGGGCACTCCATTCGCGCTCGTCTGCCACCGCATCTGCGCCAGCGAGAACACATCCCCGCGGCTGCTGTCGAGCAGCACCGGGTTGAGCATGTCGGCGTAATTGAAGCTCAGCCCGGAGAGCGACGTGGCGCCCGCCAGGGGGAACCCCGTGGCGCCGCCGTGGATGTAGCCGAACGCGCCCGGGTTCAACGAATACATCTCCAGGTAGTCCCCCGGCTGCCAGGGAGACAGGCCGGTGGCGGACACCGTCACGGGGGTAGGCAGCGAGGCGAAGGCGCCATCGCGGCCCCACTCCGTGGAGCCCAGGTCGAACGCGCGGCCGGTGCTCACCAGGTAGCGCGAGCCCAGCTTCAGGTAGATGCGGCCGGAAGGGACGTTCGGCACGGAGACGGTGCCGTCCGCGGAGCCCGTGCCCGGATAGGCCGTGAACGCCCCGGTCGTTGAATCCCGCATGTAGGCCACCACCGACGTGGCGGACTGGTCGTAGGGCTTCGTCTCGTTGCCCGACGTGGCGACGAAGGTGACCGTGCTGGTGCCGGTGACCTGGGTGATCAGGCTCTGGGTGACCTGGGAGGTTGCGTCCGTAGGCACGGAGGAGTCCACCGCCTCGGCCTCGTCGAGCCCCCCGCAGCCGACCCCTGCCATGCCGACCAGAAGCCCGAGGGAGATCCATGACTTATGCATTGTGAAGGCAACCCTTTCGACGGCGTCCTGAATGGCGCCGCGCAGGGAGATTCATACCGTGTCGGTCTGACATTTCCGGGGGCGCTTCGATTCCAATTTTCCCTCGGGGCTGTGACGGCAAACGCGCTCGGGGGCCTGGAGCGCGTTGCGTGGTGCCATCCCCTCGCTGAGAAATCCACTGCTTGCCTGGGTTGCCGTGCACGAAGGCGTGCTGCGTGCCCCCTCGCCCATCCCGAGCGGCGAGCTCGCGATCTTCGAGCCCTCGGAGAGGTCCATCGACTTCGTCGCCGAGGGCGCCACGGTCTTCGTGCTCGGCTCCGCGGCGAAACATCCGCACGATCTCGTCCTCGGGAACTACTCGGTGCACACCAGCGCTGGCGCCCTGCGCCAGGGGGAGGCGGAGATTCGCCGCATCGGCCATCAGCTCCGGGCGAACGGAACGCTGAGGCGCTGACCCCGGAGGCTCACGAGAGCCCCGCGCACCGGGATTCTTCCACGCGGCGGAAGAGTCCCTGCCGGGCGGTGGGTCTTCAGTCAGCAGACGCCGCCTCTTAAGTCTCTCCTCGACGCCCATGCCAGGGCCGACGGCGGCACTCCGGCTCGCCGTAGCAACGAGGAAAGATCATGAACTCCCACCAGAAGGTCGCCCTCATCACGGGCGCGTCGCAGGGCATCGGGGCCGGGCTCGTCGAGGCTTACCGGGGCCGCGGCTACCGCGTCGTCGCGACCTCCCGCTCCATCAAGCAGGGCAGCGACCCGGAAGTGCTCGCCGTCGCGGGCGACATCGGCGATGCCTCTACCGCCGAGCGCGTGGTCAAGGAGGCCATGGCGCGCTTCGGGCGCATCGACACGCTGGTCAACAACGCCGGCATCTTCATCGCCAGGCCGTTCACGGACTACACGGCCGACGACTTCACCGCGATGATCAAGACCAACCTCGGTGGCTTCTTCCACCTCACGCAGCGCGCCCTCGTGCAGATGGTGAAGCAGGGCTCCGGCCACATCGTCAGCATCACCACGCCCTTCGTGAACCAGGCCATCGCGGGCGTTCCGACGGGGCTCGCGAACCTCACCAAGGGCGGCATCAGCTCCGTGACCCGCGAGCTCGCGGTCGAGTTCGCCGGGAGGGGTATCCGCGTCAACGCCGTCGCCCCGGGCTTCATCAAGACCCCCATCCACGCGCCGGAGTCCCACGCGTTCCTCGCCACCTTGAACCCCGCGAAGCGCATGGGCGAGGTCAGCGACGTCACGGATGCGGTTCTCTACCTCGAGGGTGCCAGCTACGCGACGGGCGAGATCCTCTACGTCGACGGCGGCCAGAACGCCGGCCGCTAAGGGAGCCTGCCATGCCCATCGTCACCATCCAGATCACCCGTGAGGGCTCCGGCCCCGGCCGGGACTCCGTCACGCCCGAGGAGAAGGCCCGCCTGATTGCAGGCACCAGCCAGCTCCTGCTCGACGTGCTGAACAAACCCCTCGACTCGACCTACGTGGTCATCCAGGAGGTCGAGCTGGAGGACTGGGGCTGGGGCGGCTTGCCGGCGCTCGAGTTCCGCAAGCGGCGCGCCGCGGGCACGTCGTGAATCCGCACGGAGACCGCCAAAGCCCCGGCGGTCTCCGTCCCCTGTGCACCCGAGGGGGCCCCCTGCCCGGGGTGCCGTTCCCGTCAGCCCTGGAAGGCATGGGCCTGCACGGAGAGCCTCGAGAACTCGGCGCGCAGGCGTGGCACCGCGAAGTCCACGAAGGCGCGGACCTTGGGCACCGACATGCGACCCTGCGGAGTGAGGAGGTGCACGGGGAGGGCTGACGGCTCGGCGTTGCGCAGGATGACCTTCAGCGAGCCATCCTGGACGCGCTCCGCCACATGGTACGTGTAGAGCCGGGTCACGCCGTGGCCGTCCACCGCGGACGCAAGTGCGGCCCGCACGCTGTTGACCACGAGCCGCGGCTTGAAGTGCACGGAGCGGGAGATGGCGCTCCCGGCGGCTGGCGGAAACACCCACGCATCATGCCCGAAGTGCGTCGTGGTGATGATCCGGTGCTTGCCCAGGTCCGCCGGCTCGAGGATGGGCGGATGCCCGGCGAGGTAGCGCGGCGATGCCACGATGACCCGCTTCACGTCGCCACCGACACGGACGGCGACGAGGGAGGAGTCGGGCAGCTCGGCGACGCGCAGCGCGACATCGATGCCTTCCTCGACGAGGCTGGCGTACCGGTCGAGCAGGACGAGGTTCACCGAGACCTCGGGGTAGGCATCCAGGTAGGCGTCGAGGATGGGCCGCAGGATCTCCTCGCCGCTGATGGGTGGCGCGCAGATCGTGAGCGTCCCCCGCGGAGCGACGCGGTCGCCCGCGGCGCTCAGCTCGGCCTCCTCGAGATCCGCCAGGATGCGGCGGCACGCGGACGCATAGCGCTCACCTGCCTCGCTGAGCTTGAGCGTGCGGGTGGTGCGGTGCAGCAGCTCGGCGCCGATGTGTTGCTCCAGCAACGCGATGGCACGGCTCACGGCAGCCGGCGAGCGCGCGAGCCGGCGGCCGGCGCCCGCCAGGCTGCCCTCGTCGAGCGCCGTGACAAACACCTTCATCGCCTCGATGCGATCCATGTCCCCTCTTCCGCGGCGCAGGATGCCCCTCATCCGCGGGGACCCCTGCAGCGAGCCGGGTGATGGTGTACCGCAGGTCACCCCGGGCCCTCCACGCAAGGACACATCGGTCTTGTCCTCGATGGGGGTGGACCTGCCGTCCCCGACTTCACCGGGCGGCGTGCCGGCGGGTGGCCAGGCACGCGAATCACTCCCCGAAGACGTCCTCTCTGGCGAACTTGAGGAAGCCGCGCTCCGCCTCGAAGAGCTGCTTCCGGGCCCGCTCGAACAGCTTGAACAGGATGTAGCTGCTGCGCCGCTCCGGCATCACGGCCTTGTCCTTGTCCAACAGGTCCGCGAAGTTCACCGTCCCCGTGTCACAGAGCAGGAGCTTGAGCTTCTTGTAGGTCTCGTGGATGACCTTGAGCAGGCACTTGTTCGCGTAGGTCCGCTTCCTGTCGTCGTCGATGTGGACACACGCATCGAGCTTCAACGGCAGCTTGGGAGCCGCCCGCAGCCCGAAGGTCGTGCAGCGCGCGTCACCCTCCCCCCGCTTGCGGAGCAGCGCCTTGATGCCCTCGCTGACGCCCAGGATGGCATTGCCCGAGGTGACGAAGTCCACGACCACCAGCCCCAGGTCCTTGCGGACGAGCTCGTCGAAGTCGATGAACCGGCTCACGTAGTCGGTGAAGCGGCTCAGGTACTTCGGGACCTTGAAGTGCTCCTGGAAGCTGCTCCGGCGCAGGTTGAAGATCGCGATGGCGCGCTCCCGTTCGAGTTCCGCGCGCTGCCCGCGGATCTCGCCCTCCGCATCCTCCCGAAGCTCCTCCAGCTGCCACTGCTTGAGCTTCGCTTCGCCCCCCTTCTCGTTCACCTTGGACTGATAGCGCTTCTCGATGAGCTCGGACTCGGAGCCACCGGACTCCGCGGCCTCCTCCGTCAACCGCGTGATCTCCCTGTTGTGCGCATTCGTGACGTTGAGCGAAAGGCACTCCACGTTGCTCATGGGCATGTAGATGACGCGGCAGTCCTTGTAGGTCTCCAGGTAGTAGCAGAGGGGAAACGGCGAATTGCCAAGGCACAGGAAGACGTGCTTCGCGGGCGCGAAGGCGCGACAGACGTCCTGCGCCAGCGTTTCGATGCCCAGCACGTCCTGGGCACCGAAGCCCTCCTTCTCTCCCTTGGATTCGATGATCTTGAGCTTCGACTCGTGGAAGGTGTCGAGCTCCGGGAGCGTCTGCAGCCGCTCCGCGCGGACGGGCACCACGCGGGAGCTGCCCCCGATGCGGACATGATACGTGCCCGCTTCCGGGTGGCCGGCGATGACGCCGTACCAGGGCTTCGACTGCGCATCCACCACCACCCGGAGGCCCGTGGGAAGTCTCATGGTCGTCCTTGCATCCAGTATCAGAAACCGGTTTCAACCAGATTACCTGACCTGTCCGTCATTCCCCAGGCCGGGGCCCCAGGTAGACATCGACGCAAAACGACGCCTCCAGCCCCGGCCGGTGGACAGCATCACCGTGTGCGTCGGCCGGCCGGCGCACACGGCATTCACGACACCTGCCGGCGGCCTACATATCCACCACCTGCCGCACCTCGCACTCGACGTTCCACTCTTCACCGTGGACGGCGAGGAAGCGCTTCGTCAGCGCGAGGGCCTCGTCCATCGAGTCGGCCTTGAACAGCGCATAGCCGCCGACCATCTCCTTCGTCTCGGTGAAGGGCCCGTCGGTGCGGCTGTGCTTGCCACGGTTGTTGCGCAGGCGGACGGCCTGGGAGGTGGGGAACAGGCCGGCGGTGTCCAGCAGCACGCCCTCGTCGCCCATCTGATGCAGCAGCTTCTCCATCTCCGTCATCAGCCGCTCGCTGGGCCTGTTTTCGGGGCTCTCCTGCACGCGGACCAGGGACAGAAAGCGCATGGGACTCTCCTCGTTTCGTCGTCGGTGGGTGGATGAAGCCGGGCCAGAAGGCCCGTTTCGTCGGGACGACGAACGGCCGCGCGCAGGATCGACACGGCCCTTTTTCGCCGAATATCGCTGACACAGCGCACCGCGAGCTCAGGTCAGCGTCCCCCAGGCCCGCAGGGCCCATGAGCATCCGCACCCGCCTGCTTCCCGGTTGCGTGGAACACGAGCGCGGGTGTCCTCGCCTTCAGTCACGCGCGGCACGTGACGCGGATGACCGCCAGTCCGCACTCGTGCCATTCCGTGGGCCAGTACTTGCGCGGGCCTGCGGTTTCCACCTTGGTCCCGGTTCCGACTTCCCGAGAGGACTCGGTACATCGGTCGGCCCTGCACGCCCACCGCTCGGTGAGCAGGCGGTCAGAAGACAAACAGGATGGGGGGCACAATGAAGAAGATGAAATGGGCGCTGGGGTTCCTGTCGCTGCTCGCAACCGCCGGCTGCTCCGACGCCTACTACGACCCGTACTATTACGACTCCGCCTATTACGATCCGTATTACGGGGCGTACGACGCGGCGTGGAGCTACGCCTGGGTCGATCCGGTCTACGGCTATTGGTATTACAGCATCGGCGGGGTGCTGGCTCAGTCCATCGCCAGCGGGCAGCCCCAGGCCCCCGTCGACGTGAACGCGGCGGCCGCCCAGCTCGCGACGAACGCCTCATCCACCTTCACACCCGCCGGGTGCGCCACCGCCACCGCGTCGGGCGCGACGGTGAACTACACCTTCAACAACTGCTCGGCGCAGGTCGCGCTCCAGCAGCTCTCCGGCAACGTGCAGCTGGTGCTCGCGGACAACCAGGGGCAGCTCGGCATCACGGCCACCTCCTCCAACCTCACCATCAACGGAGCGCCGTACACGCTCTCCATGCAGATCGCCGGCACCCCTCCCAACGGGAACCAGCGCCAGGTGACCATCACCTCCAACAGCTACTCGCCGGATCGCTTCGACACGCGATCCTCCCAGAGCACGGTCACGTGGGTGACGGGCAGCGGGTGCTTCACCCTGGACAGCCAGTCGACGTCCACGCGCAACGGCCTCAGCTCGACGTCGAACGTCTCGGGCTACCAGCGCTGCGCCAACCAGTGCCCGTCGGCGGGGTCCGTGACGACGCAGACGAGCGAAGGGACGTTCTCCTCGTCGTTCAACGGCTCCAACAACATCGAGGTCACCGGGCCGGGCGGTGACACCCGGTCGTATACCCTGGACTGCTGAGCTCCGGGCGCCGCAGGGGCGGGCGGGAGCGTCCGGCTCCCGCCCGCTTCAGGCGCCTGCTTGCCGTGGCTCCCGTCGCACCGTCCGTTCCACCACGCAGGTCCAGTTCCCCCGGGCCGTCCGTCCCGGGCACCCTCCCGTCAGGCCCTTGCCTGCCTCTCCAGACAGATGAAGCGCGCATGACGATATTGCGCTCATGCCGCGGCTCGTCATGGGCCGGGCTTCAACTGATTCGGAAAGCGCAACCCACGCGCGAGGAGGGACACCCGTGCTGAATACCGAACCTGTTGGCGAACCCCTGCTTCATCTGGAGAGCCGCCACCTGCTGACCGAAGCCCGGAGGGCTCTCCCTGAAGCCTTCGACGCCCGGGGCCGCCTGCTCTCACCCGTCGCGGGACGGTGGATCCAACCGCCTGCCTGGTTCAATGCCAGCTCACCCATCGACGGCAGCGTCATCGCGGAGCTGCCGCTGCTCGGCGCCGCCCAGGTGGCCGCGGGCGTCGAGCAGGCAGCGGCGGAGTTCGTGCCCTGGGCGGCCCGCCCGCTCAAGGACCGCGCCCAAGCCGTCTCGGAGGCGGTGGTGCTGCTTCACGCGCACCGTGACCTGCTCGTGCGGATCCTGGCGTGGGACATCGGCAAGACGCTGCCCACGGCCTACAACGACGTGGACCGGTGTCTGGCGGGCATCGCGTGGTACCTGGAGCGGATGGGCCCGATGCTCGACGGCCGGAAGCCGCTCGGCCTGGTGTCGAACATCGCCTCCTGGAACTATCCCTTCTCCGTGCTGCTGCTCAACGTGCTCGTGCAGGCGCTCGCGGGCAACTCGGTCATCTCGAAGATTCCGACCCAGGGCGGCGGTGTCTCCCTCACGCTCGCCTTCGCCCTGCTGCGCCGCGCGGGCCTCCCCGTCTCGCTCGTCGGCGGGCGCGGCAGGGACCTCTCCGAGGCGCTCGTCGGCCATCCGTGCATCGCGGGGGTCGCCTTCATCGGCGGCCGCGCCAACGGTGCGCAGGTCCACCGCCGCCTGCGCGACACGGACAAGCGCTACGCGCTGGAGATGGAGGGCGTGAACGCCTACGCCATCACGCACTTCACGGATTGGGATGCGCTCGCAGGACAGATTCGAGCGGGCTTCGACTTCGGCAAGCAACGCTGCACGGCCTACACCCGGTGGGTCGTCGAACAGTCGCTCGTCCCGAGGTTCGTCCGGACGTATGTGGACACCGTGTCGAGCTTGCGTGTCGGCAATCCGGTCCTGGGCTCGCACGTGGACTTCGGGCCCCTCATCTCCCAGAGCAAGGCGGAGGAGCTCCGCGCCCTCATCGCCGAAGCGCGAGCGCGGGGCACGGCGGTGCTGCATCAGGGCGAGCTCGCGGAAGACGCCTTCACCTCGCGGCAGGAGCGGGGCGCGTATCTGCCGCCCGTCCTGCTCTTCGGCGTCCCGCGCGACAGTGAGCTCTACCTGCGCGAGCCCTTCGGCCCCGTCGACGTCCTGGTGTCGGTGGACTCCGAGGAGGAGCTGGTGCGGGAGGCCAACGTCTCCAACGGCGCGCTCGTGGCCTCGGTGGCGACGGACGACCCCGGGCTCGCCCAGCGCATCGCCTCGCGGCTCCACGCCTTCAAGGTCGGCATCAACGCGCTGCGCTCGCGGGGCGACCGCGAGGAGTCCTTCGGCGGCAAGGGCGGCTCGTGGGCGGGCGCCTTCGTCGGCGGCACCCACCTGGTGCGCGCCTTCACCGACGGCCCCCATCCCATCGAAGGCAACTGGCCGGACTGAAGGCCTCCCCCGCCCCAGCGGTGGACACCCCGCGAGTCCTGTCTGGGAATGACGCGAAGGCCGAGGGAGGCCCGGACCACCGTCGGCGCGGAGGTCCGGGCCCCGCGTCCGTCAGGCCGTTGCGCGGCCGCGGGACGCGGTGCTCATCAGGACAGGGCCTGGGCGCCGCTGCCGTTCCTCATCTCCTTGCGCACCGCCTCGCTGACGCGCTCCCGGACGACGTCCGCCATGCGCTCGCGGAGTTCATCGCCCACGCGCTCGCGCACGGCGGCCACGAGGCTCTCGGTGTCGATCTGGCCGGGGCCCTGCGACGGGAAGCCGCCCAGGTGCTGCTCACCGAAGCCGCCGCGCATCGTGGGGCCCATCGGGCCCACCGAGCTCATCGACTCGCGGATGGCATCACCCAGCCGCTCCCGCAGCGCCTCGTGCAGGTGCTCGCGGAGGTTGTTGGACAGCCGCTCGTGGAGGGTGTCGACCAGGCGCCCGCGGATCGCCTCGGCGATGCGCTCCGGGTCCATCTGGCCGAAGGCCTGCGAGGGGATGCCCGCGAAGCCCATGGTGCGCTCGCTCATCCGCTCGCTCATCCGCGCGCGCAGTTCGTCGCCCAGCCGCTCGCGCAGCGCGTCGCGCACGCGCTCGCGCAGGCCACTCTGGACGCGGTCGCGGATGCCGTCCGCGACGCGGTCGCGGAGGGTGTCGGCGATGCGCTCCGGGTCGATGGCCTGCATCCTGCGCTCGGACAGCGCGGAGCGCAGCGCATCCGCGAGCCGCTCCTTCAGCGCGTCGCGCACCCGCTCGCGCACGGCGGTGTGGATCCGTTCGGACACGGCATCGGTGAGCCGGGTGCGGATGGCGTCGGCGATGCGCTCGGAGTCCACCGGAGCGAAGCCCTCCATCCCCATCCTCCGCTCCGTCATCGCGACACGCAGGGCCTCGCCCAGCCGCTCGCGCATCGCGTCGCGCACGCGCTCGCGCACGATGGAGCCGAGCCTGTCGCGGAGGGCGTCCTCGAGCCGGGTGCGCACGCGCTCGGCGATGCGGTGCGGATCGATCTGTCCGCCCGCCTGCTGGATGCTCATCCAGTTCTCGGCCAGGGCGCCGCGCAGCACCTCACCCAGCCGGTCCCGGAGCACCTCGCGGACGCGCTCGTGCACGCCGCTGGTGACGCGCTCGTGGATGACGTCGGCGAGGCGGCTGTGGATGGCCTCGGCGAGGGTGCCCGGGTCGACCGGCTGCCCGCCGCCCAGCCCCTGCTGCATGTTCATGGCGCGCTCGCTCAACGCGCTGCGGACCGCGTCGCCGACGCGCTCGCGAATCTCGGTGCCAATCCGCTCCTCCAGTCCGGAAACGACGCGCTCGCGCACCGCGTCGACGATGCGGGTCTTGAGGGCGTCGCCCATCGTCTGATCTCCCTGCATGTGGAACTGTTCATTGCTCATTGAGAGGCCTCACGGGTGCTGCGGTTGGCACGACAGGCGTGAAGCGTCTCGGCCTGCCGCGTGAGGCGGATTGATAGGGGCATCGGCCGTCGGCGGATACAGGGCCCGGGGATGGCGCATGTGTTGGAGCCCACCCTTCGGGATGCGTTCGCGGAACGGGCCTGACAGGCTCAAGCATGAGGCATCGGACGGACGTCCCCAGCCTGGGGGCATGCGGTACGCTGGCAATGCACGAGGGCGCCCTCGTGCTCCCATGGAGAGCGCATGAGCCCGCCGGACCACTCGCCCCTCGACACCGTGGCCAGCGTGGCCAGCGTCAAGGGGACGAAGGCCGCGGACACGCAGCTCAAGTCCTATTACTGCCTCCAGCGCTCCGTCGGAAACATCCCGCCCGAAGCCGTCACCGCCCATGCCGCGTTCTTCGAGTGGCTGGGCTGTGGGCCGTAGGCCTCCGCTCCGACGGTGATGACGACGCGCCCCGCGCTCAGCCCGCTTCGACGCGGTCGCAGTAGGCGTCGAACGTCTTCTTCCAGGCCGGGCGCGCGATGCAGCGCTTCTGGAAGGCGAGCACGTTGGGATGGTCCTTGACGACACTCTCGTCGATGCCGGCGCCCAACACATGCGTCATCAAGATGTCCGCGACGGTGAACGCGTCGGTCGCGACGAACTCCCTGCCCGCGAGCCAGCCGTCGAGCTGCTTCAGGCGCATGTCCCCCCACTGGCGAAGCGCATCGCTCGCCTGGGTGCCCTTGCCGCCGTTCAGGTCGACGAACCACGCGGTCAGGATCGGGACTTCAATCGTGTTCAGCGCCGCGACGCACCAGCGCAGCACCTGCGCTTCGCCGGCGAGGTCGCGCGGCATCAGCTTGCCGCTCTTGCGGGCGAGATAGAGCAGGATCGCGCCCGACTCGGTGACGACCACGCCGTCGTCGTCGATCACCGGAATCTGTCCGAACGGATTGAGCGCGCGATACGCGGGCGTATCCAGGTCGTGCCGCGGATGATCCATCCCCACGACCTCGTAAGGCAGACCCATCTCCTCCAGCGCCCACAACACGCGCAGGTCGCGGGTCTTGCCGCGGGCCATCTTGTGCACTCGGGAGAAGCCGTAGACCTTGAGCATGCGCACAGCCTACTTCGCGCGCAGATGGATCGTCTCGTTGGACTTCACCTCGCAGCTCCAGCTTGCGCTACAGCAAACAAACCGCTCAGGGCTCGAGGAAGCCGCCGCGCACCCACGCGTTGGCGACGTCTCGGGTGAACTTGAAGTTCACCGGCACGCGATGCTTCGCGACGGTCGCGCCAGCGTCGTCGATGGCCGAGAGCAGCGCGTGGGGCTCATACTCATCGGCCACCATCTCGAGCCGGACCTCGTACCAGCAGCCCTCCCAGGCGATGGAGAGCTTCTTGGTCATGGCCTGGTCGCGCTGTCGCGCGGAGCGGTCCAGGACCTCTGAGGCCGTCTTCACGAAGGTCGCGAAGGCCGTCGCATCGAAGGGCTTGGGATTCTTCTTGTCGCGGCCCATCACCCACGGACTGATGAGGACGGGCTCGGAGATCCCCTGCTTGCGGATCTCCACGGCCCAGCCGTCGTCCTCCTCGTTCTTGATGACCCTGGCCGACCAGCCGTTCTTGCGCCAGAACGTAGGCTCGAAGATTTCGGTCTCGGCAGGCGTGCTCTCATTGCTCATGGGCATTCCTCATAACCTTGATGGCCCTTTGCCCAGAGAAGTATCAGCAGCGGGTGGAATGACGGAGGGCTCCGTCAGGCGGGGCGAGCCCACAGGTCGCGCAGGTCCGGCGGCAGCTCCCCGGCGATGTCGTCGCTCTCTCCGGTGGAGATCTGGGCCTGGATGGCACTGAAGACGGCGCGGATGAGGGGCTCGGTGTCCTCGGGCTCCATGTCCAGGTCGTCGGCCACCATCGACATCATCTCCGCCCTGCCGAACTTCTGGGGCGGGGGACCGGCCTCGTGACGGTCGCACCGGACCAGGAGCTCCCGCAGCTTCATGGGCAGTTGGGCCTCCAGGTCGTCGTCCTCTTCGCCGACGAGACGCTGCTCCAGCACGCACAGCACGGACACGGCGGCGTCCTCCGCGGCCTGCTCGCTCGGGAGCTTGCCCACGTCGCACAGGTATTTGAGGAAGGCTTTGTAGGTCTGCGACGTTCGGGACTCGTGGCGCATGCGGCGGCGCTCGTCGAGCGGGACGGACGTCCTGCGCTTCGTGGGGCTTCCTATCTGCTGTCCGGAGCCGGGGATGTCTTGCGCTGCCATGTCCGTTGCCTCGTTCCTTGGAATGCGGTCCAACCCCAAAACTGAAGTGCTCGCGAACCAGGAGGAAGACACGCGCCGCCCTGCGAGCCGCCCGCTTCCCGCAGGCGGGGGATGCCGGGAAGCGCCTGCTCCCACTTCCGTTGCCGACCTTGCCCTGGCGCGGGTGCATCCGAACCGTTGAGAGAGGGGCCGCATGGCGCGGTTGCTCTCTCAAGTGAGGTTCCGACATGCGTGAAAGCCTTCAGCCCCAGGGAGAGGCGCTGCGCAACGCAGCCCGCAGGATCGCGGTGCGGAGAGCCGAGGAGCCGCAGACTCCCCTGGTCCAGATCATCACGGAGGCGGCCCGCCACTTCGACCTCTCGCCGAGCGAGGAGCAGATGCTCCAGGCGGACCTGCTGTCCGGGAGTTCAGAGGCACCTCCACCCTGAGGGTGACGAAGCAGCTCTGTCAGGTCAGACAACCCAAGAAGGCATCCCACCGGGTGGGCCTGATACAGGCCCATGTGGTGTTTCATCGGACATTGCCTGCTTGACACTCTAATCCCACCTGCTTGGATTTTCTTGTATTTTGGATATTTCACGTAGAATATTCCAAGAAACCGGGAAGTACGATTCGGTCCAGGCGAGGGAGAACACCATGTTCAAGAGTGCGGCAGTCCTGGTGGTGAGCTGTGGCGCGTTGCTGGCGGGTTGCGGTGGCGAGACCGATTCGCAGCCTGGCGCCCAGGAGGAGATCGTCTCCAACCTGATCGAGGCCGGCTTCCCCGAGAACGACATCATGGTCGTCGACGGCGACGTGTACGTGGGGCGCGACGCGCATGTGACGCTCGAGGCGTCCCGCGAGATGATCCTGCCGAGCAAGGAGACCGTGGAGCAGTACCGGACCACCAACCTCGTCGGCACCAGCGTGACGAAGATCTGCGTGAATCCCACCGCCACGTTCAACAGCTACAGCCGCCTGAGCGAAGGGCTCGATCTGGCCATCGAGAACTACAACAGCCAGGGCCTCTCCTTCAGCCTGGTGCGCGGCCCGGCCACCGGCTGCAGCGCGAGCATCGCCGCGAAGACCACGTCCGGCGTCGGCGGCTCCTCGGGCTTCCCCAAGGGCGGCAAGCCCTACGGCACCATCAACATCGGCGTCGGCCTGCAGGACTACAGCGTGGACGTGAACGAGCACGTCATCACCCACGAGATCGGCCACACCATCGGCTTCCGTCACACCGACTACTACAACCGGGCCATCAGCTGCGGTAGCGGCGGTGACGAGGGCGCCTCCAACGTGGGCGCCATCCACATCCCCGGCACGCCCACCACGGCCACCACGGGCGGCTCGGTCATGAACTCCTGCTTCCGTTCGAACGAGAGCGGCGAGTGGAGCAGCTCCGACCGCACCGCGCTGAGCTACCTGTACTGAGCGAAGTCGCTCCCGCGGGTCGAGCAGGCCTTCCCTCCCCGACGGAAGGGGAGGCCTTGCTCCCGCACGGCCGCTTCAGGAGTGCTCGACAGCGCCTGACAAATAGGCGTGCGCTACGACTTGACGTCGTCGCGGCCGGCGACCGCCATCACCGTGGCGCTCATCGTCGCGATCAGCTTCTCGCGGTCGCCCTCGACGGCGTAGGCCCGGCCTTCGACCACGCTGATCGTGCGACCGGACTTGACCACCGTGCCGACCAGGCGGAAGCGCTGGCCGCGGGCCGGCGCGACGAAGTTGATCTTGTATTCAATGCTGAGCACGCCCACGTCGGCCGGCATCAGCGTGGAGGCGGCGTAGCCGCAGGCCGAATCGAGCGCGGCCCCGATGATGCCCCCATGCAGGAAGCCGTGCTGCTGGGTGAGGTGCGCAGCCCAGGCCAGCTGCACCTCCACCTCACCGGCCTCCACGCGCGTGAGCTCCGCGCCAAAGGTGCCCATCGCGGTCTGGAGGGCGAAGCTGGCGCGCACGCGCTCGGCGTACGCGGGATCCGCGGGCTGGAAGTCGGTGGCCGGCATGGGGCGCTCGGGTGGGTGGTGAATTGAAGTTGACGTCAATCCTAATGCCGGGTTGCGCAGGCGTCCGCAACACCCCTCCCCGTCGATGCGCGCGGCTGCTTCAGGATTGCTTAAGGACTCATCACTAGAAGCAGACCCTGGCGAACCCTTGCCCAGGGGAAGTGAATGCAACGACATGCTGTCAGATGGCTGTTTCTCGGAGTGAGCTGCTCATTCCTGGCCCTCAGCGCCTGCGATGGAGACCCGGCCCCCGGTACGGATGGAGGGGTCACGACGGCGGATTGCTCGATGGCCACGACGCACATCGAGCAGGTGGTCTGCGCGTCCAATGCCTTCCTCGCCACGCTGACGGAAGACCAGCGGACTTCGCTCGTCTCCGCCTGGACGGACAACGTCGCGAAGACGTACTGGTCCAACCTGCCTGGCGTCACGCGCAACGGCCTGACGTGGGGCACGTTGAGCGACGAGAGCAAGGAGGCCGAGCTGAAGCTCGCGGCCCTGGTCCTCACCCCCGACGGGTACTCGGACATGAGGGGGGCGTTCGCGGCGGATGACTACCTCAACGCGCAGGACGGCGGCACCGGCGGCCCGCCTCCCGGGAGCGATGGCGGGACGGGCGGTCCGCCCCCCGGCGGTGACGGCGGCGTGGGCGGCCCGCCCCGGGACGGAGGCATGGGCGGCCTCGTGCTCGCCTACGGGTCGGACAACTACGTCATCGCGTTCATCGGGACCCCGTCCACGACGGGCAACTGGATGCTCCAGATTGGCGGCCACCACCTGGCCTACAACGTGACGTACCTCAACGGCACGGGCTACCCGACGCCCAATCACATCGGCGCCGAGCCCAAGGGGACCTTCACCCTCAACGGCGAGTCCTACGCGCCGCTCGCGGACGATGGCGACGCGATGGTGGCCCTGTACGGCTCGCTGAGCGCCGAGCAGCTCGACGCCGCGTACCTGCCCGGGAGCTACTCCGACGTCGTGCTCGGGCCGGTGGAGTTCGGCACGGGCAGCTACTCAAAGGTCGTCTTCCCGGCCCAGGCGGGCGTGCTCGTCTCCACGCTCTCCGCGAGCCAGCAGGCCCTGGTGACGGCGGCCATCAAGAAGTGGGTGGGCGACTTCGCGCCCGCCATCGCCGACCCGCTCGTGGCGGCGTACACGTCCGAGGACGCCTACGCCCACACCTACGTGTCCTGGGCCGGCACGAAGTCCGAGGGCGTCAACGTGGACGTCAATGGCACCTACATGCGCATCGACGGGCCCCGCGTCTGGATCGAGGTGGCCTGCCAGGGCGGCGTCGTCATCCGGGACCAGACGCACTACCACACCCTCTACCGTGACAAGCAGACGGACTATGGGAACCAGCTGACCCCATGAGCACAGCCCCTGCCAGGAGGACGACGAAGGGTTGGGCATGGACGCTGGGCCTCGCCGTGCTCCTGGCGGGGGTGTCCGCGCACGCGCACCTCGTGCGCGACACGGCCGTGCTCCTCGACCTCGGGGAGCACACGGTGGAGGCGGAGCTCCAGCTGCCCCTGGATCAGCTCGCGCTCGCGTTGACGGGCTCCTTCGACGCGGTGCCCGCGGAAGTCCTCCGCGAGCGCGCGGCGCAGCTCCCGGCCTACGTCCGTGAGCACTTCGGCGCGAGCACGCTAGACGGCCATCCCTTCCAGGTGGAGGTCGGCACCGTGGGCGTGCAGCGCATCCAGGACGGTGACTGCTTCGTCGCGCACGTCACGCTGCGCGCGCCCCCGGGGGCCTCGGCGCGCGTGTTCACGCTCACCGACACGCTGGTGCTGCACCAGGTGATGAACCACCGCGCGCTCGTGTCGGTGCGGCGCGACTTCCACACCGGCCTCTTCGGCGAGGGCCAGGAAATGGTGGGCGCGGTGAGCGCTCAGACGCCGTCGCTGCTGATCGACCGGACGCACGGCTCGTGGTGGACGGGCTTCCAGGCCGTCTTCCGCCTCGGCGTGCGCCACATCGCGGAGGGAACGGACCACCTGCTCTTCCTGCTCGTACTGCTGCTGCCCGCGTCGCTGTGCGCGCGCGGGGGCCGGTGGCGGGAGCCGGACCGCCTGGGGTCCAGCCTCAAGCGCGTCCTCGGGGTGGTGACGGCCTTCACCGTGGGCCACTCGCTCACGCTGGCGGCCGCGGCCGTGGGCGTGCTCCGCCTGCCGAGCCAGCCCGTGGAGGTGCTCATCGCGGTGAGCATCCTCGTGTCCGCCGTGCACGCGGTGTGCCCGCTCTTCCCGGGCCGCGAGCAACTCGTGGCGGTCGCGTTCGGGCTCGTGCACGGGCTCGCGTTCGCGACGGTGCTCGCGGGGATGGGGTTCGATTCGGGGGCGCTGGCGCTGAGCATCCTGGGCTTCAACCTGGGCATCGAGGCGATGCAGGCCGCGGTGGTGCTGCTCGTCCTGCCCTGGCTCCTGCTGTGGAGCCGGGGGCGCGGCTTCACCGTGCTCCGCATCGGCGGTGCGGCGGTGGGCGGCGTGGCGGCATGTGGCTGGGTGCTCGAACGGGCCCTGGGGGTGAGCACGCCCCTGGGGCCATGGATCGAAGCCGCATCCCGGCATGCGTGGATGGGGCTCGTCGTCCTCGCGGCCATGGCGCTGGGGATGTCACGGCGGGGTCAGTGGACCGCCCCGTCCAGCCACCAGCTCACCGCCTCGCGCGTCATGTCCTCGGGCACGACATGCGGCCCCTCGAACTCGCGGTAGCTCAGGTCGTAGCCGGCGCGCTGGAACGTTCGCGTCAGCCGGCGGCTGCAGGCTGGCTGGTTAGGTCAATCTGGGTGTGCCCGTCAGGCCAGCCGCGTTGACCCAGGTGTCGAGTCGAAGCCACCAACGTCGGTTCGCCCTGGACCCCGACTCAATGAGCCGAGGCCTGAATCAGGCGGCTGCCATGCGAGCCTGCAACTCCACGAGCTTCTGCTCCACCTCCGGACGGTCCTCGGCCGCAGGGCTCAGCCGCAGGTACGTGTGGAGGTCTCTCTCG
This sequence comes from Corallococcus sp. CA053C, assembly GCF_003611675.1. Taxonomy (GTDB): domain Bacteria; phylum Myxococcota; class Myxococcia; order Myxococcales; family Myxococcaceae; genus Corallococcus. The sequence continues at coordinate 37,775 of NZ_RAWA01000023.1, forward strand.
GCATCAGCCAGACGGCCCAGTTCCGCCAAGGCAACAGACCGGTTCTGGTAGAGGTCCGCCATCTCGGGCTCCAGCGTGAGTGCGCGGTCCAGGTCGACCAAGGCTGCATCGATCCGACCGGCCTCGTAGTGCAACACCGCGCGGCTCGCGAAGACGAGCCCCTGAGTGTCGTCCAGCGCAAGCGCCACGTCGTAGTCCACCAGGGCCTCTTCGGGCCGGCCCTGGGTCTCATACACTTGCCCGCGGTGCACCCGCGCTATCACTTGCTGCGGGAGCAGATCGAGTGAGTGAGACAGCGTGCGGAGCGCTTCCTCCAGACGGCCCTGGAGCCGGTAGCACTGCCCCAGGTTCGTCAGCACCTCCATGTACGGAGGGCTCAGCTCGATGGCCTTGAGGAAGTCACGCTCCGCTTCCGCCCACCGCTCCAGCTTCAAATACAGGCTTCCGCGATCATTGTAATACTCGGAGTAATTGGGATCCATGCGGATGGCCTCCGTGTACATCTGGATGGCGTCTTCCTGTCGGCCGAGAGTCGAGTACACCTGCCCCACGTTGTAGAGGAGCACGGAGCGGTGGAGCAGGTGTTCGTCCGGCCCCAGATGCTGGTTCAGCTCGGCGAAGCTCTCATTGCACAGCGAAATGGCCTCGGAGTAGCGCTTCTGGAAGTGGCGCACGAGCGCCAGGCCATTGCGGTTGAAGGCTGTCTGGAACAGGCGCGTGTGCAACGGAAGGTCCGCCTGCTGGATGTAGCGTCGGCCCTTTTCCAGGTACTGCTCCGCCAGCGCCAAGTCGCGCTTGGGCAGGTAGCGCGCATGGAACATGGAAAGGATGTAGCACCAGCGGTAGAGGTGCGCTGGCTCGTCCGTGAGCGTCATGGCCTTCTCCGCCACCTGAAGCCCCTCTGCCGAGCGGCCCAGTCCCGCGTAGCAGTTCACCAGCTTCATGTAGATGGCCATGCGCTTGTCCAATGCCTCGGGACAGTGGCGCTCCAGGTTGGCCAGAGCGGCTTCGCCGTAGAGGATGGCGTCTTCGTACATGCCTCGCGTCGTGTAGGTCGACAGGGCCTGCATCAGCGGCAGCAGGGCACGTTGGGGCTCGTCACTCCGCTGCCAGGCGCGAATCAGCCGGGGCAGGACCCGCTCGAGACCCGCCATGTCCGGGGCCTCTGGCGCGAGTGCGCGTGCCTGGGCCGCCATCTCCTTCGGATCCACCGGAGGCGCCGGAGGGTCCGCAGGGAGATCGGGCGTCACCCGCTGGAGGGGAGTGGACGCGTCGAAGCGCGCGCGCGTCAAGTCGCCCATCCCTGGCGCCACGGCGAGCACGAGCTTCACGTTCAGCGCCTTGCCACGGCGGCGCATCAGGTCCGCGAAGAACTGGCGCACCAGGGCGCCCCCCCGCTCGAAGTTGTCGCAGATGATGACCCAGGGCTTGCCATCGCTCCTGGGCCGCCATGCATCCAACAGGTCGATGAGACCATGACCGATGCGATAGGCCCGGTCCGCCGCATAGTTGCGCGTGCGCTCCGCCTCGGGGCTGATGTCGGTGAGGGTCGGGTTGCGCACGGTGACGGTGCGCTGAAGCTCTGGGACCACGAGCACCAGCTCGTAGTCGTAGCGGAGCACCAGTTCCGGGGCGCGAGCCTGGACCTCCGGCACCAGGTCGGTCATGAGGTCACTCAGGCCAGCCCAGGGCCCTCCTTCATCACGGTCGCACTCCAACAGCCAACAGGTGCCACCCTGCCCCCGGGCCTGCTCCTGCAACTGCCGCAGGGCTTCGGTGCGTGCACGGCCGCGTGGAGCCTCGACGAGGAGTACGCCGCCGGGGACGAACGGAAGGGCATTGACGAGAGCCACCATGGATCAGACCTCTTGGGGTTTACGGAAGGAGCGGAACCACAACCACATGCCAAGCAGCTGCGGGCCGAGCGCGACGAGGGTCATGCCAAGCACGTCCACACTGGTGGGCAGGCCCGGCGCGCCGGTCGTGCTTGAGGCACCACCGAAGAGCAACTGCCCGTAGTGCCAGAGAAGGGGCAGGGAAATGCTGAGGCCCACGGTCAGCGCCAGCACGCGGCCCCCCAGCCAGACGACCGAGTACAGGCGGATCGCACGCCGCTCGTGCGCGGGGATGTGAGACTGGTCTTCGTAGCGGAACCACGGGAGGGCGCGCGAGGCCAGGTTCTTCAAGAAGGTGACCGTGTCGCCCAGCAGGTTCTTGCAGCCCAGGACGTTGCAGATGACGTAATAGAAGTCCGTGCGGACGAAGAAGTAGCACTGCCATGCGATGCCCATCAGATAGCGCAGCAGCATGGCCTGGACGAGCGCAGCGCCCAGCGGCGACAGGGTCAAGACGCCATGCTGGGCGGCGTATGCAACGAAGAGGAGGAGTGACGCAGAGACCGCGTCCAGCATCGGGCCCGCGAGAAATGGCAGATAACGTTGTCGCGGCGCCACGCGCCAGATGCCTGTCATATCCGTCTCCGCGACGAGCAGCCAGAGACGGTTACCCACCCCCAGACGGCATGGCACCCCCAGCGAACGGGCCGCAAGCAAGTGGGCCATTTCGTGGAGGAACACAGACAGATACCCCAACACCGTCAGTAGCAGATAGGACAGGGTGATGTGCTGCGTGAAGAAGAGGGCTCGCCAGCCGGGCATGAGCTCCGGTTGTGTCAGCAACAGCGCGGCGCCTGCAGCAATGATGACGCAATACACCGCGAGCATGGGCCAACTGAAGACGCGGCGGGCCAACGACTCAGGAATGTTCTCGAAGTGGAAGCGCAACGGTGTCTGGTTCCCCCGCGAGGGACCTTTTCCGCCCTCCGGCCAGACGAAGCCCTCATGCTCCAGGCGGCCCAGGAGGTCCTGGAGGTCCGGGTCGTCGCCGCAGCGCTCCTGGTAACGGGCACGGGCCTCACCCACCGTCGAGCCTCCCGCCAGATCATCGAGCAGGGCGACGGCCTCGGCGGGCAGGGCCAGAAACACGGCCGTATCAGGTCGACCGATGATGACCTCTCCCCCCTCCTCGCGACGGGTGAAGGGGAAGACAGAGATTCGCGAGTCGGCCATATAGTCAGCCATCAGCACCCACCAGGACACTCACGGCTCCGCTGTTCCCAGCCAGAGCACGGCAGAAAAGACTGGGCGCACCAGGGAGTCCAGGTGCGCCCATGGGGCGAGCGCGGCTCACCCCCGTTTCATCAGGCATCGACGCCGAAGAGACTGCCCATGCCGAGAGTCGTCATGATGTCACACCACATGTCGCAGCTGGAGCAGGCATACAACGCGGCCGTGGTCTTCAAGGTCTCAACCTTGCGAACGGAGATCTTCTTCATGGCATACCTCGGGGTGTGGTGTGTGCGAAGTCCACCCGCCTTGAACCCAAGACGAGCGGCTCCGCGAGGCGCCTGGGATAGACGCCTCACCCAAAGCCTACAGAGGAATACCGGCTAATGCAAACAAACCAGGGAAGTAGTTATTACCGGTCAAGTCGGACCCTCAATCAAGGTAGTGCAGTCTTGACGGGGGCGCGGGCCTTTTCCACGGCGGAGGTAAGGGTTTCCCATTCCGTGGGGCCCAGGTGCATGCCGAAGGCGCGTGTCACCGCCAGCGTCTCGCGAGTGGCCACATCTACCGCCTCGGACACCTGCTGCACGTTGAAGAACGAGTCATCCGGCAGGCGCTGCACCAGGTCGCTGGTGTAAAGCAACTGGTGCTCTGGCATCCAAACGAACAGCATGCGTTCACCCGTCTCGGTACGCGCGGGGATGAGCTCCAACCGGTTCTTCCCTGAGCCCAGCACCTTGCGTTTGCTGACCACGCGGAGCTTCGCGGCTCGGGAGGCTTGAGCAAGCGAGTCTGGCAACATCGTGCGCGGCGAGGCCACCAATCGCTCCACCAGGGGGCGATTGATGTCCAGGACTTCCAGTGGAATGCCACGCGCCACGTACTCGCGCAGGCCGCCCACGTGAGGCCAGGCGTCGCTGGTGGACACGACAGCCTTGACCTTCATGTTGGGGAAGCGCTTCGAGCACTCCTCCAACACGCGTTGCGAATAGCCGGAGGTCAGCGGCCCCTCCAAGACCACGATTCCGTCCTCCTGCTTCACCAGCGTGATGTTCCAACGCCCAGGGATCTGCAGCACGCCCTCCACCAACTCCACGGGCGGCGCATCCGGGCGGCCGAGCGGCATGCTCTCAAACGGCTTTGCGCCGCGCGCCTCGAAAACCTTCTTCACGTCCTCCGACAGCGCGAAGTCCCCCTCCTTCATCGGGGGATTGAGTGCCACTGCCGTCACCACCTGTGAGTGGTAGGCTTGGCCGTTTCGCTCCCAGTCCCAGCTGCGAGGGTAGCGCAGGCCCCCTGCTTCCAGTGACCAGGACTGGAAGGACAGCAGCGTGCGCACATCCCCCCAGACACTCCAGAAGGTGTCCTCGGGGTGGGCATCCACCGTCTCCACCGCGGTAGGTAACTGGGTGTTGGCGTTGAGAAACAGGCGGACACGCACGCGGCCGTGATGGAAGGCCACCACGTGGTGCAACACGTCCTGCATCACCACATCCTTCTCGGAGCGCAGATCACTTGCATCCAGGGCGGTGAGCAGCACGCGCTCGGGCGCGAAGTCCAAGCGCTCCCGCGCGTCTTGAAGTTGCGCGGGCCCTGCGGAGCGCAACTGCCCTTCCTGCCCCATGGCTACCACGCCGTTGGCGAGCACCGTGACCAGCGGCTTCCAGTCCTCGAAGGACGCCCCCCGCCTCTTGCTCGTCAGGTGCATGCGTCCGTGCTGCACATCACGCACCTCGTCAAACTGCTCATAGAGGACAAGGAATGGCGGCGAGGGCCGCTCGGACTGCTCCAAGAGGTTCCAGTGGCCCACGCCTTGGATGCGAAGGCCCTGGAGGGTTCGAAGTTGGGCCTCTCCTCCCATGGCTTCCGCAGCGGCCTTGACACGGTCGTGGGCAGCACCTGCGGCAAGAGCTGGCACTGCGAAGAGCAGCGTGGTGGCAATGGCCAATAGAGCAGAGGGCATGAGCTGTCATGCTGCCACACGCGCAGGCCACACATCAAAAACCGGGCCGTCGGCTGCGCTGTGTGCAGGTCATCTCCGACACGACTGTAGTTTTTCTGCGAGGAGTCAGCCGAAACGGCGAATTGGGCAAGCACTGACGCGCCCCGGCGCAGGCGTCGATTGCGACATGACGTTCCGACGCGGCGCGTTCGTACCGCTTGAGGATCAGCCGGGCTGCTCCGGCGGAAACAGAATCAGCTCCTCAACCGAGGTTGATGGGCATGAAGGAGTTGAAGCAGATCCCGGCCCTGGATGACGGCCCTGGGCGTCGACCTCGCACAATTGAAGGCCGCCGCGTGCGCGGAGGCTGGCATCCCGGGTTGAGCAAGCCAGGAGGGTCTACCGCGCATCCGACCTCTCGCGGCCGGCATATGCTCGGAGACCCATGCCCCCCTCCCCCCTCCAGGACGAAGCCGAAACCGAAGCCGGAGCCCCTTCGGCCGGGCCTCGCGACGGCTACGCGCGACGCGTCGGCCTCTTCTCGGGGGTGATGCTCGTCATTGGCGGCATCATCGGCTCGGGCATCTTCCTCAACCCGGCCATCGTCGCGCAGCGCGTGCACACGCCGGAGCTCACCCTGGGCGTGTGGCTGCTCGGCGGAGGCGTGGCGCTCATCGGCGCCTTCATCTACGGGGAGCTGGGGCAGCGCATCCCCAAGGCGGGCGGCAGCTACGTCTACCTGCGCGATGCCTTCGGCCCGCTGCCCGCGTTCCTCAATGCGTGGGGAATGATGCTGATGATCGCCACCGGGGCCATCGCCGCGGTGGCCGTCACCTTCGCCAACTACACGCTCGCGCTCACCGGACTCGGGCCCGGCTTCCGGTTCCCCCTCGCCGTCGGCGCCATCCTCCTGCTCTCCGCGGTGAACTACTTCGGCGTGCGGCCCGGTGCGCTCACGCAGAACGTCTTCACCGTGCTCAAGCTGCTGGCGCTCGCGGTGCTCGTGGGCGCCGGACTCCTGCTCGAAAGCCCCTCACCCGCGGTGGTGGAGGCCGTCGCCGCTCCACAGGCACCCGACTCCATCGTGCTCGCCCTGGGGGCGGCGCTCGTCCCGGTGCTGTTCAGCTACGGAGGGTGGCAGCAGACGAACTTCGTGGCCGAGGAGATGGTCGACCCCGAGCGCAACCTGCCGCGCGCCCTGTTGTTCGGCGTCATTGGCGTGGTGACCGTATACTTGCTCGCGAACCTCACCTACCTGCGCACGCTCGGCGCGGCGGGGCTCGCGGGGAGCAGTGCCCCGGCGGCGGATGCGCTCGGCCAGGTGCTCGGGCCGGCGGGCCGCACGTTCATCACCGCGGGCGTGGCCCTCTCCACCTTCGGGTTCCTCAACCTCGTCATCCTCGTCTCGCCGCGCGTCTACCAGGCGATGGCCGCGGATGGACTGTTCTTCCCCTGGATGACCCGGCTGCACCCGCGCTACCGCACGCCCTCCACCGCCATCCTCTTCCAGGCGGTGTGGGCCATCCTCCTCACGGGCACGGGCACGTACGGCGAGCTGCTCGACTACGTCGTCTTCGCCGACTGGCTCGTCTTCGGCGCCACGGCCGCGACGCTGTTCGTCTACCGCGCGCGCGAGCGGCAGGGGCTCATCCCCCGCGCCGCGTATCGGGTGCCCGGCTACCCCTTCACCCCGCTCCTCTTCATCGCCGCCGCGCTGTACGTCCTCGTGGGCTCCACGGCCTCCAACCCGCTCAACGCGCTCAAGGGCACGCTGCTGCTCGGCGCGGGCGTGCCGGTGTTCCTGTACTGGCGCCGGCGCACCCGGCGGGCGGCGGCTCCGTCAGCCCTCGGCGCGCCCTGAACGGGCCCGCGATGCGTTTCACAGAGCATCCGGGGGAAGACCACCGACTCCGCGGCGCGCAGCATGCAGGTCAGATGCCTTCCGAAGGGTGAGGAGAAAACGCGGCGAGTTCCGTTCACGGGGGTGCGGCGAATGATCGCCGTCATTTCCTGGAGCCGTCCCCGTGAAGCCGTTCTCGACCTCGCTCGCCCTTGCCCTCACCAGCGCCGCCTGGCTGCTGGGTGCAGCCCCTGTCCACGCGCAATCGCAGGCGGCCTCCGGACCGCGTGAGATCGCTCGCGTCACCGGGGCCCGCGGCAACCACGTCGTCTGGCTCGAGAACGACGACGGCGCGGTGGACATCGCCGTCATGGCGACCTACCCGCAGCGCCCCCTCGTGGCCCCCCTCTTCCTCAAGAAGCACACGCCGGCGGAGGTGTTCCTCGCGCTGGCCCCGTCCCGGCAGGAGCTTCCGGCGGCGCTCGCGCGCCAGTCGTCCTTCGCGGAGGACTTCACCGCGCGCGAGCAGCTCCAGCGGGAGAACGCGGCAGCGCTCGCGGAGCTGCCCTCCGGGTTCGACGCTGGCGGCCAGTCCCTGACCGCGGGCTGCTCGGCGTCCTTCCGGGCGTGGGTCAGCTCCGAGTATGGCGATGCCTCGTGTGGTGATCCCAACCAGGAGGTCATCAGCACCGCCCACCCGAGCGATACGTACTGCACCAGCGGGTGTGACTTCCCGCTCGGAGCCCAGGACCGCGGCTCGTGTCAGCCCAACCTCCGCTCCTGCGACATCATCCAGGGCACGGCCACGGTGGTCCGGCTCCGCACGACCAACTGGTGGGGCGACGTCAACTTCAACCACCCGGGGCACTCGGCCCACTTCGGTGTCGCCAACTGCAGCGGCAACGGGCCTGTCACCTTCAACCGCCAGCGCGGCGCGTCGGGCGTCTTCACCGTCCAGGTGCCGGTCAACGGCCTGCTCCACTACAAGCCGGGGACGGCGATCGTTCCCGCGAACGCCGCCAACTTCGTCGCCTACGGCAGCTGGAAGAAGGGCAAGACCGCGAGCGGTGACACGTATGTGAGCAACAGCATGTCGGTGGAAGCCAACGGTGGCACCGACGACCGGGTCATCGCCTGCGGCGACATCTACACGGACTACACCCTGCAGGATGTCTCGTCGCCCACCTGCCATGGCCCCGACATCTCGCTCTGCACGGGCGGCAACTGCACCAGCGCCTGCTTCTATTGTTCGGGTGGCAGCTGCCCCATCAACTAGGGCCGGCAATCCCAGCCATCGCGGAGGGGCGCTGCACATCGGGAGCAGTGCCCCGCCGGGTCACCCCACCGACACCGCGATGACACAGGGCTTCCTGCTACGGTGGCCGCGCAAGACGCAGCCATGACGGCAGGACGGACGAGCGCCCATGCATCCCGGTACCCCACTGCGCCTGAGTCCCCCGCCGGGGGCCCTTGAGCCCTCCGGCCCCCTGGCGCCGCCCGCCGCGACGGACGACGCGAGCAGCCCACGGCTCCCCTCGGAGCGGCTCTTGCGCTTCGCGGGCGTGGTCGCGTGGACCCTCACCGTGCTGGAGGAAGCCGTCGAAGCCGCGGCCCGGCCGGGCGACGGCAGCCACCTGGTGGCGCGCTTCGCTCCCCTCGCCCTCTACCTTCCCGCGCTCTGGTGGCTGCTGGGTCCCGGGCTCATCTCACCCCGGCGGCGGGTGAGGACCGCGCTGCTCGTCCTCCTGTCGCTCATCGGCACGTTCCTCTTCCCCAACCTGCACTACATCGTCGCGGCCACCCTGCCCTTCCTGCTGGAGCCGCGCCGCGCGCTCCGGTGGCTGGCGGCGTGCAATGTGCTGGGCGTGCCGTGGCTCGTCTACGTCCTGATCCGCGATCCGGGCGCCGCGGGCATGCCCGCGTGGATCCCCGGCGGAGGTGTCCTCCTCGCGACCCTCGGCGCACACCTGGGCTGGCAGGCCTTCGCGTTCGTCATCGGGCTCATCGCGGCCACGGAGCGACGCCAGCGCCATGAGAGTCAGTGGTTGAACCGCGAGCTCGTCGCGACGCAGGGGCTCCTCGCGGACGGCGTGCGGCTCGCGGACCGTGTGGAGCTCTCGCGCGAGCTGCACGACACGCTCGGCCACCACCTGACGGTGCTGCACCTGCAACTCGAGCGGGCCGTGCAGCTGTCGGACGGGGCCACGCGCAGCGCGGTGGAGGAGGCACGAGGCATCGGCAAGCAGTTGCTCGGGGAGGTCCGGAGGGCGGTGGGCCACCTGCGCACCGCCGCGGTCATCGACCTGCGCACCGCCCTGCTGACGCTCGCGCACGGCACCGGAGCGCCCCGGGTGCACGTCGCGTTCGACGAGCGCCTCCAGGTCCGCCACGCCGGCCAGGCCCACGCGCTCTTCCGCTGTGCGCAGGAAGCCCTCACGAACGCGCTCCGCCACGCAGGCGCGGGCAACGTGTGGCTGGAGGTCCGCGAGGAGGAGGCCACCCTCGTGCTGTCCGCGCACGACGACGGCCAGGGACAGCGCGTCGTGCAGGAGGGCCACGGCCTGAGGGGGATGCGCGAGCGACTTGAAGCGCTGGGTGGAACCCTGCGCATCGTCACGCAGGAGCACGCGGGCTTCCGGCTCGAAGCGCGGCTGCCCCGGGAGGTGCCGACATGATCCGCGTGGTGCTGGTGGATGATCAGACGCTCCTGCGCAAGGGCCTGCGCAGCCTGCTGGAGTTGGCTCCGGACATCCTCGTGGTCGGGGAGGCCCCCGACGGTCAGGAGGCCCTGGGCCTCATCCGCACGCTCGCGCCGGACGTGGTGCTGCTCGACGTGCGGATGCCCCGGCTGGACGGACCGGGCGTGCTCGAAGCGCTGGGCGGACACGCGCCTCCCACGCTCCTGCTCACCACCTTCGACGACGAGGAGGCCCTCTTCCGGGGGATGCGCGCGGGGGCTCGCGGGTTCCTGCTCAAGGATGTCTCCTTCGAGGACCTGTGCGAGGCCATCCGCCGCATCGCCCGGGGAGAGACGCTCCTGCGGCCCACCGTGACGGAGGCCGCGTCGCGCAACCTGGAGGCCCTGCCGGTGACCTTCGAGCGCAGCGAGCAGCCCGAAGCTCTCACGCCGCGCGAGCGCGAGGTGCTGCGGCTCATGGCGGGCGGGTTCAGCAACAAGGAGATCGCGGACGCGCTCGGCACCCGTGAGGGCACCGCGAAGAACCACGCGTCGAGCATCTTCGCGAAGCTCGGCGTGCGCGACCGGACCCGGGCCGTGCTGCGGGCGCTGGAGCTGGGAATGATCTGAAGCAGGCATGACCAATGGCACATGCGCGCGGACCGGGCGCATCGGTACCTTCGCGGGCCATGAAGATGCTTCTGGGATGTCTCCTGCTGCTGGCCGCCGTGCCCGCCAGCGCGCAGCAGGGTGTGCAGTTCGGGGTGCGGTTCGTCCCCCAGTCCACGAGCCTCCTGTACGACACCGGTTATCCCCTCATCGACTTCCTCAAGGTCGCGCCGCATGACACGCGGCTTCGCACAGCCCAGGGGCTGGGCGTGCTCTACCACCCGTGGGAGCACTGGAGCCTGGGAGCGGACCTGCTCTACTCGCGCAAGGGCGGCGGCTTCGCGTCGCGACAGGTGGACCTGGACTACCTGGAGGTGCCGCTGTGGCTCGGCTTCAACACCTCCTCCTCCAGTCGCCTGATGTTCAACGTGCAGGCGGGCCTGGAGGTCGGCTACGCGGTGCGCCGACAGCTCAGGTCCGCGGGAGGCAGCTCCACGGACCTCTCCGGCTACGTGGACCGGGTGGCCTTCGGCGTGCCCGTGGCGGTGGGCCTCCGGTGCCGGCTGTTCTCGGCATACTCCGTCAACGCGCAGCTGTTCGTGTCAGCGGGGCTTGGCTCGCTGGTGCGCACGAACCCCACGCTGGGCGTGCGCAATTATGTGTTTCCGGGCCTCCGCTTGAGCGTGGACCGGCAGTGGGGGGTGGGCCGATGAAGCCGGGACTGCGAGTCATTGCGCTGGGGGCCGCCGTCGCCGCCCTGCTCGGTTGTGACAGCGGCAGGTCCGAACCCACGACGCTCCAGGAGGCGGTGGATGACATTGTCGTCCCGCACATCGCGCTGGGCGCGAACGTGGGCATCGTGGTGGGGGTGAGCCAGGCGGGCCAGCGGAGCACCTTCGCCTACGGCGAGCGCCGGCTGGGTTCCGGGGAGCCCCTCACCGCCGACACTGTTTTTGAAATCGGCTCCGTCACCAAGGCCTTCACCGCCGTCGCGCTCGCGCAGATGCACCTCCGGGGCGAGCTGCGCCTGGAGGATCCGCTCCAGGACTTCCTCCCGCCGGGCGTGCGAGTGCCCATGCGCGGCGACAGCGTCATCACCCTCCGCCACCTGGCGAACCACTCGTCGGGGCTGCCGCGACAGCCGACGAACATGGACACCGATCAGGACGACCCCTATGCCGGCTACACCGAGGCGCGGATGTTCGAGTTCCTGAACGGGTACGCGCTGCCGCGCGATCCGGGGAGCGGGTTCGAGTACTCGAACGCGGGCTATGGGCTGCTCGGCTACGCGCTCGGTGCGCGCCACGGCACGGACTTCGAGACGGTCCTGCGCGCACGCGTCCTCGACCCGCTGGGGCTGACCCACACGGCCATGACGCTCACCGACGCGCAGCAGGCCCGGCTCGCCCAGGGCTACCACGGCAACCGCGCGGTGGAGCCACTGCACATGGAGGACATCACCCAGGGCGGAGGCGGCCTGAAGTCCGACCTCAACGACATGCTGACGTTCCTCGACGCGGCCATGGGCGTGGGCCCCTCACCGCTGGAGGAGGCGATGAAGCTCACCCAGGAGCAGACCTTCGGCTCGTTCGACACGGTGTACTTCCAGGTCGACGGCGTGGGGCTGGGGTGGAACCTGGACGTGCAGGACGGCGCGCCCCTCGTGTTCAAGAACGGGGGGAACATCGGCTTCACCGCGTTCATCGGGTTCGACCGGGAGCGTCAACAGGGCGTCGTGGTCCTCGCCAACTCCTCCCTCAACCCGGACGCCTTCACCACGTTCATCGGGCTCGAGGTCCTCAAGAAGCTGCGGGCAGCCCCCGGCACCTGGGCGGCCTCCCACGGGTGCGGCCAGGGAGGCTGACGGACGTCCGCTCGGGCGCTTTCCTGAGCGTCGCTTGTAAGCAGTGCTTAACAGCCCCTTTGCACCTCGCGCGTAGTCCGGAGCGGGCCCGGTGGGTATTTCTCTGGGTGTCATCGCTCAACAGCGCAGCCCTTTAGAGAGGCGAAGCATCATGAAGAAGCGACAACTCGGCAGAGGCGGTCTGGAAGTCTCACCCATCGGGCTCGGCTGCATGGGCATGAGCCACGCCCTGGGGCCTGTCCCCGACCGGCAGCAGATGATCAGCCTCATCCGCGCGGCGGTGGAGCGCGGCGTCACGTTCTTCGACACCGCGCAGATCTACGGCCCCTTCACGAACGAAGACCTCGTGGGGGAGGCGCTCGCGCCGGTGCGTGACCAGGTGGTCATCGCGACGAAGTTCGGCTTCGGGTACGAAGACGGGCGCACAGGCGGCCTCGACAGCCGGCCGGAGAACATCCGGCGCACGACCGAGGCCTCGCTCAAGCGCCTCCGGGTCGAGACGATCGACCTGCTCTACCAGCACCGCGTGGACCCGAACGTCCCCATTGAAGAGGTCGCCGGGACGGTGAAGCAGCTGATCCACGAGGGCAAGGTGCGGCACTTCGGGCTGTCGGAGGCGGGCGCGAAGACGATCCGCCGCGCCCACGCCGTGCAGCCCGTCTCCGCGCTGCAGAGTGAGTACTCGCTCTGGTGGCGGGAGCCGGAAGAGAGCGTGATGCCGACGCTCGAGGAGCTGGGCATTGGCTTCGTTCCGTTCAGCCCGCTGGGCAAGGGCTTCCTGACGGGCAAGATCGACGAGACGACGTCGTTCGACGCCTCGGACTTCCGCAACAGCGTCCCGCGCTTCACCCCGGAGAACCGGCGGGCGAACCTCGCGCTCGTCGCGTTGCTGAAGCAGATCGCCGAGCGCCTGAAGGCGACCCCGGCGCAGGTCGCGCTCGCGTGGCTGCTCGCGCAGAAGCCGTGGATCGTCCCCATCCCCGGCACCACGAAGCTGCACCGGCTGGAAGAGAACCTGGGCGCGGCCACCCTCCAGCTCACGGACAAGGACCTGCGCGACATTGGCGACATCACGTCCACCGTCACGATCCAGGGGGCCCGCTACTCGGAGACCAATCAGCGGATGATCGACCGCTGAACGTCTTCCGCAGCCGTGCGATGTCGCGCGAGGGAGGAGCCCCGAACATCCGGCTGTACTCGCGGCTGAACTGGGACGGGCTCTCGTAGCCCACGGAGTGGCCGGCCATCTCCGCGTCCATGGCCTGCGCCAGCATCAGGCGACGGGCCTCCTGGAGCCTCAGCTGCTTCTGGTACTGCAGCGGGCTCATCGCGGTGACGGACTTGAAGTGGTGGTGGAGCGCGGACGGGCTCATGTGGACGGCGCGGGGCCCGGCGCGAGCGCAGGGAGTGAACGTGCGCCCGCGTCCACGATGTGATGCACTTGCCGCGTGCTCGAAAGCGTCACCATTGATCAGCTCCGGACGCTCCGCGCGGTCGCGGAGGAGGGCAGCTTCACCGCGGCGGCCCGCAGGCTCGGACAGGGACAGCCCGCGGTCAGCCAGGCGATGCAGCGGCTGGAGAAGCAGCTGGGCCTGCGCCTCTTCGACCGGAGCGGCCGGGTGCCCCGGCTGACCGCGAAGGGGGAGGCCGTCGTCGCCGCGGCGGAGCGGCTGCACGAGGACCTCGCCGTCTTCCAGGGGGTGGTGGGCCGCATCAAGAGCGGCGCGGAGACGAAGCTCTCGCTCGCGGTCGACGCCATGTTCCCGACGAGCGCGCTGATGGCCTTCATCCACGAGCTCGCCCAGGCCCACCCCGGCGTGGAGCTGGCGCTTGAAATCGAGTTCCTCGCGGCGGTGACCGCGCTCGTGCGGGAGCGGCGGGCCACGCTCGGCATCGCGGGCACGGACCTGGACCTCTCAGGGCTGGAGCAGCGTCCCCTCGCCCTCCTGCGGATGATCCCGGTCGCCGCGCCTTCACATCCCCTGGCGGCGGGCAAGGACGTCATCACGGAGGAGCGGCTCGCCTCCGCCGTGCAGATCGTCCTCACCGAGCGCACTCCCGCGGGCCAGCCCGGCTCCTCGGACCGGGGCGTGTTCTCCCCCCGGACGTGGCGGGTCGCCGACCTGATGACGAAGCA